>JAKSNX010000099.1 GCA_024405815.1 Paludibacteraceae bacterium | reverse complement strand
ACAGCGTTTTTTCTTCTGAGTTTATTTGTTTTTATCGCTGATTTTCAGTATCTTTGTTAAAGATTTTTACACTACGATATGGAAATATCAACCGATACAAATATTATTATTTTAAAGAAATTCAGGAACGGAGGGAGCCTGTCTGAATACTCCATTGTTAACAGGAATGCGACTGATTACAAACAGTTAAAAATAGTGGGAAGATTATTTGCTCAAAACGGACATTATGTTACAATTCTACCAACGGTTCATTACAAAGATAAGCTGTACAAAGAGATTTTTGGCGGTTTAATTGGAACTATATATGAAAGGAAATGTCCTGATTTGTTGATTGACGGATTGTTTTATGAATATGAGAGTTTTGCAAAACCTTGGAAAAAACATAAAATAATGAGAATGTTAAAGCATGGTTCAGAACAATCAAACCATGTGATTATAAACAACACAAAGGGATGTTCCGCAAGATTCATTAGAAAGATGATTGTAGCTAGACAGCATACGGGCAATATCTTATCTGATGTTTGGGTGTATGAGAAAGGGGCAATTCAGCAAATCCTAAACAATCTGAAATTCTTATAAAAAACAACAGAGAAGTGAAACACCTCTCTGCAAGCAGCCACGCCGTAGCGCACCTAAATTCATTTCTGAATCTGCTACAAAGTTACAAATTATTTTTTAATCTGCAAACTTTTAGGCAAAAAAAACTTTACAAATCCTCTGCTTTGACGTGCACAATCTTACCGTTTTGCATTACCACAAGTTCTCCACCGTTTTTCTTGGTGCGTTCAACTAAACGCTGACGGGAGATACTTAATCCTTGTGTAATTTTTTTATGAAATTGTTTTATTTGTATGTCAGTCATTTGATATGATTTTATTATAAACTGTTTTGTCATAAACTTCAGGTAAATTCAACAATCTGCCCTCCGCAATTATAGAAATCCGTTTGTTAAAGTCATAGTTGTTATATATAATCCAAGAATCGCACACCGGCATATACAACTTAACTAAATTCTCCAATCCCCTTTTATAGCGTCTGACTATAACATCGGGGGCTATATTATGACCACCCTCCTTTACTCTCATTGCAACTCTCTCTACGGCTTGTTCTGCAGATGGGAGGTATAGAAATATCAACGATACAAAATACCCTTTCTTTTTAGCCCTCTCTATAAAACCAACGTATGAGCGTGTAGCCAATGTAGTCTCAAAAGCAAATGATTTACCCTCTTTTATCATTTGGTTTATTCTTTCAAGCATCAATCTGCCCGCTTGAATGGAAACGCTCTCTGGATTAAAAGGAGATAAGCCCTTGGCTATCTCATCGGCATTAACAAATTCATTACACTTGAGAACCTCTGGTAATATAGTATATGAGGCGGTAGTCTTACCTGCCCCATTAGGTCCTGCTATAATGAATAGTTGTTTCATACTTCGGTTGCAAATATAAGAAATATATATCAATAATTTTCTATTTCAGTTTTTTTATTCCACCACAGAGGTATAATAAACCTATAAGACCCGATATAACCGCAGATGATATGTTTTTAAGCATATAGGTATCTGTGCTAACCATAGTATATACACCCCAAAAAGCCCTTAAAAGGTACAGCGATGCTATTCCAAAAACGCCAAACCATAACAGTGGCAGCCTGTGTATCACGCCGTCAGCGGATAGTCCGTAAAGTCCAAAAACGGTAAAACCGCACACTAAAACCACCGTTATCAAGTATGGTACGTATGCTCCATACTGCCCGGCAATGTCATTCATCACACCGTCTATGCCATAAAACTGAAAGGCGGCATCAAGAAAGAACAGGCATACAATATGACCTAATGCAATAATAAAATTAAGAATGGCTCCTGTGCGTAACATCTGTCTATTACTAAATACATTACAAATATAGTATTTTTCCAAAAAATAATTGTAACTTAGCAGCCTAAAAGTAAAAATGCTATGAAATCAAATCTTACCAAGACCATTTTATTTACGCTTGCATTACTGCTGGCTATTCCGCTTACAGCATGTTCTAAAAAACAAAATTCAGAGCCGGAGCCTGAACCTACGCCAAAGCCTGAGCCTGTATATTTTGACTCGCTTGCCACCGATAAGAAACGTTGCTACAGTGAGGACGTTACAAATAAGACCATAACATTCCTATTTGACTCTGCACTTTGGAGGAAGGGCAATCCTAAAAGCATTGAAGTGCGTGGCTCTTTTAATGATTGGGGCGATGAGACCAAATATGTGCTACAAAAATGTGATACCGCTGTACACCACCCGTTTTGGTTTATAACTTTACCATATTCTGCCGTTAAGTTCCCTGGCAATAGCGGGCAGCCTGAATTTAAGTTTGTTACCAACGGTTCAACGTGGCAAGAGCCGCCATCTTGGCTTACATCGGGTTATAAATTTAACGGAACAAGCAATAATCAGATTATAGTTTATTCAACAGATGACCTTGAGCAGATAAAGGCTAAGAATAAAATTGCCGGCACTAAGAAAAAACTCTCCGATTTTGACCTTAACACACAACAAGGGCGTGAAGATATCTCTAATGTGCGTATTGTGCCGGGAACAAAGTGCCTTATGCGTTGCTACCATCCGTTTAAATATACTACATCATCACGTAATAATACTGAGTTTGAGCGTGTTAAGCAAGTAAAGATGTTTTTTGAGGAGTATGGCATAAAAACAGATATATGCCTGTCTAAAGACCAAACAAAAGACCTTGTAAGCGTTACCATTGACGGAAAATCACAAAAAGAGGAGATTTCTGCCTATTATCAAAATCTTATAGATAATGATAAGGTGGCTTATATAGGCTACCCCGATAGTGAGACAGATTACTATGACTGCTATCATGACCCTCGCAGTGCAAAGGTTGGAGGCTGGGTAGGTCAGGTTATTGATGCTATTGTTGATGACAGCCACGATGTTCCAATCTCAATACACTGCCGCATTGGCACTGACCGCACAGGCTTTTTCTGTGCCTTGATAGGTGTTATGTGCGGAGCCACTTTTGATGAGGTTACAGCAGACTACCAACGCAGCAATAATATGTATATAAAAGAGTACCGCGATGCCAATATGATGAAGGTGGCGTTTGAAGGGCTATTGCAAGTTGAAGATGTAAAGGAAGTTTCAGACCTAAAGAGTGCCGTAACCAATTACTTTATAAATAGCGGTTACACAACGCAGGCTAAAATAAGTAAGATGATAGAGAAACTTAACACACCTATAAAATAACAAATCATTATGATTCACGATTTTTCATATCAGGCACCCACAAGAATACACTTTGGAAAAACTGCGTTAAGCCATTTAAGAGAAGAGCTGGACAGGTACGGAAAAAACGTACTTTTAGTTTATGGGAAAAACTCAATAAAGCGTACTGGCATTTATGACAAGGTTATTGAGATTCTAAAGGCGGCAAACAAGAGTGTATCTGAGCTGTCAGGAGTAAAGTCCAACCCTACATACGCACAGGTTATGGCTGGTGCAAAAATAGCAAAAGAGAGCAAGGCAGACCTTATACTTGCCGTAGGTGGCGGCTCCGTAATAGACTGTGCCAAAGGAATTTCCGTATCCACGTATGCACAGTGTGACGTATGGAAAGAGTATTATATGAATTGGGCAGACGTTAAAAATCAGACCATTCCTGTAGGCTGCGTTCTAACTATGGCTGGTACAGGTTCTGAGATGAACTCCACCAGTGTAATAACAAACGATGACACCCATACCAAAACAGGCAGGACTTTCCCTATGGAACAAGCAGCCCCTAAATTTGCCATTCTAAACCCTGAATTCACCTATACAGTGCCAAAGGAGCAGATGACAAGCGGCATTTTTGACATACTCTCACACCTTATGGAGCAGTATTTTGGAGGAGAGGGGGAACATGTTTGTGATGCTATGATAGAGGGTGTTATGCGTTCTCTTTTGGTATCGGCACGCCAAGCTCTGAAGAATCCAACTGATTATGATGCACGCAGTAACATAATGTGGTGTGCCACGATGGGTCTTAACAGACTGCTTGCCGTAGGTAAAGAGCAGGATTGGAACGTTCACAAAATAGAACATCAGTTAGGGGCATATACAGATTGCCCACATGGAATAGGGCTTGCTGTAATCTCCCCCACTTACTACAGATATATCTACAAGGCAGGGCTTCACCAGTTTGTACGCTTTGCAAAGAATGTTTGGGGTGTAGATGATAAAGGTCTAAGCCCCGATGATGTGGCTCTACAGGGAATTGACCGTATGGAGGCATTCATCAGGGAATTAGGCATTCCATCCACTCTGCATGAGATTGGCACCACAGAAGACATGCTGCCACTTATAGCAAATTCCGTTATTTTTGCAGACGGTTACATGAAACTAACACCGCAAGATGTACTGACAATACTGAAAGCAATATATTAACAAAAAAAGACTGGTGAAAACCAGTCTTTTTTTGTAGCGGGATCGAGAATTGAACTCGAGACCTCCGGGTTATGAATCCGACGCT
>JAKSNX010000098.1 GCA_024405815.1 Paludibacteraceae bacterium | reverse complement strand
CAAAACGCTCATTATCAATGCGATGCAGTGCGGTAATATGTGATGTTTGGGAATGCTCTGTCTGGTCTAAATAATATAGGATAGCACCTGCCGCTACGGTGGCTGAAACCATATTATCTACACCAAACCCTTTAAGAGATGCTACGCTGAATTGTTTTTGAAGCCTCTCTGTGGCACTCTGTGTTGAGAAACACCAGTCATCTTCTGCGTAGGTGAAGATTTTAGGTATGTTGAGATTCTTGAATTTATCCTTGCATTGGGTGTTGTAAAGCAACTCTTTAGGCATAAAACTGCTTATAAGTTTCTCTACATAGTTCTGAGAGCCTTGTGAGGCAAGAAACTCTCCTGTGGATATGTCTAAAAAGGCGATTCCTAACTCACTCTTGTCAAAATGGACTGCCGCTACAAAATTGTTGCTTTTTACATCAAGAACGTTGTCATTATAACTTACGCCAGGTGTAACAATTTCTGTGACACCCCTTTTTACTAAGGTTTTAGTGGTTTTAGGGTCTTCCAATTGGTCACATACGGCAACCCGATACCCTGCCCTTACAAGTTTTGGAAGGTAATTGTCTATGGCGTGATGTGGAACCCCTGCCATCTCCATAGGTCCCTCACTACTGTTGGAACGGTGAGTTAGTGTGATTCCCAGCACCTTAGACGCAATTACGGCATCTGATGAGTAAGTCTCGTAAAAATCGCCTACACGGAACAGCAGAATGGTGTCCGGATAACGCTTTTTTACGTCAAAGTATTGTTTCATCAGTGGTGTTTCCATAGTTAGGGTCAGGGGACAAGGGTCAAGGGTAAAGGATTATTTTTGTGCAAAAATACAAAAAAATAGCGTTTTATTTCTTTTTGTTGATAAGTTTTTGTACATTTGTCAGTTGAAATTAAAATGGGGTGTTTTGCCCTTGTACTTAAAATTGAAAACTAAAATGAATCACAAGTTTCTAAAACTATCTTTTGTAGTTATATCAATATTATTTGGAGTGGTTGTCGTCAACGCACAAGACTGTCCTGACACCTTTTCAGGTACGGTTTTCTTGCCAAAAAACGGTATTACAGACACATACTATAAGTTAGAGAGTGTTAAATATTTAGATCCATCGTCAGAAATGGTTTCAACTACAGCCTCCTTTCATGGAGTGGAAAAACCAGGAAGAGGGGAGTATTCTGTGTCAAAAGTTTCTGATACGGGAGGTAAATTATCTGTTGGATTTGAGAATTCAAACCAAACAGTTGCCGCATATGCGTTAAACGGACTGATAGCAGGTAAAACATACAAGATTGAAATTAAGGGGAATGTAACGTTAAGAGATAAAAACGCCACTAGTAACAAGCACAGATATAAATTGGTTCTTAAGTGGGAGGACAGCGGTGGCTGGCATAACCCGGAAAAAGTAAAAGAAGCGTCAGATTATCAGGCGGTAGGAGATTTCTCATTTAGTGAGACTTTCAAACCTAAGGGTACATCTCAATCATTATCACTTATTTCAGACTATTCAGGAGATTGCTACATTGTCAATATCACATCAATCACCATAATAGGTTGTGTTGATAAAAAAATAGTATCTGAAAACGGCAACAAACCTTGTGCGGGTGAGAATAACACTTTGATAGCTAAAGGTATTACAGGAACATGCAAATGGGAAATATCCAAAGATAACAAGCAGACATGGGAGGTTATTGAGGGTGCTACAGAATCTACCATTATAGTGCAGGTTACAGATGAGTGCTACTACCGTTGTACATCGGGCAGTGATGTTTTGACAAGTGAGCAGATACGCCCTGTGGTGTGTTGCTCCGTAGCAGGTGAGCGTAAGGAAATTTTGAAAGTTTCGTTTGCCAGTCAGAAAATGAATGCAACAAATGTTGTGAATTTTGGAGACCTTGATGATGAGATGTCAAAAGGCATTTCGTCAAATTACGATTATAATAAGTTTTCTGGTGGAGGACTAAAAGAGGGTAGTTATATTGTTACGCATAAGCCAGGTAACGGTGGATGGGACGGTTGGAAGAATGCCGCTATCAAAGACCATACAAAAGGTGGTGCAGATACAAAAAACGGAATGCTTATTGTAAATTGCGGTAAGGATCCGTTGGCAATGTTTGATTTGTATATTTCAGATGAGACGTTCTGTAAGAATACTGTTTACGATTTTGCCGCTTTTATCGCTAATATAGACTCAAACGTGGATTCCTCTCATGAGCCCGTTAATGCAGGTTTCCGTGTCTATGGCTATAATGATGAGACAGGAGATGAGACAGAACTCTTGAACACGGAAACAGGGGATTTGCCATATACTGGCGAGTGGATAGAAAAGGGTGAATCTTTCAATTCAAAGGATTTTACAATATTCCATCTGCAGATAGTGAACAATCATAAAAGTATGTCCACTAAAGAGGTTATTGGTAATGATATAGCCATAGATGATATTACTTTCTCCACATGTTCTCCTGAGATTAAGATATATACAGATGACAAATATAAATCAAAAGATACAATAGTATGCAAAGATGACGGCACTGATGTTCATCTTAAACTTGAGGCACACGCCGTATATGATTTGTCCACATTCTTCAAGATACCATATTATCTGTTCCAGACATCTGCAGATAAGAATACGTGGACTAATGTTGGTACGGGAGCGAAAACAGATGCGTATATAGAGATTGATGTACCTAAAGATGAGATTTATGAGACAGGACTTTGGTACAGAGTATGGGTTGGTGGAGACAAGAATGCGGTGGAAAAATCGGCTGGAGACGGCAAGCCTGGCGAGGGTTGCGGAATGCTCACCGCTGTTTCAGATCCTATTTTGATTCAATATCATTGCAAATGCACACCTACAGACGCTCCTACGGTAAATAATTATTCAGAATGTCCTGTCACGGCGGAGCCATATACAAAACCATTAAAAGATTTGGTTACGTCACCGTACGATAAGTTGCGCTTTTATGAAATTTCAGAGGGCGGAACAGCGTTAGATGAAAATGCCACTTTTGATGCCAAGACAGTAGGAAAGGCTACATATTATGTAACCAATCAAAAGGCTACCGCTGGCAAGCAGGAGTTCTGTGAAAGTCAGCGTACACCTATTAATATAGAGATAAAAGATGCCGCTGTATTTGAAGTTACACCTAAATCTATTGAGAAATGTTTTAATGATGAGACCCCCGATACCGAACTTACGTTTACTGCCTCAAAACCTGAGTATGATTATACTTGGACAGGAACGGGTATTTCTGCAACGGGCGTAAGCTATACTCTTGAGAAAAAGTCTGCTTCGGGTACTATAAATGTGGTGGCAAGTGACCCACAAGGTAAGGTTTGTGAGTCATCACAAGATGTTACATATAAGATAACTCCCGCACCTGAGTTTACAATAACGTCGCCAGCTATGGTGTGTGTCTCTAACCCTAGTGCAGAGATTACTATTAAGTTTACATCGGGTAGCGGACATTATGTGCTGACCAAAAACGGAACCACATTAGAGGAGGGTGATATGTCTCTTGGACAGACAGAAATTATAATTAAGGATGAAGTTGTCGCTATAGGCAAAGGGAAGGTTTCATATAAATTCACAGTGGTTAACTCTTTGGGATGTGAAAGTTCAAAGGATTTTGAAATAGTTGTAAATGATAAAGTTGAAATTCCGCTTGTGCCTACCGCTCCTGTAGTTGACAATACTATTTGTATGGGTGATGTGTTTGATATAAATGCCACCTATACATTTGGACAAGGTGAGTCATTAGAGTGGCATGTTAATGGTGCTCAGATTCCAGGTGAAACAGGGCTTACGCTAAAAGACCAGGCTCCTGTAGATAATACAATATATACGGTAAGACTGATAGGTGGTCAGTGCGAGGGAGCAGGTCTTCTTACCATTACCGTTGACCAGCCAGCCAATCCTGAGATATCCGCAGATAAGGATGTTATATGTGTAGGGACTAAGATAAACATTACTGATAGTGATACAGAGACTGCCAAACAGTATATTTGGTATAGTAAGACTGTGGCTGGCACATGGAATGAAATGACGTCTCAAAAAGGGAAGGACATTACAGACTTTGCACCTACAGAGACCGCTACATATAAAAAGGTGGCTAAAAACGGGGCTTGTGAGACAGAAAGTAATGAGATTACCGTAGAGGTTCATCCTGCCATAGAGTTCTCTGTAGAACCACTGGATAAGCAGATTTGTTCAGGAACTGATGTTGAGCTAAAAATGAACGGATACCCTGCGGGTTCCACACTCTCTTGGACAGAGAAATCCACAGGCACACAAATATCAACTGATGCTATAGTGACAGTAAAGCCAGAAGAAACCACAACATACGTGGCAAGTGTAATTAACGTATGTGAGGCAAGCAAGGAGCTTACAGTTACCGTATTGCCAGACCTGAATCCTGAAATTAGTGAAGATGTAACTATTTGTCAAGGTGATAAGGCTAATTTATCTGTAAAAGGTGTGGGTGTTACATCAATTAAGTGGTCTCCGGCTACAGGGTTAAGCAGTACTACTGC
>JAKSNX010000097.1 GCA_024405815.1 Paludibacteraceae bacterium | reverse complement strand
ATATGCTCTTGTTCCTTCCTTGTTTTGGTTGTTTGTTGTTTTCAGTCTTTCAAAGATCTTGCTTTTTCTCAAAAGCGGGTGCAAAATTACACTCTTTTTTTTTACCCACCAAATATTTTTAAGAAAAAATTCTAATTTTTTTCAAAAAAAATGAGGGAGCAAATCGTCGCTCCCTTATTTTTAGCACTTTAGGTATTCTTTATTTACGGATACCTAACTCTTTAATGATGGCACGATAGCGGTTAATATCACGCTCCTTTAAGAAATTAAGGAGTTGACGACGCTTTCCTACCAACATAACCAAAGCACGACGTGTGCTATAATCTTTCTTATTTGCCTGAACGTGTTCCTGCAAATGGGCGATACGGGCAGAGAATAATGCTATCTGGCTTTCTGGAGAACCAGTGTCAGTATTGGACTTTCCGTATTTCCCAAAGATTTCCGCTTTTTCCTCTTTTGATAAATACATAATAAAAACTGATAATTTTAAATTGGGCGACAAAGATAGTGAAAATTATGTGCAGAACAAAAAAAAATGCAGTTTTTTTGTAAAAAATATGTGGAGTGTGGGTTGGAAACTTGTTTACATACCCATACAACACATATTTTTCAAAAATGGAACATTTTTGGTTCTGCCATAATGCATCCTATCTTCACGAGCACCTATAAGGTGCGAGTAAAGTTACCACTTACGGAGTAAGGAGATTTTTTACTTCACGAGGAGCGTAGCGACGAGTAAAATTACACTTACAGAGTAAGTGGTTTTAACTTCACGAGCAAAACGAACATCGTGAGTTTTGCGAGTAAAGTTACACCTTATTATATATACAAGCCCCACTTTAATAAGCCTACTTTCCAAGTATTGCTAAGATTGCATCAGGGTTAAGTCCCATCTTTTCAAAATAGAAAAGTTTTTTACCGGCATCCTTAAATGAACCACCCGATGAGTACAGCACATCATCTATTATCATAAATCTATCGTGAACCTTGCTCATAGGATAAACATCTATATGAGGATATTGGGCATTATACCTTTGTAAGTCAAGTTTAAAATTGTTGTTGTTATAACACTTTTCACTTGTATATATAACGCCGATAACATCTGCTTTGCGTTTCTTTAATAGCTCAAGTACACTCTCATCCACATAATTATCTATAATAATAACACGCTCTTTAGCACTCCTTATTAAATCAGAGAACAATTTATAAGCATCAAAGAACTGCCCTTGCATAAAGATTTGCTCTGCAGGAAGTATGGCTTTTTTTAGAACTATGTCAAACTGTTTCTGATTTTCATATACAATATTATTTGTTTGACGCAGACCCTCCTCTAATGCCACAACTCTGTTTTCCAAATTTCCACCCTTTAAAATATAGTTTCTTAAAACTCTGTTAGCCCATTGACGGAATCTGGTGGCATTAACAGAGTTTACTCTGTAGCCTACAGATAGCACTGCATCCAAATTATAATAGGCGGTAAAATATGTTTTTCCGTCTTTGGCAGTATATTCCAAAATGGAATAAACTGAATTTTTTTCAAGCTCACCACTTTGAAAAATATTGCTCAAATGTTTTGAGATTACTGGCTGTTTTACACCAAAAAGTTTACTGATTTGCTCCTGTCTAAGCCATGCTGTTTCCTTGTATATATAAACATCTATATCTGTGGTTTCATCGGGTCTATACAGCACTACAGTACCGTCATTCCACGATTTTTCATAAACAGCAGGCAGTGGCGGCTCATCCGTAAAGTCAATTTCCACATTGCTTTTCATAAGAGTTTTCAGCACCTGAACACCAGCTTCTGTAAAGACAAAAGGTAGGTGTCTTGAACCACCTCTACTGGTGTTGTTTGAAATCACAAAATGTGATGACAACCCCGAATTTTGTGATTTTGAACCCGATGTTTCTAACTCAGCACATTCATCAAAAGTTAGTTGAAACATACTATCAGCATTAAAAAGATTCATGTTTCTTTTAACTTTTTGATTTATCACTCTAGTCTCCACACCAAACGCTGCTGCCAGCTCTCTGTCCAGCACCACACGTTTGCCACGTATATTATACACCTGTGGCTTTACAGTACTTTGCACTGTAAGTTTACTTTCATTTTTACCCATATCTTACCTATTTCATTTAGGCAATAATGAGGATGAAACAAGTATAAAACGGAGAATTAGTACAAAGATAATACTTTTATATTACATCTGCAAAATTATCATCTGGTTTTGACTAATTTTTATAAATATATAACAACAAACAGGTCAAGGCTAAAAACTTTGACCTGTTTGATTCATTTTCCACTCGTCATGTTGAGCGTAGCGAATTTTCGTGCAAACGGGAGCAGAGAATTCACAACACAAAGGTCAAAGGAGCGTTTATTCTCCCTTGACCCTCATACATCATACATTATACATAACTCCGTAGGAGTATCAGTCCCTTAAGCAACGCACGCTATATGCATTGTACTTTACTACGCTGGACATGCGCAAATTGTCATAGGTGTTAAGGATGTAGCGGTAGTAGACATTATAACTATCTTTGGCGTCTGACGGCCAATAGCAGGCGTTAGTACCAATACCGCGCACTTCAACAATTTCTCTGTCACTCCTCACGTAGCCTGCTGGCAGAGCCGCAAAACCGTTGTCTCCCTCTCCTGTACCTGATTGCCAGCCAGTGGAGGTCTTCATCTTCTTGCCTGCGACAGACGCTCCGCCCAATGTAGTTGCTAGAGTATTCCACTCTGCTCCCGAAGGAACGTGTGAGCCGTTAGGGCAGATGCCTTGACGGTTGCCAGTGAATGCTTCTGCCTGAGTCTGACCATCTTCAAGTCCGACAGCAGCAGCCCAGTTGTACATCATACCCAAATTAGCAAACTGCTCATCACTCATATAACTTGGTTTGCTTGCAGTTGTAGGGTCTGCGTAGTATGGGGTGAAAACATAACTACTTGATGTTGGTATAGTATTGTTTGTAAGCCAAGAAGCATAAAATGCCTCTGATTCTGTGTCATATTCTATGCACTTTGTGTTCACCTTGAGCCACTGCTGAGTGCCTATTGTAACCCAGTTGGCATCATCATCCAACGCTTTTTGACAATCAGGACGCTTCTTAAACGCTATTATCTGTACAGGCATCTTATTAACCTCGCCTGCCTTAATGGTGTTGGCTTTTGTAGTTGATAATGTTGCTGGAAGAAGGTCTTCTGATGTAGGTGTTACTGTTACATCAAATCCGCTTGCAAACGCTCCCTGTGGAACCACAATCCAAAAGTCGGTGGCTGTACTCTCACTAAGTGCAACACTTGTGCAGTTAAGGGTTACAGATGATGTTCCGCCTGTGCTGTATGTGGCTGCAACACCTGTCTGTGGATTCACTGTAAATGTACCGTTAAGTTTCTCTGAGCCTTTGGTTGTTACTGTTATGCTCTTTACTGAGCCTGTCTTTCCACTCTTAAGTTTAAGGCTGAGTTTCAGCACACCGAATGAGTGCTTGAAATTAAATGTGTTGGTCTCTGAGTATGCTACGCAAGGCATCGCTCCTGCTGCAAATGTATTAGCGGCGTATGTCTGTGTCTCAGGCATTGTAAATGTTATTGTACCTGCGGAGTATGTTGAGCCTTCAATTGCAGGGCATATCGCTGTCCAAGGTCCTTTCTTGGCACACTGTCCTTGGAACTCCGCTGTATTAGTGCCTGCACCGCTTTTATAGTTACATACACTACCTGTTTGGTCTACTGCTGTAAACACCTTTAGGTTGTCTGTTGATGACCATACTGCTTTTGTGCCATCCACTATTGTGGTCTTTAATGCACTTTCAGATGTGGCGGTAAACACCATCTCTGTTTTCTCTACAGATGACTGTGCCTCTTTTACTGTCTCTTTTTTCTCACAAGATGCAGAGGCTAACATTACCAATGCCGCTCCTGCTATGTAAATAAGTTTTTTCATTGTTTTATGTTTTTTTAGTTTTTTCTGTTATTGTTTATTATCACCAATTTCCGTCTTTCTCCGTTACGCCGTCAAGCTCACTTGTAGGGTCTTTCCACTCACCATCCTTCTCGGTCATTTCATCAAGCACGCTTGTAGGTGCTACGAACTCAACTCCGTCTGCGTCATACGGCTTGCCTACGTTAAGTTCTGTCTTCTTGTCAGTACCTGTGTAGTCTATTTTGGCTACATCACCATTTGCCGTCTCCATATCCACTGTAAAGCCACTGGCAAGTGTGCCTGCTGGTAGGCAGAAGAAGAAATAGGTGTAGTCTGCTGAGTTCAGTGCAACGCCGCTGCCTAAATTCACTGTTAGGGTGTTGTCACCGCCAGACACATACTCAAGTCCGTTATCTGCTGGTGTCACTTTAAACTCACCCCACAGTTTGGAACTGCTGTTCTTATCTGTAAGCACCATCTTGGTGACCGTAACATCTGCCGTAGTCTTTATGCCTAAACGCAGAAGTCCTGTTGTGTTAACAAACTGCAGTTGGTTGTCTGTTGTGTATGACACCATAGGCACCGTGTTATTGGCATAACTGTTTTCCGCATAATCTTGGTTGTTTGGCAAATCAAATA
>JAKSNX010000096.1 GCA_024405815.1 Paludibacteraceae bacterium | reverse complement strand
TATTGGGAAGGTTTGGTGGTGGTGCCTGTAGTGTTGCTGGCATATATTTTCCAAGGTGTGTATTTTAACCTTTCATTTTGGTATAAACTTAACGATAAGACTAAATACGGAGCCTATATGTCACTCATCGGGTGCGTTATAAATGTGGTGCTTATAATTATGTTAGTCCCGATGATAGGGTATATGGGTGCGGCTTTGGCATCGCTTGCCACATATTTTATAATGATGCTAATCTCTTACTTTTGGGGTCAGAAATATCTGCCTGTAGAGTATGATTTTATGTCCATTGGCATCTATTTTGTGTTTGCGGCGGTTCTTTACGGAGCCAGTCTGCTGTTTGCACATTGTATGCGTACATACGCAGGCGTTGATGACCCATGGATAAATATGGGATTCAATACAGTGCTGTTACTTGTATATCTTGCATATTTGCTGAAAAAAGATTTGCCAATATATAGATTATGAATTACGTTTTTCTTGCTAACGGATTTGAAGAGATAGAGGCTCTTGCCGTTGTTGATATTCTGCGTAGGGCAGACCTTGAGGTTGCCACAGTTTCAATAACCAATGGTTATGACGTTATAGGTGCTCACGATATAGAGGTTACCGCCGATGTTATGATTTCTGATATAGATGTAGAACCCGATGATTACATTATATTGCCAGGCGGACTTCCAGGGGCGACCAACCTGCGTGCTTGCGATAAGTTATGCTCCATTATTAAGGAACATTTTAACGGAGGAGGCGGTGTTGCCGCCATCTGTGCCGCACCGTACATACTTGGAGAGCTTGGGATACTTAATGGATTGGAGGCTATATGCTATCCTGGATTTGAGAGTAAACTTGAGGGTGCCACCATATCAGAGAAGCCTGTTGTAAAGAGTGGCAATGTAATTACGGGCAAGGGACCGGGTTTTGCCATACCTTTTGCACTTGAAATAGTAAAGGCACAACTTGGTGATGATGTGGCTAACGAAATAAAATCAGGAATGTTAGTGGAATAATTTGCGTATAATCTAAAATTGTCTTAACTTTGCATCGCAAAAAAAGGAGGGGGTTTAGCTCATCTGGCTAGAGCGCAACACTGGCAGTGTTGAGGTGACCGGTTCGAGTCCGGTAATCTCCACAAAACAAAAGGGGCATTCGCCCCTTGTTTTGTTTTGTGGAGATAAATCCTTGTGTGGGGCATATCCCCATTTTTTGCTTCGCAAAACATGTTTGTCGTGACTCGGCATAGCTCGCAAGCGGCTCTGCCCTCGCTACTCCAAACAGTCCCCTACGCTACGCGGTGGGGCTTACAGCCCCTTTTTTGGTGGAGATTGGTTTCCTTTTTTATTGGGACACATTCCCAAACATGTCCTATGTTTTGTCTAACGGCTAACCATGTTTCTCTCACTTGTCCCACGTTTTGAGACAAGTGAGATACTCTACTGGTGGTTTGCTCCTGTGTGAACAGTTAGAGTAGTCACAATGTGAAATTTTTGATGTAAAATTACATAAAAATTTGCAGGTATCTAAAACAATACCTATATTTGCAGTATAGAATAAAAATATTTAGTATGCCAGAGATATATCGTATATTCGGATTTAAAATTAAATTTTATAGTGATGACCATGAACCTATTCATGTTCATGTAGTTGGAAATAATGGACAAGCAAAAAAACGTTGGCACGAATATTTTGACCGCAATGAAGATTAAGAAGGTATGGTTTGAGAATCAGCGTATGTACGGACAAGATGCCGATGGTAAAACTTATTGGCAGTCTGTATTGTGGTACCGTAGGCTACTTGGTGCCAGTGCTGAGCAATTATCCAATTACACACTTAGTTTTGATGGTGTACATTGGGAAGATTTGGATGAGGATATAGGTTTTGACAGTTTTATAGACCGCAATGAGGTTGAGCCTACTCCACTGCAGGCATTCTTTCTAACACATAGAGAGATAAATCTTGCAGAATTTGCCAAAACGATGGGAATAAACACCACATTGCTTCGCAACTATGTTTATGGGTGGAAGATTCCATCAGAAGAAAGGACAAAGGAAATTGCATCTGCAGTACGCAACTATGGAGAAAAACTGACAGCAGTTACCTTTTGACATTTTCCTTAAGGATATGTTTTTTGTAACGCTCATTGTTTTTTATGAAACTCTATAAAATTCATTTTAATCAAGAAACACTGCAAATATAGTTCTTTTCTTGATTATATACAAATTTTAAGACAAAAAACTTCGCTTGTCGCAAAGGTTTGGGAATGTGTCCCAATAAAAAAGGAAACAATCACAAACAGAAAAGGACTCCTGCAGGGAGTCCTTTATTGTTTTGTGAACCGCTTGGGGTTCGAACCCAAGACCCCATCCTTAAAAGGGATGTGCTCTACCTGCTGAGCTAGCGATTCAGCTTTTTTTCAAAAGCGGTGCAAAGATAAGGCTTATTTTTATACTAACAAAATAAAAATCCTAAAATTTGCAAGTAAAGCTATTATTTATTGTTATTCGTTGTAACTAAGGTAGTCGTAAAACTCTGCATATTCCACATCATCGTAATTGGAAGAGTAGGTGTAATAATCGTTAATCTGCTCATTTTCTATGGCTTCTGCCTCCGCCTCGGCTAACTGAGCCTCAACCTCACTGTTTATTTTAGGCTGAACCACTACGTAGGTTACTCCGTAGAGTGCAATTATTGATGCAGCCACATAGAGTAGAGGCTTGATTCTAATCCATAGGGCTGATTTTCTACTTGCAGGGGCGGTTTCTTGAGTTTCCGTAGCAAAGGCTTTTTTAGACTCTATGGCATCAATCTTGGCGTTCAGCCTTGACTGAAAGTCCTCAAAATAGCCTTCAGGAACTTTAAAAGGTTCCTCTTTAGCTTTATTTTTCTTTAATATATCATCAATGTTTTCCATATTGCATAATTTTTTTGTAACTTTGACCTCTGATTTTACAAAAGGTTTAATTGACAGAGAGCACAAACTCTTCTATTTTTTTTACAGCGTGGTGATATGATGCTTTAAGTGCACCTTCTGATGTTCCCAAAACCTCTGACATTTGGTTGTAAGGCATCTCATCATAGTAACGTAAATTAAATACAATGCGTTGTTTCTCTGGTAGTTGCTCTATAGCGGCCTTTAGTTTGCGTTGGGCTTCATCGCCGTCAAAATAGACATCGTTATGAACCTCTGTTGCAAGAACATCGTTAAGGTCTGTATTTGCGGCAGTATGCTTGGCATGAGCTGATGATAGAAAATCAAGGGTCTCATTGGTGGCTATTCTGTAAAGCCAAGTCATAAGGCTTGATTCACCGCGGAATTTCTCAATATTGGTCCAAGCCTTTATAAAGGCATTTTGGAGAATGTCATCGGTGTCATCGTGGCTAATACCCATCTTGCGTACCTGCCAGTAAAGACGCTTCTGGTATTGGGTAACAAGTGTGTTAAAAGCATTACGCCGTGTAGCCTCATTCTGAAGCTGGGCAATAAGTTCCTGCTCGTCAATTTCTTTTTGTGGCATCGGGTTATATATTATTTGTTTGCAAAGATAACTATTTTTTAAATATGGAGACAGTTTATACTAAAAACATTGTTGAATTTGTTACTGTTGCGGTGGAGTATTGTGCCTATTTAGAGCACGCCGATGAGAAAAAATATCAGGATTTCATATCTGTTATGCAAAAACTGCTATCTCTCTTATACCTTAAGGCATCTATCGTGGAAAAGCCTGTGCTTTTAGGCGATAATGATGTGCCTCAATGTGTTACAGAAACAGATTATCATAATATCCAGAACAAGATTTCAACCTTGATGGGGCAGTATGATGATTATTTTGACGGCGATGAAGCGTCAAGCGTGTCTGAGAACTTGGCTGACATTTATCAGGATATAAAGGATTTTATTATGAACTATAAGAATGGCAATCAGGCTATTAGCAGCGATTCTCTAAGTGCATGCCTCGATAATTTTGAGAGCTATTGGGGTATAAAGTTGCTGAACTGCATAAAGGCTCTTCATAATTTAAACTATAACGGCGATGGAGATGGAGTACAAGGAGACGATAACTAATGAGGAGGTGGAGGCACTTCCGCTACTGGAGTACCACGATGGAAAAATTGTGCTTGTAGATACGGTGCGTGACGCTTTTGCAGCCTGCAATGAGTTAAGTAAAGCCACCGTATTGGGATTTGACACAGAGACCAGACCGTCTTTTAAGAAAGGAGTTAGTTATAAAATAGCCCTAATGCAAATCTCTATGGGCAATGTATGCTACCTGTTCCGTCTTAACAAGATAGGTGTGCCTCAATGCCTTAACGATGTGCTTAGCAATTCTAAAATTCTGAAGGTGGGCTTATCGTTAAAAGATGATTTTCATCAACTGCGCCGCCGTAAGGATATACCGCTTGACGGGTTTTACGATATTCAGAAGCATATATCGGCGGTAGGTATTAAAGAGTTGAGCCTCAGAAAGATATATGCCATTATGTTTGGAAAGAGAATATCAAAGACACAGAGGCTTACAAATTGGGAGGCTGAGACATTGGACGCAAAACAACAGATGTATGCCGCCATAGATGCGTGGGCGTGCGTGGAAATATACAATAAATTGATGTAT
>JAKSNX010000095.1 GCA_024405815.1 Paludibacteraceae bacterium | reverse complement strand
TTCACCTCAGGTGTAAGGTCTATACCAAACTTATCTCTAACGGAAGCACGGATGGAATCAGAAAGGTTAATTATATCAAGTCCGTTGGCACCACCTTTATTTATAAGCACAAGGGCTTGTGAGCCATGAACAGCAACTCTACCCACGCTCTTGCCTTTCCAACCACACTGCTCTATAAGCCACCCTGCAGGAACTTTAACCTCATTATCAGAAACTACATAACAAGGCATATCGGGAAATTGCTCTTTAAGTTTGTTATACTGCTCTGTAGGAACCACAGGATTCATAAAGAAACTGCCGGCATTGCCAAGCACCTTAGGCTCAGGGAGTTTTCTGCCTCTAATAGCCAATACTGCATTACGTACATCTTTAAGTGTGGCATGTTCTGCATCGGGAATCTCTGTCTTTAAAGAACCATAGTCCACATTAGGTGTCCACCCTGTCTTACATAATTGATAATGAACGTATGTTACTATATATTTGCCTTTTAATTCCCGTTTAAATATACTATCCCGATACCCAAATTGACACTCTTTAGCTGTAAATATGCGCTCCTCACCTGTTTTAGCGTTTACACACTCAACAGCCACTATTGAATTTCTCACCTCTGCACCGTATGCCCCGATATTTTGAATAGGTGTGGCACCAACCTCACCTGGAATACCCGATAGATTCTCAACTCCACCATAATTCTTTGACACACAATACTCTACAAAATCATCCCATCTCTCCCCTGCTCCTGCCCTTAACACAACTTTAGAGCGAGTACCCTCTACCGCATCTATGCCTTTTATTTGCGAGTGCAATATAACACCTTGATAATCATTTATAAACAACAGATTACTACCACCGCCTATATGCATAAATTTGGACTCTTGAAGCAAGTCACTCCTTAGCAGAGACTGCAACTCTTCTACAGAGTCATACTCTATAAAATAATTTGCTTTTACATCAACACCAAAAGTGTTATTGTTTAAAAGGCTGTAATTCTCAAAAGTTTTCATTTTATAATGGTGTTTAACAAATCATTAAATTGTGACGCTTGATACTTTCTGGAAAATTGTTTAATAAGAACATCATCAGAATCTACTGTTACATAATGTTCTTTCTCCCAAATTCTGTAATATCTAATAATAAAGTCCTCTACCTCTTCCACTCTTCTGGCGGCTATTCCGCTTTTGGTTTTATTTATAAGATTTTCCAAATATGCCTCATCACTCCTTACACATAATATGGGTTTCTTTACCGCAAGTGCCTCAAAAAACTTTGTTGTCATAATCCCTTTTGGTCCGTTTTTGTCCATTTTGTTTGTAAGTACAAGGACTATGCTACTCTCATTGAGCAAAGACGGAATCTCATTTTGTGGAACAAAGTTGCATATTTTTAAAAATTCCTGAACCCCAAAGTTACAAAAAAGTTTTCTAATTATGATAGCAGAATTAGAATCAAGATTCATTTTAACAATAAATTTATCAGGATTGATTTTACCCTCCGCACGCAATTTTTTTATTGCCTCACAAAGTAAAGTAGCGTCATAAAGTTTTAAATCAAGCACCCTACCTGTATATTGTATAACAAATTTATCTGATTTAATAATCTGTGTCTTAAATACTTGTGGGTCGTATCCATTATAAATTAAATTCACATTACTTACCCCTATTGATTCTAAAAGTTGTACATGCCACGGAGAAACTGTTGTTATTGCATTACCCTTTTGAAGTAAAGCGTTACGCTCTTTTAAATTTTTTTTATTTCTTATTTTGTGAACAAAGTTATTTAAAAAATTATTTTTAAATAGTCTGTGCTTTGCATATTCGTAACCTGTAAACTGCTCCGCCAAGTCACGCATATCATAAACAAGAGGTACTTTTAACTCATCTGCAATTTTAGAGGCGGCATACATCGGGAACAACATGTATGTGCTACATAGTATTGCATCAAAAGTAATATCGGGATACGATTTTCTAAAAAGTTCTATCAAGCATTTATCTTTTTTATGAAAAAGAAAATCAAGCGGAAACTTGCACAGCCACTCAAACCTTGAACTTTTTTTGTAATAATCAAGCAATACAACCCTTTTTGGATTCACATCAGAGATATTACCTACGCTCTGCTGATTCTCGGTCAAAACATACACATTCCACCCAAACTCCTGAATGTATTTGCACAAGCCACCCATTCTGGGGGCAAAAGCAGGAGGAAAGGCATCACATATAATCAGCAAATTCTTCATTGTGCAGTATTTTTTCAAACAACTCTCTATGATAGGTTTTACTCAACGTAGATACGGAATCATTGTGCCATAACAGAACAAACTCACCACCATATTTCTGAACCTCATGTTTAAGATTCTTATACATTTTAAAGGCATCATCCATGCTTAACCCCATATACTTACTCTCATTAAGAGTGCAATCCATAATTATAAGAGGATGCAAAGTAAGGTTTGTAAGTATCTTACGCTCAGGGTCTATCCACCTTACAGGACGTGCTGTACCTAAGCGGAAACCAGCCATATCGGCATAGCCAAGTGTATAGTCATCTGTAATACCAGCATCTATAAGATAGCGCATATCAGAAGGTTTAAGCGATGCCAAATAGTGATTACGTGACATTGTAATGGGCTTACCTGCAATTTCAGACAACTTATCAACCTCTCCCTTTATAAGTTTAGGATTAAGTGCCGCCTCATAGCTTATGTGCACCCCAACATCGTTGTTATATTTCTCCAGCAACTTACGTACATCTTGCCCATCGGGGTTATAAAAAGGAATATCTTGTGGCAGTTTATTACCCGATACCTTAATAAACACTTTAGATTTAACATTATGGGCTTTATTCTCTAATTTACGCATCCAGTCAAAAGAGAAAAGAGGGTCATTCTCCACACCTAAAAACATAGATTTTAATGCCGCTATGCCATTACCCCTAAGCACACCCCCTGCAAAACCTCTGATAGAACGGTATTGCGCCAGATGGTCCACATCGTGGGTCATTACACAACTATACTTGGAGCACTGAGCTGGCACTTTAACGCCACACTCTCCAAGCCACTTACGTAACAACCTGCCATACATATCCACAATAGGTGTCTGCAATAATCCTGCCTTATATAGCAGCGATGATTTTGCTGCAAAACGCTTATTTTCATCACGTTCCTTAACAATCAATTCCTCATATCTTGATATCAGAAAATATGTGCTTGCCACTATGTCAGCCTTAACAAAAATCTGATTCTGTGTACGACTTACAGATGGCTCTCCAAAAAGTATAGGCACATCATCTATAGTCTTTAATGGTAGCTGCGGATAAGATTTGTCTGTACCATACACCTCACCCTTAAAAAATGCAGAAGGAATTATTACAACCTTAAAATTTTTCCACTCCGTCCTATCAGATGTATAGCCCACCCAACCAGCCTCTAAACGGGTATCAAGCAGAAAAGACAATATGTAATCAAAAATTTGCTGCATTTCCTTTACAAAATTACAAAAAATTTTTTGATTTGTCAAAAATGTATTATCTTTGCACCGCAAAAGGAAAGGTGGTAGAGTGGTCGATTACAGCGGTCTTGAAAACCGCCGTGCTGAGAGGCACCGGGGGTTCGAATCCCTCCCTTTCCGCAACACAAAAAAGAGTTCGCAACAGCGAACTCTTTTTGTTTATGCTCCAAGGGAGGGATAGTTTACTATCACACACTTGGAGTGTAAACAAAATATGTGATGAGGCATAGCCGAATCACTTTTTTGTGTTGTTTGGATGCCTCTGGCACAGACTTAGGGATCACGAGCAACCAAACGTTGCGAGTAATCCCTCCCCTTCTATCGCCCGTGGCAGAGGTTAGGGATGTGCGTAGCGTAGCGGAGCACAATTCCTCCCAAATCTCTCCCTATCTCTCACTCCTTATACCTTGCGTCAGTGTAGGTGATGCGGGCGAATGTGGTACCACTCTGTGCCACTAATTTCTTTTCCGCTTTGAAGTATGCAGAAATTTCACATTTAACATTTTCATCTACGTTAAAAACATAGAATTTAGTCCAAGGCTGCGTGGTTACAATCTTTTTAGACAATGTGGAAACCTTATATTGCTCATTCATTTTAACAGCGTAAGCATTACATTTCTGAACGGCGAACTTATTAAATTCGCTTATCTTTTTGGCATCGGTTTCATAAACCAAAACCATTGCATCTGTATTAAACGCTATTGAATACAGATAATATTTTCCATTTATATTTGAGAATGATAAAGTTATGATTTTTATGTCCACACCCTCTAAAGAGAACACTACATCTGTTACATTTATTTTTTCTCCATCAGTAGTGCTTACAGACGATGAGCCGAATTTCTCTGTAAGTTTTGAATAGGCAGACTCATAGTCACAACCAAAATCTATCCCTAATAAAGATGTTTGTGCATTTAGTACAAACATTAGACTTGCAAACAAAAATGTAAGTAATATCTTTTTCATAACCTATTCTGTATTTATCTGTTATCAACCTTTTCCGGATTCATATCGTGGTTCTGAAGCCTGTAGAAAGCCATCTGTTCAAATTTAGTACCCGATTTTCCATAATTGCAATATGGGTCTATACTAAGTCCACCCCTTGGCATAAACTTACCCCACACCTCTATGTATTTAGGGTCAAGCAATGCAATAAGGTCTTTCATAATGGTATTTACACAATTCTCGTGAAAATCGCCCTTATTACGATAGCTGAACAGGTAAAGCTTAAGAGATTTACTCTCCACAATCTTTTCATCGGGTATATAACTGATGTAGATGGTGGCAAAATCTGGTTGTGATGTTATTGGGCATAGCGATGTGAACTCCGGGCAGTTGAATTTAATGAAGTAATCATTATCCCGATGTTTATTCTCAAACGCCTCCAATACCTGTGGAGCGTA
>JAKSNX010000094.1 GCA_024405815.1 Paludibacteraceae bacterium | reverse complement strand
CCTGCGTCCTCACCAAGTGCCGTAGCAATAGTTGTAAGACCTACAGGACCACCTGAGAACTTGTCTATTATGGTGTTAAGTATCTTGTTATCTATCTCATCAAGACCATACCTATCTATATTAAGAGCCTCCAATGCATAGCACGCTATCTCTTTGGTAATTTTTCCGCTGCCCTTAACTTGTGCAAAATCTCTTACTCTACGCAGCAACGCATTTGCTATACGTGGCGTACCACGGCTACGTCGGGCTATCTCAACAGCCGCATCATCATAACAAGGGGTCTCAAGTATGGAAGCGGAACGCTTTATAATAGAGGTAAGCACTTCGGCATCGTAGTACTCAAGGTGGCAATTTATACCAAACCTTGCTCTAAGCGGACTTGTAAGCAGACCGCTTCGGGTGGTGGCTCCCACAAGAGTAAACGGATTAAGCCCTATTTGCACAGAACGGGCACTTGGTCCTTTATCTATCATAATATCAATACGATAGTCTTCCATCGCAGAGTAAAGATACTCCTCCACTACAGGGCTAAGACGGTGAATCTCATCTATAAAGAGCACATCGTTAGGCTCAAGGCTTGTTAGTATTCCTGCCAAATCGCCGGGTTTGTCAAGCACCGGACCCGATGTAATCTTAAACCCTACTCCTAACTCATTTGCAATTATATTGGAAAGCGTGGTCTTGCCAAGCCCCGGAGGTCCATGTAAAAGAACGTGGTCAAGTGGCTCTTTACGCATACGAGCAGCCATAACAAAAACTTTGAGATTCTCAACTATCTTATTCTGACCCTTAAAATCACTAAAGGTCAATGGGCGTAGTACATTCTCAAAATCTGTGTTTTCTGCCTGACTTGCTTCTCTTATGTCAAAATCCTCGTCCATTATTTATTTCCTTGTAGATAGAGTAAACCACAAATGAGAGTTTTCATCAGATTCAAATGTTGTCTCCCACTCTCTATGAGGTTCAAACAAATCCTCTGAATTTACCTTAATTACATCTTCTATTTCACCGTAGTCCTCTCCTATCCTATTTATACGGTCTATCTTATCGTTAAGCAACGATATAACCTCCTGATGAGACTCTGGTGTTAACTCTTCTTGCGGCGTGATAAGAGTACACCATCTTTTTACACATTGGTGGGGATATTCTACGGAATAGAATCTGTTTATATCCTCGCTGACTTGTGTGGCTATTTTTTTCATATCCTGCCTATTGTTATAGGCATATCTTGTTTTCTCATATTCTACAATATCTATCTTATCGTTCGTGTAATACATAATAAGCCTTATTGATGTTGTCTTTGCATCAAACCAACCATCTGAAGAGATAATAAGGAATCCGTCGCTCTGTAATTTTTTTATGACATCTTGATAATTCATACCTAAATACTGCTTATATTCAGCAACAATATTTGTTTTTACAGGGTCATATATATCGTTCTTACACGATGTAAACAAAGCCATTAAAGTAAACAGAAACAAAAATAAGACAGTCTTGCGTTTCATAAAAATTAGTTTTTAGTTATCGATGTAAATATATTCTCTAACGAGCCTTTCTCTATATCAGTGATTCTCTTATCTGCAACAATCTCACCCTTTTTTAATATTATAAAGCGGTCACAAACAGCCTCCACCTCTTGCATAATGTGGGTACTGAACAATACTGTGCGTTCCTTCCCAAAGTTCTTAATCAACTCTCTTATCTCCACTATCTGGTTAGGGTCAAGACCTGTGGTAGGCTCATCAAGTATAAGCACATCGGGGTTATGTATTATGGCTGCTGCAAGCCCTACCCTCTGCCTGTAACCTTTTGACAGTGAGCCTATCTGCTTCTTGTATTCAGGTTCAAGACCGGTAATCTCCACAATTTCATCAATTCTTTCCTTCTTATTTTTTATACCATATATACCCGATATAAAATCAAGATACTCTTTTACATACATATCAAGATATAGCGGATTATGCTCTGGTAAATACCCGATGTGAGATTTAGCTTTTAAAGGCTCGGCTATCACATCTATTCCACAAACACTTACGGAGCCTGCATCGGGTTTTATATAGCCTGTAATAATTTTCATTGTAGTGGATTTTCCTGCCCCATTGGGACCCAAAAAACCCACAATCTCACCCTTGCTTACGTCAAAAGACAAGTCTGGCAACACAGTCTGGTCACCGTAACGCTTGCAAATATTGTGCAGTGAAATGCTCATTAACTCCACATTTTGTTGCAAAAATAGTAAAATTCCACCTCTTTTTGTAAGTTCCGTCAAATAAGATTTCAACAATTTAAAAAATTAACTAAATTTGCACAAAAATCATTTATCGTATGTCAGAGATTTCAACATTGGGTGAGTTTGGGCTAATAGACCACCTTACTAAAGCCATAAAGTTAGAGAACAGCAGCACCATTAAGGGTGTGGGTGACGACGCAGCCATTTTAGACTATTCAGGAAAGGATAGCCGCGTACTTGTTACCACAGACCTTCTACTTGAAGGCATACATTTTGACCTTACATACGTGCCACTTAAACACTTGGGCTACAAAGCCGCAATGGTCAATTTCTCTGATATTTACGCAATGAACGGCACTCCTAAACAGATTACAGTATCCATAGGTGTAAGCAGCCGTTTCCAAACTGAGGATTTGGAGGAACTTTACGATGGCATTAGGCTTGCATGTGAGCGTCATAAGGTGGATTTGGTGGGTGGCGACACCTCTGCATCTGTTACAGGTCTTACAATAAGCATTACCTGTATCGGGTATGGAAAGGATGGTAAAATAGTGTGCCGTAACGGTGCCAAAAACACAGATATAATATGTGTAAGCGGAAATTTAGGTGCCGCATATATGGGTTTGCAGATTTTAGAGCGTGAAAAGGCTTTGTTTCAAAACAATAATGGAGAAGAAGGCATGCAACCCGATTTTGCAGGCAAGGAGTATCTGCTTGAACGTCAGCTTAAACCTGAAGCACGCAGAGATATAATAGAGAAACTTGACAAGGCGGGCATAGTACCTACAGCGATGATGGACGTATCTGACGGATTATCTTCTGAACTGCTTCATATATGTAAGGAGAGCAAGGTTGGTTGCAGGGTTTATGAGGATAAAATACCTATTGACTACGAGACCGCAGTACAAGCGGAAGAATTTAATATGAATTTAGTAACTGCCGCATTAAATGGTGGCGAAGACTACGAATTATTATTTACCGTACCACTATCTTCGCACGAGAAAGTAAACACTATTGAGGGTATCAAGGCTATTGGGTACATTACCGCTGATGAGAATGAGAAAGTTATGGTGACAAGAGACGGTGCAGAAATGACACTCAAGGCACAAGGATGGACAGGATTTTAAAGAAGTATTGTCAGTCTGTATTTGCTAATTATGTGGATTCTGTTTGGTTTTATATCTGCCTTTCTATTAGGAATTTATGAGATTTGCAAGAAAAAATCAGTTCAAGACAATTCTGTTTTGCCTGTACTGTGCATTTCAATGATATGCTCAACCCTACTTTTGATTCCTATAGCGGTTCCACATATCCCAAGCCTCGACATAAAGACACACTTGCTTATATTCATTAAAGCGTGCATGATATTGGGTTCTGGATTATGCTCTTACTACGGAATAAAGAATGTACCGCTTACAATAGCATCACCCATAGGAGCCACCAGACCGATGTGGGTTATTTTAGGGGCTGTAATAATCTTTGGGGAGAGACTTACAATTTTCCAATGGTGTGCCATATCATTAGTGACAATATCTTTTTTTGTTTTCTCCACAATAGGCAAAAAAGAGAAACAATCATTCAACAACAAATACATTCTGCTTGTAATAGCAGGTATGCTTTTAGGAGCGGCAAGCGGAATTTACGACAAATATCTTTTAAGAAACATAAACAGGTATGCAGTCCAATTCTACTACGCCTTAGAGCAAGCTATTATGATGTTGATAATAGTGGGTTTTATTTGGAGTGGCAACAAAAAGATTTTAAAGGACTTTAAGTGGAAATGGAGCATTGTAGGCATATCATTATTTTGGGTGGCTACTGATTTGGCTTATTTTTATGCACTTTCCCAACCCGATGCCATGTTATCCATTCTATCTGCAATACGCAGAACCGGAACCATCATACCTTTCATGTACGGAGTCTTTGTTATGCATGACAAAAACATTGTTCCTAAAGCCATAGCCCTTACAGGTGTACTGATTGGTGTCATAGCACTGGCATTAGGATAATTATATAATTCACATCAGGTGGGAGCTGTTTATCAGTATTTTTATATTTACTTCAATATTTATTCTTTTTTTTGTCTTTCTATCAAAAAATTACTAAATTTGCAGATTGGTATTTGTGATATTTATATGTTACACAGTGGTACTGTAACAGGCAAAAAAGGCAATGTTTTATCGATTGATATTATCAGGCAGGAGGCTTGTGCTCATTGCAATGCAAGCAGTGCCTGCAGGGTCTTAAACGGAAAACACAATTGTTTGGAAATAGAGTGCAAAAACGCTTCTGACTTTAACATTGGAGATATAGTTACAGTAGAGATTTCAGAAAGCACAGGGCATAAAGCCGTATTTATAGCGTACGTATTACCTCTGATTCTGTTAGTCATAGCACTTGCAACAGCAATTCTGTGCGGAGTGTCAGAAGCAGTAGCGGCACTTATAGCACTCTGTGTTACAATATTTTACTATTTAATCATATATTTCTTCAGGAATAAAATTAAGGAGAGTAAAAGATTTGAATTTAGGGTCAAGGGACAAGGGTCAAGGATGTATGATGTATGATGTATGATGTATGAATAACTTTACTTTCAGTCAGCTAACGCAGTCAATTTTCAATTAAAAAAATGGTATTAACATCAATAATAGTACTTGCAGTAATAGGTCTGATATCGGCGGTATTACTGTATGTTCTTCTACAGAAATTTAAGGTAGAAGAAGACCCACGTATAGACCAGGTTCAGAGTTGCCTGCCTGGTGCAAACTGCGGAGGGTGCGGCAGTGCCGGTTGCCGTAATTTTGCCGAGCGATGTGTAAAGGCAGACTCACTTGACG
>JAKSNX010000093.1 GCA_024405815.1 Paludibacteraceae bacterium | reverse complement strand
TCAGAGGTGGAGATACTTACCATATCAACGCCTGTCTTTGAAAAATTACGGGTAACAATCTCCTGACGCTTATCCCACTTGTCTTTATAAATCTTACGCACCTTTTCATCAGAGGTATCTACATACATTACCTTGTCTGTCTCTGAATCAATAACCTTTAGCAGTCCTACATCGGGTAGTTCTGTATCTTTTACATCATAGACCTGCAATGCCACCAAATCGTGTTTCTTAGATGCTATAAGCAACGCCTTCTCAAAATCAGGTGCAATAAAATCAGATACAAGGAATGCTGTGCAACGCTTTTTAATTACATTTGTAAAGTACTGTAGCACACATGATATATCTGTCTTGCGGCTCTCTGGCTTAAACTCCAAAAGCTCACGTATTATATAAAGTATGTGTTTCTTACCTTTCTGCGGTGCTATAAATTTCTCTATCTTGTCTGAGAAGAAAATAACACCTATCTTATCATTGTTCTGAATGGCTGAAAAAGCAAGTGTGGCGGCTATCTCTGTAATAACCTGACGCTTAGTATTGCACTCTGTACCAAACACGCCACTACCCGATACATCAATAAGCAGCATTACAGTAAGTTCACGCTCCTCTTCAAAAACCTTGATATACGGACGATTAAAGCGAGCTGTAACATTCCAATCTATGCTACGCACATCATCACCAGGCTGATACTCACGCACCTCTGAGAACGCCATACCACGCCCCTTGAAGGCAGTATGGTACTGTCCCGCAAATATATTTTGGGACAATCCTCTGGTCTTGATTTCAACCTGACGAACTTTCTTCAGTATCTCGCTAGTTTCCATAAAATGTAAAAAAAGGGTCAGGGGTCAAGTACTTGTCCCTTGTCCCTTGTTCCTTGTCCCTATTATGGTACTTCCACCTTGTTCAAAATCTCACTTACAATCTCCTCCGATGTCATATTGTTGGCTTCAGCCTCATAGCTGATTCCAATACGGTGACGCAGCACATCGTGGCATACGGCACGTACATCTTCTGGAATAACATAACCTCTGTGTTTGATAAATGCGTATGAGCGTGCTGCTGTTGCAAGTGCTATAGAAGCACGTGGCGAGCAACCGAATGATATCATACCCTCTAAATTCTCCAATCCATAGTTCTTAGGCTCACGTGTGGCAAACACTATATCAAGAATATATTTCTCTATCTTCTCATCAAGATATATCATACGCACAACCTCACGTGCGTCAATAATCTCGCTTGGCTTAATAACAGGGGTTACAGGTGCTGGTTTAGGACCTATGTTCTGGCGTATAATCAAACGCTCCTCCTCTTGTTTAGGGTAGCCAACTATAACTTTCATCATAAAACGGTCAACTTGTGCCTCTGGCAGTGGATATGTTCCCTCCTGCTCTATCGGGTTCTGTGTGGCAAGCACAAGGAACGGGTCATCAAGTTTATAGGTGGTGTCTGAAAGCGTAACTTGACGCTCCTGCATAGCCTCAAGAAGTGCACTCTGAACTTTTGCTGGGGCACGGTTAATCTCATCAGCCAATATAAAGTTAGCGAATATAGGACCTTTCTTAACCACAAACTCCTCTGTTTTCTGACTGTAAATCAGCGTACCAAGCACATCGGCAGGCAGTAAGTCAGGAGTAAACTGAATACGGCTGTACTTACTGTCAACAAGTTGTGCAAGGGTCTTTATGGCAAGGGTCTTAGCCAAACCAGGCACACCTTCCAAAAGAATATGACCGTCAGAAAGCAAACCTATAAGAAGCGACTCCACAAGGTGTTTCTGACCTACTATAACCTTATCCATACCCATGGTAAGGACATCTACAAACTCACTTTTCTTCTCTATAAGCGAGTTAAGTTCTCTAATATCTACTGTCTGCATAATATATATTTTTTACTCTCTTCGTTCGTAAAAAAGGGACAAGGGTCAGGGAACAAGGGTCAGGGATCTTAACTCCTGCACTCCTATACTCCTTAACTTATTTTTCCTGCAAAAATTGTGCCAAAAGGCTATATTTAGTACATTTTTGCAAGTTCTCTTGCTTTTTTTATACAAGCCTCATCATTAGGATTCACTATTGACAGAGGCAAGTCCGCTATCTTAAGTACCATACCTGTTGAAATATCGCTTGGGCGATGTAAAATATCACGATTAGCGTCATAAATATACACCCAAAAATCTTTGCTTCCGTATGCCCTATAGGCTATCATAGTAAGACGGCTTCCGTCTATAACGGTTTCTGTTCCCTTTACAGGCACCTCCATAGCCATCTGGTACGTATAATTCTCTAAAGTTATTCCCTGCTCTACCGTCTCTGGTTGCTCTACAACATCCGTATTAGCGGTATCAGCTGGCTCTGTTGCCACTGTATCTTCTACAACCGCCTCTGTATCAGGCACTACCTGTTTAATCACAAATTCATCTTCTGCATCAGACTCACCCTTATTCATAAACTCATCATAATAAGGTTTCCAATATGGAACAGAAACATACGCAAGTGCTGCAAAATCCACTACAACAATAAGTATTATTATCCAATACAAATAACTTCGGTGATGCGGTGATTCGGTGATGCGGTGATTTGACTCTTGTCCCTTAATAGTTTGTTTTACACTATTTTCTGCTGTAAACTGTATTTTATTATGAGCAGGCAGTATAATCTCCTTACCCGATGCCACATCTACGCTCTTACGCTCCTCTACAGTCACCACTTTAAATGTGCCAAGCCCCTTAACCTTAACTATGCCGTCTTTTTGCAGGTACTCCGCTATTACAGACACAAGCTCACGTAGGAACTGTTCTGAAAACTTCTTACTCTTAGCACTCTCTTTTGCTACTATTTCTGATATTTCCTGTGTTGAAATCTTATTCATTATAGTGTAAAATTAATAATTCATAATCAACTAAAGATCTCTCGCTTCGCTCGAGATGACGGAAAGGGGCTGCCCTCATACATCATACATCATACATTAAAGTTCCTTGACCCTACTTTTGTATGTGTCGCTTGGTTTAAAAACCAATGTCTGCTTGGCTGGAATAAACATCTTCTCTCCTGTGGCTGGATTCAGCAGGGTTTTTGCATTCTTTTTACGTAATTCAAACGCCCCAAAACCTTGAAACACCACGCTCTGAGTTTCTGTAACACTACTTACCAATGCAGACGTTGACACCTCAAGCATCTCCGTCACCTGCTTCTGCGTTACACCCAAACGCTTAGACAGTTCTGTTATAAGTTCCTTATTATTCATTTATAGTTTTTTCATACATCATACATTAAATTACGGCTACGCCATAAAGGTCAAACTCCTCATAATCAGTAATCTTTACATTATAAAAGCAGCCACATTTCAGTTTGCCTCCCGATACTGGGATAAGCACCTCAAGGTCCACATCGGGTGAGTCATATTCTGTTCTGCCTACATAATAATCTCCCTCAAGGCGGTCTATTATAACCTTATAGACCTTACCAACCATAGCGGCGTTTAATTCCATCTGAACATCTTGCTGTATTTGCATAAGGGTGTCAAGACGGTGCTGCTTTACATCATCGGGTATATCATCTGCGTAATTAAGGGCGGCATACGTACCATCTTCCTCACTATACTTGAACGCACCCATACGCTCAAACTTTGCATTACGCACAAAATCACACAACTCTCTGAAATCATCTTCGGTCTCACCCGGATGCCCAACCATAAACGTGGTGCGGATACATATACCGGGAACTCTCTCCCTGATGGTGTTTATAAGTTTATATGTGCCAGCCTTATCAATGCCACGCCTCATTTTACTGAGCATATTATCTGATATGTGCTGCAATGCAATGTCAAGGTATTTGCACACATTAGCATTATCTCTGATAGCGTCAAGCAAATCGTATGGAAACTGTGTAGGATAAGCATAATGCAATCTAAGCCACTTAACACCCTTAACCTTTGCTATTGTATTTACAAGTTCCGCTATTTTCGGCTCTCCGTAAATATCTCTGCCATAATAGGTTAAGTCTTGTGCCAATACCTGAAACTCTCTTACCCCGATGCTAACCAAATATTCAACCTCACGCTTAATATCCTCTATGGTACGGCTTTTATAAGAGCCTGTAATAAGGGGTATGGCACAATATGAGCAAGTTCTATTGCAACCCTCCGCTATTTTTAGATAGGCATAGTATTTAGGAGTTGCAAGGCAACGCTCATAAGATATAGAACGTTTATACCTGCCCCCCAAATCCTTTACTATTTTTGCCATATCAAACTTACCGTAGAACTTATCAACCTCAGGTATCTCTTTTTTCAGCTCCTTTTTATACCTCTGTGACAGGCAACCCATAACATATAACCTCTTAACCCAACCCTTGGTCTTGCGGTCTGCCGCAGCCAATATGGCGTTAATGCTCTGCTCTTTAGCATCGCCTATAAAGCCACATGTATTTATAATTACAACCTCTCCCGTAAGCTTGGCTCTATCGTGAAACACGGTATGCCCAGCCTCTACAAGCTGACGTGTAAGTTTCTCGCTATCAACAAGATTCTTAGAACAACCCAATGTTATGAAATCAATTACCATAGCAACGTCTTCACAAACGCTTCTCTATCAAATAATTGCAAATCTCCAATTTTCTCCCCAAGTCCTATATACTTTACAGGTATCTTAAATTGGTCTGAAATGCCTATAACCACACCACCTTTTGCCGTACCGTCAAGTTTAGTGATGGCAAGGGCGTTAATCTGCGTAGCGGCTTGGAACTGCTTGGCTTGCTCAAACGCATTTTGTCCTGTGGAGCCGTCAAGCACAAGCAGGATTTCATTTGGAGCATCGGGGCAAACCTTTTTCATAACATTCTTAATCTTGGTAAGCTCATTCATAAGACCTATCTTGTTATGAAGCCTGCCTGCCGTATCTATAATAACCACATCGGCTTTCTGAGCCTTGGCACTTTGCAGTGTGTCAAAAGCCACCGATGCAGGGTCTGCACCCATCTTCTGCTTTATTACAGTACACCCTACACGATTCCCCCACTCATCAAGTTGCTCAATGGCTGCTGCACGGAATGTATCGGCGGCACCAAGAATAACCTTTTTACCGCTTTTCTTAAACTGATATGCAAG
>JAKSNX010000092.1 GCA_024405815.1 Paludibacteraceae bacterium | reverse complement strand
TTTGACAAGGCACAGTTGGATTCACTGTCAGTCTCAGAGGCAGAGATTGAGAAGGCTTGCTCTATGCTTGATGATAGGCTTAAACGTGCCATAGAGACTGCCAAGGCAAATATATCAAAATTCCATAGTGCCCAGATTCACGATTTACCTATAGTGGAAACTACTAAAGGTGTTAAGTGCTGGCAGAAGGGTGTTGCCATAGAGAAAGTGGGGCTTTATATTCCAGGTGGCACTGCACCTCTGTTCTCTACAGTGCTTATGCTTGCAGTTCCTGCCAAGATAGCGGGTTGTAAAGAGATTGTTTTATGTACGCCGCCCGATTCCAATGGTAATATAAATCCAGCTATACTTTTTGCCGCCAAAACATCGGGTGTAAGCAATATATATAAAATAGGTGGAGTTCAGGCTATAGCCGCTATGGCTTACGGAACAGAGAGCGTTCCTAAAGTGTATAAGATTTTTGGTCCGGGTAACCCATACGTAACCACAGCCAAACAGATAGTAAGCGTTAAAGATGTGGCTATAGATATGCCTGCAGGTCCGTCAGAGGTGGCTATAATTGCAGATAACTCTCAAAGGGCTGATATTATTGCCGCCGATATGCTGTCGCAAGCGGAGCATGGCACCACAAGCCAATCTATGGTGTTTACCACAGATAAGAATCTTGCAGAACAGGTTATGGCTGAGGCTCAGAAACAGTGTGATGCATCGCCAAGAAAGGATTTTATATCAAAATCTTTGGAAAATAGTTTCATATTTGTGCTTGATAATGAGGATTTGTTGTCTGAAATCAGTAATGAGTATGCACCTGAACACCTTATTATATCCCATAGAAATTATAAAGCCATTAGTGAGCGTATTATAAACGCTGGCTCTGTGTTCCTTGGTAATTTTACACCTGAGAGTGCAGGGGATTATGCATCGGGTACAAACCATACACTGCCTACAAGCGGATATGCCAAGGCATATAGCGGTGTAAATATGGACAGCTTTATAAAAAAGATAACTTTTCAGGAGATTTCTGCAGATGGTTTGGGTAATTTGGCGGAGACTATAGAGGTTATGGCGGAAAATGAGTTGTTAATGGCTCATAAAAACGCTGTTTTAATAAGGAAATAGACAATTTTGTGCAAAAATATGCAAATTTCTTGCTAATATTTTGTTTTTTAATAAAATATGCCTATATTTGTGGAACTAAATTTTAGTTTTATTAATTAATAAATCAATTATTATGGAAAAATTATTTGCTACTCTTGATGAGAAAATGAAATTCTTTGCAGAGAATGCTGCTGCTCAAGTAAAGAACGGTAACAAGGCTGCTGGTATGCGTGCTCGTAAAGCTTCTCTTGAAATTGAGAAACTTATGAAGGAATTCCGTAAAGTATCTATTGCTGCTGCAAAGTAATTGCAATTAAGCACTAAAAAAATCCAGACTTTAAAGTCTGGATTTTTTTTTGCTCTTTTGAGCGGTAAACGGGACTCGAACCCGCGACCCTCGGCTTGGGAAGCCAATGCTCTACCAACTGAGCCATTACCGCAACATGTCAATTTTGTCTAAGTTCGCCATACGGATGGCGGTTATTGCACCCTCTATGCCTTTGTTGCCTAACTTGCCACCAGCCCTCTCTTCTGCCTGCTCCATATTGTTTACTGTTAGTACGCTAAAGATAACAGGGCAGTAGCCTTTTGTTGCATTAAGAGTTGTTATGCCTTGGGTTACGCCACCACATACATAATCAAAATGCGGAGTGTCACCTTGTATTACACAGCCAATAACTATAATTGCATTATAAACACCTTTCTCCTCAAATATTCTGGCACCGTATGTAAGCTCAAATGTACCCGGAACATGAATTACATCTATATTGACTGCTCCACATTCCTTTAACTTTTCTATGGCACCGTTAAGCAACTTATATGTTATGGCTGAATTCCAGTCTGCAACAACAATACCATATCTCTGATTTGCCACCACATCTTTAGAGGGCAGCACATCGGGGTTATAAGTTGACAGATTATGCAAATTACTGGACATTGCCCTTAACTTTGGCTACGGTGATATATTTATCTATATCGTCAACTTCAGGAATTCCACGCTGAGCAGATGTAGCATTAGCCTTAACCTCCTCATATAATTTTAAAGCTTTGTCATATTTGCCAAGGCTCTCGTATGCAACGCCAGCCTTAACCATATAAACAGGCTTTACAAGAATATTGTCTGATTCTGCTGCCTCTAAAAAGTATTTTATAGCCTTCTCTGTATCGCCTTTTTGTACGTAACAGTCACCTATAGTGCCCATAATGGTGTATTTAAGAACATCGTCCTTACCGTTATAACTCTCAAGATATTTTATGGCATTGTCATAATCACCTAATTTATAATAAGAGAGACCAGCGTATGCATTTGCCAGTTTACCCGATTTTGTTATGCTGTAGTTGTCTATCAGATTTATTAAACCATCAAACTCAACGCTATCGCCTTTAAGTGCAACCTCGTAATTCTCAGCGGCAAAATATACCTGACCTTTTGCAAGCAGGTTATCTGCCTCCTCATTTTTAGGAACTATATACAGATTCTGAATAAGCAGCCAAATAGCTATTACTAGTACAATTACACCAAGTACGATGGTAAGCACCTTTTGGTTCTTCTCAATAAAAGACTCTGTGGTTGAAAGTGCGTTTTGCAAGTTCTCTAAGTCTTTTTCCTCTTCGTTTTTGATAACTTTTTTTGCCATTATTTTAGATTTTATTTAGTTGCACTGATATTAAGCGGTGCAAATTTACTTAAAATTCCTGATAAAACATACTTTTTTCAAAACTTAAATAAAGATTTTGTAAAAAATAGGGTAAAATATTAGATAGTTGCAAATAAATTACTATCTTTGCACCGCAAAAACACCAATGGTACCTTGGCCGAGTGGTTAGGCAACGGTCTGCAAAACCGTGTACAGCGGTTCGAATCTGCTAGGTACCTCTCAGCAAATGCTTCCCAAACGGGAAGCATTTTTTGCTGAGAGGTACCAATCCTTGTGTGGGGCATATCCCCACACCCCTACGCTTCGCGATGGAAGCCAAAGGCTTCCTTTTTCGTTTTGGAGGTACCAATACCTCACCAACGGTTGAATAGTTGTTTTTAAAAAAATCTTAAAAATTTATTTGCATAAATAATAAAATTATTATAATTTTGCATTCGATAAAAATGCGTATTTACGCAAAAATTTCTATCGATATGATTATTAAGCGTGATTTTTACCTGAACAAACTAATTAAACGACAGTTTAATGGTAGAATTAAAATTATAACCGGCATTCGCAGATGTGGTAAATCAATATTGTTGTTTGAACTGTTTACAGATTATCTTAAACAACAAGGCGTTAAATCACAACAGATACTATCACTTAAACTAGACGAGGCAACAAACGCACGCTATAGGAACCCATTGGAGTTAGACACATATATAAGGGAACACATTACTGATCCCAGTAAACGATATTACATTTTGTTAGATGAGATTCAGGAGGTGAAAACAATACAAAATCCATGGTTAAATGACAAAGGAGAGACCATTGGATTTGTAGATATACTTTTGGGGTTGGTTGGTGTTAAAAACATAGATGTGTATATTACAGGAAGTAATTCAAAAATGCTTTCGTCCGATGTTTTAACCGAATTCAAAGACAGAGGAGATGAAATACACATCAGTCCGTTTGTGTATAAAGAGTTTTGTGAGGCATATAAAGAGAATCCTAACGCCGCATGGAAAGATTATACCACCTACGGGGGATTGCCAAGAATCATATCAGAGACAACCGATGAGGATAAAAGTCAATATCTGTTAAATTTGGTGCACAAAACCTATTTAACCGATGTTATAGAACGTAATGGCATAAGCAAGGACATTACAATACTTGAAAGTCTGCTTAATATTATTGCAAGTTGTATAGGTTCTCTAACTAATCCAACTAAACTTGAGAACACATTTAAGACTGTTACAAGACAAAATGTATCTAACGATACAATCAGCAAATATTTGAGTCTATTTATTGATGCCTACATTCTACGTAAAGCAAAACAATACGATGTAAAAGGAAGAAAATATATAGGCACTCCCATTAAATACTATTTTACAGACATAGGACTTAGAAACGCACAACTGAATTTCAGTCAGCAGGAGGAGAACCATATTATGGAGAATATTATATTTAATGAGTTGTGTGCACGTGGATTCAACGTAGATGTGGGTGTGGTGGAATACAATTATAAAGATGATGAAAACAAAAGCAAGCGTACCAATCTTGAGGTTGATTTTGTGGTAAACAAAGGAAACCAACGTTGTTACATTCAATCCGCATTCTCTATACCTGACGATGAGAAGCGAAAACAGGAGACTAACTCTCTATGCCGTATAAATGACTCTTATAGAAAAATTGTTGTTGTACGCGATGCTATAAAACCATGGACCGACACTAATGGAATTTTTTACGTAGGTATAGAAGAGTTTTTACTAAAGATTATTGACAATTTATAACGCCACGCTTGTTGTTGTTTTACTCTTGTACAATGCAGTTTCTTAAATTAGATAATGTATTTCCAAGGATTCCCGATGTGGAATTTAAGAGCCCTGTAAATCTCACTGTAAACAATGGTGAGTGTTGGACAGTATATGGCGGAAACGGTAGTGGCAAAACCCTTTTGGCACAGATAATAAAGGGTGGATTTGGCATAAAAAGCGGTGATATTGTGTATGATTTTATGGCGGTAGAGCGTGCCAAGACCCAAGATTACGTATATCCATCGCAGTTCATAAAAATAGTAGGGTTTGAGGCTGCCTATACGTTAGGTTCATTCCGTGATGCCTATTACCAGCAACGTTTCTCATCTATGGAGATAGATTGGTATCCTACTGTGCGTGAGCTTTTACCCGATACGGAATATGCACAGCATGTAATTGAGCTATTGAACATTACGCCGCTTCTTGAACATAGGCTCATAACATTGTCAAGCGGACAGCTAAGGCGTCTGCTTATAGCCAAAGCCATGCTTGAGAAGCCACGTATGCTTATATTTGACAACCCTTTCATAGGGCTGGACGTAGAGTCAAGAGCA
>JAKSNX010000091.1 GCA_024405815.1 Paludibacteraceae bacterium | reverse complement strand
AACTCGCAATCCTGCAACGTGTTAAGAAACTCAGTAATCACCTCATCTTTAACACCTTTAGCACTTAACTTATCCTTAACATTATCTTTTGTAAGGTCTGCCTGCGGAATAGATAGCTTATCGCTAAGATACCCCCACAGAGCCTTCATAGTCTCCTCATAGAAATGGTTAGGGTCATCTGCCTTCATAAATTTAGCAGCCACTTTTAAACGTTTTACAGCAACCTTGCTGGCACGTTTTGTACGTTTAAGTGCAATGTTGGCATTCTCCTTTGCCTGTTTTTGCAGCAATATAAGAAGCAACACAAATACCGCAAACGGAACTGCGTACCCTGCCACAAAACCGCCTGTACCATAAAATCCTGCTGACTTACTTGCAAGTTTATTATCTGTATGAATGTGTCTTATATCACTACCTAAATTCCTAACACTCTCTTTATTAGACACATTACCAGACGATATGACCTGTGTTTGGTCTGCACTACCCTCCACCTTAACCTTATAATTAGGAGTATTAACAGTCTTATACTGCCCAGATGACGGGTCAAACCAAGAAAACTCCACTCCGTTAATCTCAAAATCACCGCCAAATCTTGGGATTGCAAGATACTCAATACTCTTACTACCCGATGTGCCTGCCGCTGTAACCTTTATGCTATTATCAACCTTTGGGTCATAGACATCAAAATCTGCAGGGAACTCCAATTCCGGATTCTTAATAAGCTTTAGATTACCCGTACCTGATATGTTAAGTTTCACAGTAAGAGCGTCATTTGCCTTAATATTTTCTGCACTGATACTGCTTTTAACGTCAAACTTACCTACCGCACCCTTAAAACTTTTAGGAGCACCCTTTGGCAGTGGCATAACCTCTATCTTGGCAGATGGTATGGTCAAAGATTTTTTTACGTCTTGATAAGAGTCAAAGAAACCGTCAAATATGCTGTTTGAATGGTTCTGCACCCTCTCCACTATCACAACATCAAGTGAGCCTTTTTCAATCTCCTGTGTACCAGAATGTTGTGGATACAGCAGAGCCTGTTTAAGTACAAACGTACTATAATTAAGACCATTATAATGCTCTGTGGTCATCTGACGGTTAGGGTCAAGTTCTATATCCTGCACATAGAAACCTTTATATTCAGGAAACTTTACATTAGTCAAATCTCTAAGATTATACCTTGAATAAAGTTTATATGTAACAAGAAATGCCTCCTGCTCATATACCTTAGTCTTGGATATAATTTGGCGTATAAACATTTGGTTAGTTCCACTCTGTGAGGTCTTGGAATCCTTATTGTTAAGAGTCTGACCCTGCTGCTGACCGCCTTGAATGGAGCCTTGGCTGGAACCTTGCTGTGAAGACTGCCCTGCCTCATCGGCAGGAAGCACCTTAATGGTCAGTGCGTTTGATGTATATTTTTCTCCCTTAACCACTACAGTGGCACCTGGTATGGTGTAGGTACCCGGATTCTCTCCCACTAAAATATATGTGTAAGTTATTGTGGTTGATTTATTTACACTTCCATTTATAATCTGCACACTGGAACTGTGCGATGTTGACGGACCCATAAGCACGTTAAAATCACTCATATCCGCCGCCCTAAAATCCTTACAATCATGATTTACAGTATATGTGAGTCCAAATCTGTTTCCCACCACCACCGATGATGGTGCCTCAGCCGTAAATTCCACACTCTCACCAAACGCCAATAACGGTGCTGTAAATAATGTTAGTAGTATTATTAAAGTCTTATACATATTTTATTATTTAATGTATTATGTATGATGTATAATGTATGTTTTTCATACATCATACATTATACATTTATACATAGAATTCTACCAGTCCTTCTCCAGGCTTCTCTGTGCAGGTTTCTGCTGCAACTTATCTTGAGTATCTTCCTCTTCCTGTTGGAAAGCGTTAAGAATCTGCTCTGCAGTCTCCTTATCCATTTGGTCTTGGTTCTGCTCTTGCTGTTGCTGCTGTTCCTGCTGGTCTTGTTTATCTTGTTGTTGTTCTTGCTGTTGTTGCTGTTGGTCTTGCTGCTGCTCCTGATTCTGCTCTTGATTCTGCTGATTTTGCTGATTCTGTTGCTGTTCCTGCATCTTTTTCTGTGCAAGTGCTAAATTATATCGGGTTTCATCATCTTTAGGATTGTTTTTCAAAGACTTTTTATAAGCATCTACACTCTGCCCAAAATCCTGAGCCTTATAATAGGCATTACCCATATTATGGTATATGGATGATAGCTTGGATTTGTCTTGAGTCATAGTGGCAGCCCCTTTAAACGCATCGGCAGCCTCTTTATACTTACCCTGATTATAAAGCGAATTACCCAAATTATAAGCACTTTCAACACTCTTGTTATCCTTTAGCAAGCCCTTGCGATACTCAGTCTCACTCTCTGCAAATTTCTCCTTCTTATATAATCTGTTCCCCTTTCTTATATCGGGGTTGGCATTTTCAGCCCATAACCCGATGGAGAAAACAAGAGTCAATATCAATATTCCTAATATCTTTTTCATATCAGAATAGTTTTACATTCTTAAGTAGCGGATTTTGTTTATCCATCAAGCACAACTCCAACAAAATAAGTAGCAATGCCACCACAGCAAACGATGCGTACTGCTCATTAAAATTGGAATACACCTCTGTCTCCATATCTGTCTTAGCCAACTTGTCAAGTTCCTTGCTAAGGGCACGCACCGCATTATTGGCGTTATCAGCCCTTACATACACACCACCGCCTGCGGCGGCTATATCGGCACACATCTGCTCATTAAGACGGGTGATAATAACATTACCCTCTCTATCTTTACGGAAACTGTTAGTTCCTTTTATAGGAATAGGTCCACCCTGAGGTGTTCCAAGCCCCATAACATTAACGCTTACACCACTTTGCAGAGCCATCTTTGCGGCATCAACAGCGGCAGCCTCGTGGTCTTCACCATCGGTGATTATCACTATGGAGTGGCTTACACCCTCTTTTTCAGAGAACATACCCATACTCATACGTATAGCAGACGCTATATCGGTGCCTTGTAGCGACACCATTCCAGGATTTATGGAATTAAGGAACATCTTGGCACTACCCACATCGGTGGTCATGGGCATCTGTACGTATGCATCGCCGGCAAAAACTATAAGCCCCACCTTATCATTTTCCAACTTATCTATAAGCCTGCCAAGCACCTGTTTAGCCCTTGACATACGGTCTGGCTTGACATCGTCAGAGAGCATTGAGTTAGATACATCTATGCACACCATCATCTCTATACCCTGATGTTTTACTTTCTCTTTTTTAGAGCCGTACTGCGGACCTGCCGCTACAAATAACATAAGAGTCAGAGCCACAAGACTTAAGTAAAACTTAATTCTTGGGCGGATATGAGAAACCTCAGGCATAAGATTGCTAAGAAGGCTTTTCTCTCCCATTTTCTTAAGTCTCTTGCTCTTTATTATAAGTCCGTAGTAGAACAACCCCATTAAAACAGGGATAAGAAACAAAAGATACAAAAACTCACTATGTGCAAATCTAAACATAATAATAAGGGTCAAGGGTAAAGGGTCAGGGGTCAAGGGATTGACCTTAACTTAGTATTCTTTAACACCACCTCAGCCACTATGCAGAGCACTGCTACAAGGGCGAACCAATGGAACAACTCTTCTTTCTGGCTGAACTCACTTACATTTATAATTGATTTCTCTAATTTGTCTATATCCTCGTAAATCTGCTCCAAAGATTTGTTATCTGTGGCACGGAAATACTTACCGCCTGTAACCTGTGCAATCTGCTGAAGTGTAGGCTCATCTATATCAACCTCTATATCATGATACTGAATTCCGTATGGGGTTTGCACAGGATACGGAGCCATACCTTGTTTGCCAACACCTATGGTGTAGATTCTTATTCCAAAAGTTTTGGCTATCTCACCTGCCGTTACGGGGGCTATCTCACCACGGTTGTTTGAACCATCGGTAAGCAGAATTATAACTTTTGACTTAGCTTGACTGTCTCGCAAGCGGTTTATCGCCGTGGCAAGTCCTGACCCGATGGCTGTACCATCCTCTATCATACCACTCTTCACCCCACTTATAAGGTTTATAAGCTGTGCATGATTAGTTGTAAGCGGACATTGAGTAAAACTCTCACCAGAAAACAGCACCACACCTATATTATCATTAGGTCTCTCTCCTATAAAATGGACTGCCACCTTTTTAGCAGCCTCCAAACGGTTAGGTTTCAAATCCTCTGCAAGCATACTTGACGATATATCAAGCGACATTACTATATCTATACCCTCTGTAGTTTTGTTACTCCAACTGTCGCTGGTCTGCGGACGTGCAAGTGCAAACACTGTAGCTGTATAGGCAAGCACCGCCAATATAAAAGGCAGATGACGCAGATACACTACAGCCTGCTTAGGCATCTTGGTAAATGCCTCTGTAGAGGATATGGTAAGGTTTGCCTTAAATGTGTTCTCCTTTAGTATGTACCAAACTATTACAGGTACAATGAGAATAAGCATCAAGAACCAAAGTGGATTTGCGAATGTCATAATTTACCCTCCTTTTCTTTACTATTCGCACTATCAGTATCGGCATCAGTCTCGCTCTCTGGCTCAGGCTGCGGCATTGTTTTCTCTACAAACGCAAACGCATTGAGCATTGAACGGTTATTATCGTCCTCCATCGGGATAAATTTGGCAAATTTAACCAAATCAGATAGTTCAAGCATATCCCTTAAAATTTGCCTTACCTGTTCAAATTCAGGGTTCTTTTTGGCAAGCGACAAAATCTCATCTGTGGTAAGTTCCATTGCGTTAATAGAGAACTGATTATCCATATACTCTCTTATTACATCTGTAACTTGGGTATAGAACAACTTAATATCACCACTCTGCCAACTCTTCTCACTCTTAATCTGCTCCAATTTTTGTAATGCTATAATATGAGCAGGTATCTTAGGCTCCTCTTTTTGAGGGATAATCTTAACCTCTTTCTTAAACACATATTTCATTAACAGATATACCACAAGTGCTATAAACGCAAGTATTGCAAGCACTATGCCAACCCAATAGAAAAACTCCGACCAAAGGAACGGAGCGTCCATTATGTCTTTTATAGGGTTAATATCAGCATCAGCTTCTGTATTTATGGTATCCACCATAAGTCCAAGTGGTTTTGATGATGCACTATCGTACGCCGATACAAACTTATACGCAGGTATAAAGTAAAATCCGCTGTCAAACGCTGTGATAAGATAATTCAGATTCACTTGGATTCTACCATCTCCCAAATCCACTGTATCTGGTTTAAGTGCCTCCACAAGTTCAACCCCTGCGGTAAGAGTGTCATTAAACATAGGACAACTTACCTTATCATCTTTATCTTGTGCAAGTTCAAATTTAAGGGTGGTTTGGTCTCCCATCACTATCTT
>JAKSNX010000090.1 GCA_024405815.1 Paludibacteraceae bacterium | reverse complement strand
AGTATAGGTAATCCACCCCTCATTATTAGGTATAATCCTGTAAGTATGGATATGCACAGTGTAATTACACAGGCTGATAACATTTGCTTTTTACTTACTATGCCCTCAGCAAGTGCTCTACTGAAACCTATACGTCCTTTTTTATCGGAACCTCTTACATAGTCATAGTAGTCATTTATAAGATTTGACAGTACCTGAAGACTTACGGCACATAGTAAAGTTACTATGGCGTACGATGTTGTTATATAAGGTGTTATAATTAACCCCACAAGCACAGGGCATATAGATGCAAATAGTGTTTGTGGTCTTATTATCTTTAGCCAAATAAGAATCTTGCTCATTGGGGTAATGTGTTATAAATCAGATGGTTTATATATATACTCTGCATTGTTGAACACATCTCTTTGGGTATAGAGTAGTATGCCTGCAAGTGCTGCACCTAAAAAGTCAGAAATGGAGCATGACATCCAAACGCCGTAAAGTCCGGGCTGTCCCATAGATTCAAAAATCAGAGGTACAACATAACACAGCGGCAATAGGAATAATAGCTGTCTGGAAAGGCTGGTTACTATTGATACCCAAGGCTTGTCTATGGATTGGAAAAAGTTTGTGTTTGTTATATGAAACGCAATAAACGGGAACATTGCCATCATAAACCGTATGGCAGGTACGCTGGTTTCTATAAGCTCTGTGTCTTTTGTAAACACACGCACAAGCGGTTCAGGAATGGCGAGGCTTATAATGCTGCATATTAAGCCTATAGATACACAGATTTTAGTGGTAAGTGTATAAATGCCTTTAAGTCTGTCTGTATGTCCTGCTCCGTAGTTATAACCTGCGATAGGTTGCATTCCCTGGCATATTCCAAGAATAAACAGGAATGTGAAATTGGCGTAACTGTTAACTATTCCAAATGCACCTATTGCATAATCTCCGCCATACTTAAGCAGTTGTGAATTTAGTAGGGCAACCACACCTGCGGCAGTAAGGTTCATAAGGAACGGACTTAAACCTATCATAAGTACATTCTTGAAAATGAATAATTTAGGTCTCCAAGCGTGCAGTTTGTATCTGATAAATGAGCTTTTGCTTACAAAGTGAAGAATTGACACAATGGTGGTGACAGCCATAGAGATGGTTGTTGCCCATGCCGCACCTGCAATACCCAAATGCAATCCGAATATGAATATCGGGTCCAAAATTACATTCAATACGGCACCGCCACCTAATATATACATACATCGGGCAGGATAGCCTGTGGCTCTTATCAGTCCTGTAAGGTTAAGTGTTACAGTCATTAACACCATACCGGGCAATACAATGTTCATATACTCCAAAGCATACTGAATGGTGTCTTGTGTAGCACCAAAAAGCATAAGGATTTTCTCCATAAAGCCATACCCAAAACCAAAAATCAGCACTCCCATAATGATGGTGAGAATAGTGCTGTTTCCAAGTATTTTTTCTGCCCAATATAAATCTTTCTTACCCAATACAATTGATATTCTGGCTGCTGAACCTACGCCCACAAGAGAACCAAAAGCATGGATTACGTTCATCAGTGGAAATGTGATGGCAAGTCCGGCAATGGCAAGCGGACCGACGCCTTGACCTATGAATATGCGGTCTGCAATGTTATAGACAGATGCAATCACCTGACTTATTACAGATGGTAAGGCATATAGGAACAGTAACTGCCCAATGGGTTTTTGCTCCAATTCTATGGTCTTGTTATCTATTTGTTCTGCGTTTATCACTTGTCACTCTCCTTTTTTACCCGATGTACATACTTGCCTAAGCGTTTGGCTTTTTCCCATTCAGCCTTACGCTTTTCATACTCCTCATAATGTTTTTCAAGATAATTATCAGCCATAAATACCTCTAATTTGATATTCAGAGGCACAAAGTTACAAAAAATCTTGTTTCTTGTTGCTAAAATGTGTATCTTTGTACCCATAAGATGGATATTTCAATTTATTAACCTAATAAAATTTTACAAAACTATGAAGAAATTATTTACGTTGTTCATGGCAATTATTTTGTCAACCATTGCATCTTTTGCCGCATTTGGCATTATGATTGATGGTACCACTCCTGTAATTGGGCTGGAGAATCCTACCCCGATGGAGGGTTTCCAAGAGTTTATGGTTCTAAACCAGTCACTTGCTGCAGGTCAGACTGTTGCTTTGTATGATGCATCAACAGGTTCAACTTGGGCAGTTGTCTTAGACCCTGCAAGTGTAACAGGAATTACACAAGTAGATGATAAGAGTTATTCAATAACAGAGTCAGGCTGCTATGATTTCTACATCAAGTTGAAATTTGGTGAAGACCAACTGTATGTAGGTGCAGGTACGGGTTGTGGTGATACCCCTGGTCCTGGCCCAACACCTGGTCCTACACCTGGCGAAACCGGTTATGGCATTATGATTGATGGTACCACTCCTGTAATTGGGCTGGAGAATCCTACCCCGATGGAGGGTTTCCAAGAGTTTATGGTTCTAAACCAGTCACTTGCTGCAGGTCAGACTGTTGCTTTGTATGATGCATCAACAGGTTCAACTTGGGCAGTTGTCTTAGACCCTGCAAGTGTAACAGGAATTACACAAGTAGATGATAAGAGTTATTCAATAACAGAGTCAGGCTGCTATGATTTCTACATCAAGTTGAAATTTGGTGAAGACCAACTGTATGTAGGTGCAGGTACAGGTTGTGGTGATACCCCTGGTCCAACCCCTGGTCCAACTCCTGGTCCAACTCCAACACCAGGTGATAATGTTTGGTATATATATGGCTACATAGGTGGTGCTGATTATAATGGAGAGGATTATCCATTTGTAAATGGAGTAGCGGATATAAGCAGTATTACAACAGACCCGTCAACTCCATCATACGTATTTGTTCACGAGTATAACTCAGGATTTGACTATATGACTAACGGATGGGCTGGTGAAGTTCGTTCAGTTATTATGTATGAGGTTTCAACAATTGCTACAGGACACGATAAACTAATATTACCTGCCGGTGCACAGAACCTTTATCTTGCAGAGAATGCCGATGGTAGCGTTACTGTATCACTTGACCCTATAACAGATGATAATAAGCCATTAGATGGAGCAGAACTTGCAGAGTATAAGTATTTTGATGAGCATTACAATTTGATAATTGTAAAAGAAGGAGTGAAATGCAATGTAATTGGTATACCTGTAGAATAATAATATATATAGGTGTAAAAAAGGCTGGCAGTGTGATGTCAGCCTTTTTTGTGCGTTTATGTTAGTGCTGTTTTGCCTCTTCCCATAAGGCGTTCATCTCTTCAAACGATAGTTCGTTAACTGTTTTGCCTTGCTCCTTGGCTTTGGATTCCAAGTAGTTAAAACGCTTTATAAACTTTTGGTTAGTGCGTTCAAGGGCATTATCGGGGTTAATTTTATAGAGGCGTGCCGCATTTATTATGCTGAACATAAGGTCTCCGAATTCCTCTTCAATTCTTGCTTGTATCTCTTGATTCTGTTTTTGGTCTTCAGTTGAGTCCATAACTTGAGATTGTGCTTTTATTTCAGCCTCAACTTCTGAAACCTCTTCTTTAACCTTTTCCCAAACATCCTCTTTCTCTTTCCAATCAAATCCGGCACTGCGGGCTTTATCTTGAATTCTATACGCCTTAATAAGAGAGGGTAGTGAATCAGGAACCCCGCCAAGAACAGTCTTTCCTTTGCCCTCTTGTAGCTTTAAAATTTGCCAATTCCTTATCACCTGTGCGGAAGAATCTGCCTGAGCAGAGCCAAAAACGTGCGGATGGCGGTGTATCATCTTATCACTCAAGTGGTTACATACATCTGCAATGGTAAATGAATTTTTCTCTTCTGCAATTTTTGCGTAAAAAAGTATGTGGAGCAGCACATCACCTAACTCTTCACATATTCCTGCGTCATCTTTTTTGATAATTGCATCGCAAAGTTCAAATACTTCCTCTTGAGTCAAAATTCGTAAAGACTCATTAGTTTGCTTCTTGTCCCATGGACACTCACTGCGGAGGCGGTCCATAATGTCGCCGATTCTTACAAATGCATCAATTTTATTCTTTTCCATAATATTTAGTGTCAAAGGTCAAGCCCTCTCCGTCATTTGACTACGTCCAGCTAACGCAGTCGAGCGAAGCGAGAAATCTTATAGGGTAGAGTAGTCTCATAAATTTTCAACTACAAATTTACGAATTAAAAATTTTCAGAGCAAAAAAAGTTAAAAACAGCAGTTACAAATGTTACGTTGAAATCAGGGTAATTTGTAAATAGTATAAATATTTACAAGTGTATTTGTAATGTATGATGTATAAATGTATGATGTATGTTCAAATTTACACATATATTTACTAATGTAAAATCGTATATGAAATGAATATGCAAAATTTTATTTGTTTAAATATAACTATGCTATAATCAGCAGTTTATATATGCATAAGTAAATGGATTATTCAATAGGCACGAAAAAATACTGCATAAACAACATAACTCATTGTAAAATTATAATATTTTATAAATAAATTGTTGAAAGTCAGCGGTAAAATAGTCTTTATATAAAGTAAAATATTAAGTAATGAATATATTGTAAGTGGTGTATGGATTTAGGTTGATTAAATATTAGTACAGTTGTAATATACAAATGTAAAGTACAATGTTGAAAAATTACGTATATAAAAATTTGCAGATGTAAATTTATTTTTTTACATTTGTACATGTAATGTTTACTCTAGATTGATAAAAATTATGATAGAAAAATTTAAGAAAATTTTAGAGAAAGAGAACCTTCAGCCACGTGAACTTGCTGCTAAATTAGGAGTGCAACCATCTGCCATTTCACACATCTTAAATGGACGAAACAACCCTGGAGTGGCTATTTTGCAAAGTGTGATGACTGCTTTCCCTAACATAAATCCAGAGTGGCTTATGCTTGGAAAAGAGCCGATGTACAAGAATGAGAAGGCTATTCAGCGTGATTTATTCAATCAAGAATACAGAGAATCATCAAAAATTGAAATCTCAGAGTGTCTTGAATCTGGTTTTGCTACAAAAAATAATTCACAAACTACTGAACCACAAACAATTATAAAGGAGGTTGTAAGAACTTTACCCCCTAAGGAGATTTTACGCATTGTAGTCTATTATTCTGATAATACGTTCCAGGAGTTTAAAAATGCTTAAAATAATTGTGGTTATGTGTTTTATTATACAAACGAAACACATTGCGAAGCCCCCGCACAAAATCACGTACAAATGGAGGCACGAACCAGTAACGGAGTTACATTGGTGAGTCTCCGAACATTTGTGTGGTTTTGAAGGGGTTAACAGCGAGCACCTAGTGTGAGGTTGTATAATAAAAACACATAAATTTACAAATTGTTTAAAACTTTTAACTTCCAAACTCCTAAACTACTGAACTTTTACTTATCTTTGCATTGCGAAAAGTCGATTTCATTGATGCTTAAAAAATTTGAACTTTCACTTACTGTAGTTGAGAACATAAAACT
>JAKSNX010000009.1 GCA_024405815.1 Paludibacteraceae bacterium | reverse complement strand
AGTGTGTCCTTTTCTAGTTGCTCACTCTTAAAAGCCTCAAAGTCTGAGTGCTCTTTCTCATACTTTTTCTGCCAGTCACCACCATTCGCCTTGATATTCTCAAGCTCTGTCTGAGTAGTTGCCAGCTCTTTCTGTAAGCTAGTCAGCTTTTCTGAGTCTGCTTTGTACTTATCAATTTGCGCTTTAAGGCTGTCCACAGTCTCAACGTGTGCCTCAATGATAGTGCTGACTTTGTCTGAGTCCAATGACATAGACTCTAATAACTTTCTTGTTAAGCTCATATCTTTCTCCTTTGCTTTGGGGACTATGCTTTGTCCAATAAAGATATATGTTGTATCTTGTCCCTCAGATACACGCTTATTTTCACAAAAAAATAGGGCTCTGTTACATCAATAACAAAGTCCTATCTGTATTATGGGGGCTAAAAACAAGTAGTGTACTAGCATTTATAGATTATCAGCCATTTAAGGCTGTGATACATCAATTAAGCATTTTGTAGAGAGTCTTTTAGTATTTCTGTGTACTCTTTAGCATGGTCTGAGGCTGATGGTCTTAAAAATGGTTGAGGCTTTGCACCATTAGTCATGTGCCACTCACCATTTTTATCTTGAAAAGCCCATGGAGTCTGTCTGCCACCTGTCTCAGCGTACTTACCTGTACCAAACTCAATATAAGGCGCATACTCTACATTAGTACCTATATAACAGTCATCACCATCCACCTTATACGCTATAGATCCTCTTAGTCTACCTGTATCTACAGGGCACTTATCCTGAGCATAGCCTACAGCTTTTTCACCACAAGCCATAAGTCCACGCTCTACAGCATTTTTAAGCGCCTCTAATACCTCAGGGCTACGATCATCAAAATGTACTGTTATACCATTACTACTAAAAGTCTGCATAGGCATTATTTTATAGCTCCTTTTGTGGTTTTTAAGTATGTGTCCCATGTTGTATTATTATCTAGGCATTTTTTGTACATTTTCTCGCTTTCCTCATCATTCCAATGAACTGTATCAAAACAATTCATAAGACTGTCTATACCATGCTTTTTGGCATATTCTTTTCTATAATTTCCCTCTATTATTTCATAAATGTCTACCATAGCTTGTCCCATTCTTTCTCTATTATTTTATATAGATTTGGTAATAGCATTTTCTCTATTGCTAATAAATCATATCTGCCTAAAGATTTTAATATTCCGTAACTCGCCAAAATTTCATACATTCTATAATTTTCGTTTTTCAAATAATCTCTTCTATGTCCACCAAATAACATAGAGCCACAATTGCTATCTTGAGTATATGAACTTACAAAATCTGACAAAAACATTATATCACTATCGTATAAGGCAATTCCATTGTTTGTGCACAATTCAAAAAATTTATTTTTACAGTTAAATCTATCCAATTCTTTTTCTGCAAAAGCATTATTTGTGCCTAAAATACTATCAATTATATTTATATCTTTCTTTTTTGCATCAGCTGTATATAATTCTCCCAAAATATAATCAGATAATGAATTATAGCGCTTTATTTTTCTTTCAGGCTTTGGAATAATATAAATTTGATTATCATCAAATACATGTATAGCCTCATGAAACAAAGTAAACGCATTTATTTCATTTAGATTTATATTTATTCTCTTTGTTATTGGATCATATTCACAACCTGTGTCATCATAATTAGTGAAAAATACAGAATTTAATATTTTTTCATATTTATTAGCATCTGATAGCCTACTTTTAAATTTTTCAATTCTTTCCCTTAAATTTCCATTTGTTTTTTCGTATATTCCTATCCTTTCATATATAATATCACTAATGCTATTAAGTCTTTGATATGTATCACTCTCCATATTTTCAAATCGTGACTTAAACTTTATCTTGCCAGCCTTAGTAGTGCATCTACAGTTATATACGTTCCACCCTGAGCCATTAGGATCAGCTGGATACATCAGCTCCTCCCCTCCTACGTCAAAAGGCTCATCATAAGCTACCTCTTGTCCATCTGCCTCAGCGTGCTCAGGTCTTGTCCTGTCATCATCTGTAGCTACCCATATTTTAGTCATCTCACAGCCTTTGCTGGCTAAGTCTGTGTATCTATCTTGCTTGCCAGCACTTTGAGCACCTGTCACAGCTGTCCTAGCGCTCCTAATTGCTTTCCAGCGTTCACCTATGCCAGCATCCATAAACCTATTAGCTAGCTTATCTATAGAGTCACCCTGTAAAACACCTTGTAAGAGTGCATTATTAAGCTTATTCCTAGAGTATCTGTCTACTAAAGGCAAGTCTAATGCTACAGGCTTATAAGGTCTTACCTCTGAGCTACCTTTCATAAGTCTAGCTACAGCATACTCATCCACTAAGTCAAAGCGTATACCTGTTATGCCTTGCTCTATAGCTGAGTCCTGTGCTATCTTTGCTATCTCGTTGCTATTCTTTGTGTATACCTTAGGGAGTATGCCATTAGTAATATCTTGAGCCATTTTAGCTGTATCTACCATACGCTCAGCCATTTGGTCTGCTAAGTCATCCCAATGCGCTCCCCTACCTAGCTGGCTAAGCTCCCACGCTTTAAACTGATCCTCAGTATACTTGCCCTTTTGATATGCTTTGTATTCCTCTTTCCATCTCTCAGCATAAGTAGCAAAGTAGTCAGCACTTTGCTTTTTTAGCTCTTGTGCTGACTCCTTATATATTCTCGTTATCCTTTTTTCTAGCCTTACCAGCTCTTTATCTGTCCACTTATCAGCTGTCATTATTCCTCATCACCATTAAACATGTCATAGTTGTTATTTGCTAGGTCTTTTATTACTATGTCAGCCTCCTCAGGTGTCAAAAATGGTAAATGCTTTACTATTACCTCATCTGTAAGGTAATTAGATGCCTGTAGTATCATCTGTGTCTGTTCAGCTTGATTTACTACTCTATTCCATCTAAATGTAGGCTCGTCATCTATTCCAGCTAGCTCAAGTATCTGTTGCACAAAATCTATAAGATAATACTCAAAGTCAGCGCACTTGTTATCCTGATTTTGATACGATGCCTGTATCTCTTGTGTAGTCTTAGCACTAGCACTAAGAGTATTTACATCAAGAGCCTGAAAGTCCTCATATATATCCTTACGCAAAAGCTCAAGCATTGTCTCTCTAGCTACTACAGGTACATCAAGACTATGTGCCTCAGCATCTACACCCTGATCACCATCTACCACAGTAGCTTTAACAGTTTTCATACGCTGGATAAACTTAGCTAGGTCTGTATCATCCATACCACCTGTATTTTTTAATATCCAATAAAAGCCACTTGTATCATCAATGTCATTAGCAAGACCTGACTTGATAAAGTCATAACAGTCTATGCACTCTCTAATACCTATAAGCTCTGACTCGTGAGTATCATTAGCATACAATGGCACTATAGGTAACTTTGTATAGTTTTCATCTGTAACGCTTTCAATGCCTGTAGCTTTGCTCTGTGTAGTAGTGCGCTTATAGCCTCTTTTTTCCTCTAATACCTCAGGTTTATCCTTGCCTGTCTGTCTATATTCTGTGTAGCCATCTGCCTCATATAGAGTGCATCTAAATAGAGTGCTATCTCCTACCTGTCTAAACCAATAACGTATACCAGCCTCAAGCTGTGCTGTATCCTCATTGTAGAGAGGGCAAAAGCCAGCCTGTGTAGCTGTATCAGCAAAGCCAAATACCTCTAAATGATCATAATTCCAAAAGCCAAAAGCTCTACCACCAGCCATAGCTCTCTTAGATGCTAGCTGGATCTGATAATCAAAGTCCTTGCCTAGCTTAGCCTTATTCTTTACCTCATTTAAGTACACTCCATTACCTGTAACGTACTGTACTTGCTGTGTAACTAATCGTCTAAAAAATAAGGTCTTTAGCTTATAGTTGCTTGAGAAAATATCAGGCACTTGTCTACCTGATATGCTGTATAGATACTTTTGAAAAGCCTCTATAGTCAAATTATGCTTGTTATAGTATGCCTCTCCAGCTTTAGCTTGCGCATACTCTACAGAGCTCATAAACTCTGCCACAGCATCTCTACAAAATTGAGCCTTATTAGCCTCTGTGTCACTCTTTTTAAGTAAGTCTTGATAAGTTTTCATTTATATCTCCTATAAAAAAGCTAATACTGAGGCATCCACAGCCTCATCAGCATTGTGCTTTTTATTTATTACAGCCTGTAAGCCATATCTGATAGAGTCAATATGATGGTTAAAGCTATCTATTGGCTTATTTATATACTCACCTGTCTTTTTGTCCTTTTGCCATGTATAGTTGTTAAATTCCTCTATGGTGTGAGGACAACGCTCATCAATGACTATCTTGCATCTTTGTATCCTGTCTATACCATTCATAATAGAGTCAGCGCCTTTTACGCTTTCTCTTATACGCTTAATACCTAGCTTGCGTAGCTCAGCTATACTTTTAGGCTCAGCTGAGTCTGCTACTATAATCTCTTTAGCTAGCCCTAGTGACTGTATAGCCTCAGCTATCTTGTCATTAGTTAGCCCTCTCTTGTCATACTCTCCTGTAATGTACAAAATGCGCTCTACAGGTACGTAATAGCCATAAGTAATAGCTGTCGGATCATTGGTGTAGCCAAAGTCCATACCACACCAAAACCAGCCCTTTTTAGTCTCCTCATCAGATACAAGCCTAGTCTCGATAATAGGGAATACTAGCTTATCCAATGTGGCAAACTCACCTAACACATATATCTTGTAGTATGCTGGGTTACGCTCTTGCAATTCCAAAATAGAGTCTATGTACTCCTGTGGTAAGTGCGTATTATCTTTGTATGTAGTCTGTACGATAGTACAGTTATCAGGTGCTCCCTTTTCAAAAAAGTATTTATATACCCAATTAGCCTTACTCACAGGGTTAAAGGCTAAGTGTATTTGGTTATGAGGCTTTGATGATCTCAGACGTAAATTAAGCTGAGTAAAATCATCTAGGCTTATCTCTGTAGCCTCCTCTATAACAATATCCGTTATACCTGTTATACTTTTTATCTTTTCTGAGTCATCTAAGCCCTTAAATAACAGCTTAGAGCCATTTATAAGGGTTATTTGCATATCAGCCTTATTTATGACTTTTATGACCTGTGGCATCTTAGCTAATATGTCAGCAAACAAGTCCCAAATAGAGGCTTTAAGCGTTGCGCCTACCTTACGTACTACAAGTACCTTGCGCTCCTCTTGTAAGCATTTAAGTACTATCTTTTGACACATAAAATAAGATTTGCCTGATCCAGCGCCACCATAAAACACATTTACTCTTGTGTCATAGTCTAAAAGATATGGCTTATACACAGGGAGTATCCACTTATCCACTCCCTTAATCTGTATCATTGTCCTCTCCTAAGTCTATTACTATCTCTGTAGTAGTCTGCTCCACTTTCTCTACAGGTTTCATCCCCATAGAGTCTCTATACAACTCAAAAGCTTTAAGGTTACCCTGTAAAGCTCTCTTTTTGAGCATGTCCATCATCTTTTTACGCTCGTCATCTGTTGTAAACTCATCATCCAGCTCTTTAAAGGTCTTTAGCCTTGACTTTTCTTTGTTGCCAGCTATAGAGCCTTTTTTCTGTATCTCTCTCTGAGATTTCTTTGGGAGACCTTTTTCTAATGGTCTCAAATTAGCCCTACTATTAGGGTTATCTCCTCTAGGCATCTTCTTACTTGTCCTCCCAATGTAAGCCATAGCGCTCTATTATGCTGTCAAATTCCTCTATATCATGAGGCACTACATAATAGCTAGGCTCTTGTCCGTCTGTGTTTATTCCTACATGATGTAGCTCATGGATCATAAGTATCTCTAGCTGTTTTCTATCAAGCTCTAATACATTAGGCTCATATACTGTTATGAAAAAATCATACTTACAGCACCAGCTATATCTAGGGCTCACTTTGGTACAGTCAGCAAAGACTGTCTTATAGTTTTTCTTTTTCTCCTCATCTGATGCTAGGTAAGCTATCCTTACATCCCTAATATCATCAAACTCAGGGAGTTGTATGACCTTTTCAGCTATCCTCTTATACTTTGTGCTACGTTCTATCACTTTCTGCCTCCATTTCCTTTAAGCTGGATGCCCTAAGTCTCATGACAAAAAGCACCCAGCCCTACCCAAATACATTGGACAGAAAGGACAATAATATCATGACCTATATTGAGGGCTCTGTTACATCAAAAAAGGAGCGCCATTACAGCACTCCTAATACCTTTTTTATATCTGCTATTTGTCTTTGCATCTTGTCTTGTCTGTCAGCCAGCTCATCCATTAGAGCATCTGTTGTGCATACCTTTAATACCTCTCTCTGCTCTGTAGGTGTCATAGCCTCAGCTATCTCTTTTATCTTTTCTAGGTTTAGCTTTTCTACCTCTGTCATTCCTGTCCCTTTCTTAAAACCACATTTGGTTTTTATCTGCCTTGTATCTGCTAATAACGTGCATATATTTCCAAAATATGCGTTTTATGGTTTTATTTCTTCTCCTTTAACTGTTACAATCCGTTGTGTTAATCATAATAAGTGCTATTATTCCACTAATTATTCCACCAACATTTCCGTATATATATGGAATATCAAAGAAGAAATCTACAACACATAAGGTTATTAAAACACTTAATATTATGGTTATTATAGTTTTCATTCCTGCTCCTTTAACGCAATCAATGTATAATACTGTCTGTCAGATAACATTGTATCTTCTGATTTGGCTAGTGTTTTGATACATTCATCAATCGCTTCTGCTCTGCCTTGCTCGTAGATTTCATCATATTCTAATTGTGTAATATTAGTCATTCCATATTCTGCAATGTTATCTCTAACAATAGATAATTCTTGTGCTATGTTCATTTCTGCTCCTTTAACTGTTCAAATAACCACTTCTTACACATATCCTTGCAACTGGTTGTAGTCCCCCAATTGCAATTCACAGGGCAACTTCTACCACATATCTGATACATATTGCTCATTATCTCGGCAAACTTATCTATACATTCATCAATCGTATCTGCTCTGCCTTGCTCATAACCTCTTGAATACTCTTGTGCTAACTCATATTCTCTTGCATCATATTCTTGCTCGGCTTTTTCCATTTCTTCATACCAATAACTTGCCATTGTTGTTCTCCTTTAATTTCTCCACATCAGACAAACTGATAATCATATTTCCTGTTGTAGCATCTTCATGTGCAAGTGCTTTTATTTCTCTTTTCATATCTGCTCTGCCTTGCTGATACCTTTCCTCAATAAAATCGCATACATAACAACTGTAAAACTCATTACATTCAGTACATTTGTTGTTAATAATTGCACTCTTGCACTCGTCATACAATATTTTCATTTCTGCTCCTTAAACCTCTCAGCCATTGCCTTTAAATTTAAAGGATGTCTTGTCTCTCTATGCACTCTCAGGCAATACTCTACATAAGCATCTACAGCCTTAAAAGCTACAGTCCTGTCATGCCCAGCCAGCTTATCCATTATCTCATCATACTCATCATTACTTATAGCTCCTGTATGTACTAGCCTTTTTATCTTGCATCTCAAACTATTTGCCATTATATCCCTCCATAGTTAGGCTTATTAGTCTATTAACACTATCAGAGCCTTGTATCATAGTAGTATTTATTCCACTCATCTATACAGTCCTCCTCATCACAAATGTCTCTCTGATCACATTTATCACACTCGCCATCACACTCATTAAAGTTGTATCCTGAGTCATCCATTAAGCCCTCTCTTGCCATTTATGCTCCTTTCATATAATCGTCAAAGCTATCACATTTCCAAAATACAAATTTATTATTTACCCACCTCTGTAGCTTTCTTAGCTCATGCCCTTTAGGTATATGTTCTTTGTCATAAAGCATCACATAAGGCTGTAAATTTAATGATCTTAAATACATGATCCTCTCTAAGTTTTGCTCCATTGTGGTATCAAAGCCACACAATACATACACGCTTACTTTATGCCTATCCCAGCCTGTAACATCAACAAATTGTTTAAGCTTAGGCATTATAATATTTTTATCTTGATACCTGTCAAAAGCAAAATGTATATACTTTACTTTTATTTGTTTTATAAGCTCAGCTTTTTCCTCAGTCATCATCCTTATATCTATACCTTGATTAAAGTCTACATAAGCCTTGCTGTCAGCTAATTGCTGGAGTATATCCTTATAGTCTTTACAAGCTAAAGTATTAGGATCAAAAAGCTCTATATATTTTTGCCCATCCCAAAACTCAGATAAGTCAGCTACTTTGTAGCTCTTTAAACCCTCTTTATCTTTTACATGGCAAAAGCCACAGCCTCTAGGGCATCCTCTACTCATAAAGCCATAAGCTGTATCTGTTATTCCATATAAAGAGTAGTCAGGCATAATATGCTCTATGTGGTATGGGAGCTGTATATCTTTTGTTTTATCAAATACCTCTTTGCCATCAACAAGAGATATACAGTAACCAATTCCACCTTTTATGACCTCATCAGCATTGATATAGTATGGATACTCCTCAGTAAAGCTAAACACTTTAGACATATATACTTTGTTATATTGCCCACCAAATAGAGGATCGTACCACTCTACCTGATCACCTAATGTTTTATGATATGCTGATATTTTCATAAGCACCAAATTAGGAAAACATGACCTTAAATTATTATAGTTATCAACGTCTACAAGTCCTATCTTCATTGTTCTGTATCATAATCTCCTATTCCTGATAAGGGTTATATCCTAGATCTATCATGCACCTCTCCTTACCCTGTCAACTACGCTGTCAATTAAATCAAAGTCCTCTTTTGTACCATACGTCTTAGCCAGCTCTATCTTGAGCTCATTAGCTAATGTATCTATAGCGCTGTTATATAAGTCTCGCTCTTTTTCCATGGCTTTCTGTATCTGTCTAGCCTTTTGACAAGCGCTCTGACATGTTGTGCATTTTACAGTACCGTTAGTGCGCTTATAATCGTAAGTACGTGTGTTGACCTTGCATATATCACACAGATACTCATACTCAAATGGGTGTCTTTTCCACCCTGTAGGTCTTGCCTGTATTAGTCTAGGCATCTTTATACCTCCCATAAATCTTTATTTTTCTCATATTCCTCTAAGTTAGCTAGCCTTATCCCTGTGCGCTCATAGCATACCTGTATAGGGCTGTCAGTCCAGTCCTCAGTAAACCATAAGCGCTGGCTCTCGCCTATTATGTCTGTTATGTCATCATCACTCATGTCAGTCATGTCCTTTAATGCCATAACTACAGTAGTATATACGTAAGGGACTACAAACTCGCTAGCCTCTTTCAAATCTAAAAGCTTTCTCCTCTTTTGCGCTAACTTGTCTAGGTTAGCTATTGCTCTCTGTTTTCTATTCATCCTAATACCCAGCCTTTTTACCTACTAAATTTACAAAGCTATTTACCCAGCGTTGTACTGTTATTGAGCTGTAGTGCACGTCTAAAGCTACTCCATCATAAGTCTTGACTCTATCTATCAAAATGTCATTTATAGCCTTTTCTCTTAAATCACCATCAGGCATGGCTCTTGTCTCAGCTAAAGCCTCATCTATAGCCTCTACCATAAGCTTTGCCTGATCCGTATCCTCAGTCTGTAGCTTTTTATATAGCGTTATCATTTTCCACACTACACCATACCAATAGTATCGTGGTCTCATGCTTTCTCCTTTTCATAATGTACACAATTTGTGCCTTTTTCCTTACCTTTACAGCTAGGCTCTAAATACCATTTACAGCCTATACAGTCAGCTCCCTTATAGATAGCTTTTGCTGTATCTCTCCCTAAAGTCTGATCTGACATTATCCAGCGCCTCCTCTCTTGTCTCACCTGTAGCAAGCTCTAACCACAGCGCTAGTCTGTCTCTCTCCCATTGCATCTGTCCTAGCATCTTGCTAAGGCTTTCAGCTACGTTGTTACCATGTATTCTGTCATCACGCTTAATAGCCAAATTGTGGCACTTATTGCACAATTTAAGCGTTAATTTATCATCATTGGCTAGGGATCTCAGCCCTCTGCCAAATATGAGATGGTGTGTACACTCTGCTGGAGCTCCACATATATTACATACTGTCATCTGTATCCTCCTAATATTTTATGTTTAAGTCCCCATGTTCATTGAGCCAGTCAATTACAAACTTGTATCCTAACCCATTATCAGGCACCCACATACCTTGATCGTTAAATTTTCCACCTCGCATAACAAAATCAAATTTTTGAGGCTCTGCTTTTTTTAGCTGTATCAGTCTATCTTGATTTTGCGTAATTCCAAAAAGACAAAATACACACCCTGTTCTTTTAGCTCCTGTTGTGGTTAGTTGCATATTTTCAATAAATAATGGATCATCATAGTACATTCCATCATCATCTTGATAAGCTATATCTCCATATATATTAGCTATATCCAAATTATTTATTTTTATATATTTCAATATGTCTTGTTCAGTCCAAAAAGATAAAGGTGTACTTTGTGGATATTTTGCGTTAAAAGCATTGCATCCATTTTTTAACCATGTGGTTTTTCTAAGTCTGCTCTCGTCTGCCATAGTCCCTATAAATGGTCTAGATTTTGTTTTATTTACATACTTATGAGCTGGTCTTTTTTTCATAATATCGCAACACTTATTACCTATATAAAACGGAGCATCTATGGCATATAAATACCTCTCTTTATTATATTGGCTGTATTCTCCATTATTATCTTTTAATATTCCTAGTAGTTGCTTTTCTCTCATAGTCAACTCATTTTCGTTAATATTTCTCAGAGCATCAGCGTAATTACTTTTGACTCCTCTTTTTTCAAGTTTTTTCCTTGTTTCAAAAATAGCTTGACTTATTTCTTTTCCAAATATTGGATACCCATAATTTTTAATAACATTTACAAAGTCCATCTCAGGTCTTAAAACTTCATCAGCAAGCTCTATGCCTTTTTTTCTTACTGAGTCATACTCTAGCCCTGTATTAACAAATACACATGGTACATCAGGATACATGCCTTTAACTATATGAGCTAGTACCTGACTATCTTTGCCTCCACTTACTGATACATATACATTGCCATCAAAAGCCTCATACCATCCCTTTATCCTTGTCTGTGTCATTCTTATTTTTGACTCTAAGGATAAGCTTTGCATCTGTTCAAGCTCTCCTATATAATGCTTTGCCATTACTCATCATCCTCATCTATCTCTACTTTTACATATACGCATCTAATGCCTTTTTCTTTGGCTATCCTGTATCTAGTGTAGATAACATTAGTATTTACACCTAGTTTTCTAGCCAGCTCCCCAGCTGTATCAGCTACAGCCTCAGGGAGCTCATACTTATCTCTACTTACTCTCATCCATACAGTCATCATGTACACCCTAAGAGCTTTGCCTCTAAGTCATCCATATTGCCATAGTTAGTAGCTTGCATTGTATTAAATGCTGGCTTATTAGCTGGCTTATCTGCTTTAAGCTCATATAAGCCTTTCCAGCTATTCATAACAGACCGTCTAAGTATCTCTAAGGCTGTGTCTCTATTGCCCTTGCTGAGCTTGTTAAGCTTATCTATAGCAAGCTGTACAGCTCTATTAGTCATAGGAGCTTTAATCTTTTTTCTCATGTCTACATAGTCAGTAAACATATCACATAACTCCTGATCATCAGCAAAAGCCTCTTTATATATATCCTTATCTATCTTATCCTCACCTATCTTATCCTTACCTATGGATACACTTTGTATACATTTTGTATCCATAGTGGATACATCAAGGCTATAGGCTTTCTTTTCGTCAATATAAAGCTGGCTTTTTTCCTCTACATAGTCAGTAGGCTTATATCTGTCAGACTGTATATAGTTGTGCATTTTCCAATGCTTTATAACTATTATTCCTGACTCAAAAGCTATAATAAATTTCTTAGCTAGTAGTAGTTTCATATCGTCAAGAGATGCACCTACGTTACGCTGTACGCTCTTTGGGTTATTAACAAAGCCATCATCATCAGCTGACATATTAAGATGAAAATATAAAGCCTGTGTACTTGCTGGCATATCCAAAAAGGCATCTGACTCTGTTATCTTTTTTGTAAACATCCTACGCTCAGCCATTAGCTACTACCTCTGTTATCTTTCCAGCCTCTACTACAAACTCAAAACCTATAGAGCTCATTGCATATATCTCAGATATGGGCAACTCGTTTACCCTTTTTAGATATTCCTTATCCATGTTTTAAACCTCCTGTATCCTGATGCCATACCTATATAGCATCATTTTCCTTTTTATGATGTACTCAGGTGTTTTAAAGCCTTTTACATCCTCAACCACCTGTGAGCCTTTATACATGTACACAAAATCAGCTTTATAAGTGACAGCTCTTTCTATTACCTTGCCCTCTATACGCTGGCTAGGTATCAGCTCAAATGGTACTTGCCTTGTTAGTAGCTGTATCTCACCTCTATCTTCCAGCGCTTTAAGCTCAAGCCATCTCTTATACTCTTTTTTACTGTCAAATATTCCAGCCTCTGTGGTTATCTTTGTAGCCTTGTACTTACTCTGTCGATACATAATCTAAGACCTCTTTAAAGTTGTCATATCTCGCATCTATTACAGCTTTATCAGCCCTTAATAGTGGGTTGTGCTCCTGTATCTTACGTCTACAACGTCCTACAGACTCAATGTTAGGAAAGCCTAAGCGCTTACGCTCCATCAAGACTGTCTCAAATGGCATAGTTGATACTCTAGGATCAATGCGCTGGCAAGCTCTTAAATATAGCAAAGAGTCGCTGTTTCTTGTCTCAGGATCATCTATCAAAATCGACTCAACCAGCCTATGAGTTGTGTCTATATTCATGTGCACCTCCAATTTTCTATAAGGTTATCTATCTCAGCCTGTGTCCATGTCTCTATACCTATGTCATGAGCATCAGATACAGTACCATTTATTAGCTCAGCCATTTCCTTTGAGTTGTAGTGGCTAGAGCCTATGTAGCATCTGACATAAGCTGTAGTATCATCCTCATCTATTATCTGTGTATGTCTAAACTCTTTTTGCAATGTAGGGAGCGCCTGTTTAACTATCTCTATGTCCACAAATACTCCATAAGTGGACAGCTCCAAAAGATATACAGTATCTTTATCAGTACCTAGAGCCTTTGCTATCATGTCGCACAGTTTCCAAAAATAAGCGTTAGCATTTAGTGAGCGCTTTTTATAGTATTTATCTACCTCTAGCACTAGCTCATCATCTTTAAGCTCATCCAGCTTAGGTAGTACATCACCATCTATAACAAAGTGCGCTATAACATTACCCTCTAGGTCTTTGCTAGCTCCTACAAAATCAGCTAGTGTATGGATCATGTAAAAGGTAACTCCTCATCTATATTGTCAGGAATATCCATAAAGCCCTTATCATCTACAGGAGCTGGAGCTGTTGTACTTTCTGACTTAGTGTCGATAAAATCAAACTCCTCTACTACTACATCCGTTGTGTACACTTTAGCGCCCTCTTTATTTGTGTAAGAGCCTGTCTGTATACGTCCAGCTATAGCAATGCGTGAGCCCTTGCTAAAGTACTTATCTAAGGTCTCAGCTGTCTTGCCAAAAGCCACACAGCTAATAAAGTCTGCCTCATCCTTTTTCTTACGATTTACAGCCACACCAAATCTAGCTATAGCTATACTCTCATCACCTGTAGTCTGTCTAAGCTCTACATCCCTTGTTAATCTGCCTACCAGCTGTACCTTATTCATCTATATTTCCTCCGTTTTTCTCTAATGCTTTTATATAGTGCTCACATTGCTGTAAGCTCATCTGTGCCAGCCTCTCAACCTTGTAGCATTTGCATATCTTCTCGATATTCTCAGGGCTCATGTTATGTCTAACCACATAAGCCATTACTTTAGCTTTAGCGCTTGCCTCTTTGACTGTGTCAGGCTGTGTATCCACAGCTTTCTTATCCTGTGTAGCCTGAGCATTAGCTACCTCCTCATAAGATGCTATACTTGTATCAATACCTATCCCACACATGGCTAAAGCTCTACCTACAGCGCTGGTCTCACAGTTTTCTATATAGCTAGTAGCATTTATAAAGCTTGAGCTTTTAAGCTCAAAAGCTGTGCCTGTGCCTAGTGTCTTGCCATCAGAGTCATGTACAATAGCTCTAAATACACAGCGCTCTCCATCATCTGTAAGCATATCTGTAATTATTGCTCCCTCAGGATAAAGCATCCTAAATACCTTTATGCGCTGGTTAACCTCAGCATAATCTTTAGACGTTACCTGACCTGTCCTTTTATCCTTGCGCTCTATCTTCATGGTAGATAGAGTCTCATTAGCTTTTTGTAGCTCCTCAAACGTCATCTTGTCCCTCCTATTTGATCCTCAGGCTCTCGCCCTGTACCATGTGTGCCCACTCAAAAGACTCACCAGCCTTAATAGCATTTTTTACAGCTGTCTTATCAATAGTAGGCTGTGCAAATGTAAGATACTCAGCTGGTACGCTATCCATGTCAATATTGTCAGCCAGCTCTAGCTTTGCTGGGTTTTTAGCTATGCTAAAGTTAAAAAGCTCAGTCTTAAACTTAGTCTTGCCTGTAGCTATCATGGATGCCTCAAGTGCTTTCTTGATTTTCTCAATATTCTTATCAATAGCCTTTTTACGCTCGCTGAGTCTGTCAGCCTCTTTTTTTAAGCACTCAGCATCAGCCTCCAGCTGTTTAATTACTTTTGCATAACCATCAGCCTTAAACTCTATCTCGCCCTCTACAGCCTCAATAGTGTCTTTAAGAGCCTCCTCATCTACATCAGCATCCTCAGCCATATCTAGGAGCTGTAGCATCTCGCCTGTAAGCTCATATAATGTCATGTTTATCCTCCTAACCATCTGACTCTAAAACCTGTATATATATGTTGCCTTTGCATCCATCCTCATATACACGATCCATAAAGTCTTGTGCTTTATCTATGTCCTCTGTCCATACGTCAATTACTGTCTTAGCGCATCCTTTATCTTTGCACTCATATATACCTATAAGCTCTCCTACAGAGCCATCAGGTAAGCGCTGGTACACTATAATCAATTTGCCAAAGTACTCAGGGTTACCACTTGCACATATACCATCACGCACCCACTCACCTGAGGCTGTTTTATTTTGCAAGCAATAAGCTGTAGCCTTTGCCTCTACTAGCTCAGGCTGTGCACTTTGAATTATCATTGCTGACAACATTGCTAAAATCTCTACCATCTGTAATTGTTATGGATGTTATGGTCTGTCCATACTGATCAGCCCATAGCTTGTATAAAACCTTTAAAATATCACTTGCCATTGTTTCCAGCTAATAGGATGCCCTGAGCTGTCCAAAGCAGATGCTCTTTATCCTTAGCTGTAAGCTTATTGACTACCTCAGCAAGCTCTGTGATAATAGTGCGCTCTCTATCTGTCATAGTCTTATCCATATTATTTGCTCCTCTCGTAATACTCAGCTTTTGGTCTGTGGCTGGCATCATCAGCTATCAAGCACCACCCTGATAGGACAGCCCTTGTGGGCTGTTTCGCCTATTTCAAGTCATTTGCATCTAATAACTCATCAATAACCTCAGCTACAGTCATCTCCTCTTTGTCAGCTATGTGCTGGAGTATGTCAGCTGATGTATCAAATACTTTTATGCTAGTCATTCTGTGCCTCTCTTTCTCCGTTTCTTATGTGCATATAGCTAGGAGCTTTAACTACTATTGAGTTAATCAAATTCATGTTTAAGCCCTCACAAATGTCATCAGCTGTCCTAGCACTAAACTCCTTAGCTGGATCATTGTCTCTCCATAATGCACATTTACCATTTGTCTCTGTTACGTAGTGTAATGATCCGTCATTCTCATATACAGCTACGTAATACACCCACCTGTTACTTGCCATACTTAACCTCCTTAAAATGCTCAACTATTAGCCCTATACCCATAAAGGCAAAAACTACAAATGCTGTACCCTCGTCTGTAGCTGGGATGCTTAATGCACCCACAGCTATTAGTGCTAGTCCGTATCTCATGTCATATCCTCCTAAATCATTGTGCAACTAGCTAAGCGATACTCAAGCTCTCTCTGAGCCTTAGCTATTGCACTATCCTCATCCTCACGCTTACCACCTAAGTACACCCATCTGCTGTCCTGATAAGGTACGCAGATAAAAGCGCTCCAATGATCACTAGCTGTCCAGCACACCTCAGCTGAGCCCTTTAAGCCCTCAACCTCAGCTCTTACTATTGCTCTGTTGTACTTATTTCTCTCTACCATGTCATATCCTCCTTATAAATGGCTGGAGTTGGCTACCCATGCTACTCAATTCACGCTACTAATAACTCCATTTAATACTGTTAAGCACCCTCAGTAACCATGCACCTTATGCCTCTACTCTGTTACCACCCTCGAAAATCATTGATACAAAATAGCCCATATCTTTGAGCTCATCTAGGTAATCTCTGTGTACGATCTGTAAAAACTCGCCATTGCTCATTAGATAGATGGTGTCTAATCTACTAGAGCTTTTAGCTGTCTCTATAATCTCGCTGATCTCATTTTCATTTTTGATGTTTGCCATGTATCTCATGTCTTAGCCCTCCAAAATCTAACTTGTGAGATTATATTATCAAATTATTTCTAACTTGTAAAGCATATTTTTAAATTTTTTCTAACTTGTTTACATTTTGTAGGATATAATGTATAGTGAGATAGAAAGGAGGGCGCTTATGCACGAAAGAATAAAAGAACTAAGAAGGCTTTTAGGTGAGTCTCAAGACTCCTTTGCTAGTAAGCTTAATATCTCTCGTAATTTCATTTGGATGATAGAAAAGGGAGAGCGTGAGCCATCTGACAGGACAATACTTGATATATGTAGAGTATTTAATGTTAATGAGCAATGGATCAGGACAGGAGCTGGAGAGGTTTTTAAGCCTAAAGACAGGGAGACAGAGATAGCTGAGATAACCAGCATCCTATTTAATAGTGATGATGACTTTAAAGCCAAACTCATAAGAATACTTATAGATATGGATGAGACTCAGATAGAGCTGTTAAAAGATATAGCCATTAAGATAGCTGATGCAACAAAAGACCTCCCTTAAATTAAGGGAGGCGCTTTGTTTAGTGACTTACTATTCTAATAAGGATCTCGTAAATGAGTTTGAGTGCTTTTTCATCAGCACTCTCGATCAGGGTTAATATTTCTTTTTTGTAGTCCATTTTTTACTCTCCCTTTTGCATGATATTCCACACAGCCCAATAAATAGCTTTGAGCGTGATAGTATCGCAATTATATAAGAGAGTATTTATTTTATCTATTAGGACTCTGTTACCATGACTCATAGTTGTACCTCCTTTACATATATAGTAAGCCTATCAGAAAGGCTGTATAATACTCAAAATTAGTGTAAATTGGTATAAATTTTTTCTATTGGGGGTAAGTATGGAAAAGGATATAAATGACAGATTTGCGCACATGTGGCGCAAGAGTAGAGAGGATGCTGGCAAGTCTCAGGACTATATGGCTAGAGCTCTAGGAGTATCTAAAAAAACTATACAAAATTGGGAGGCTGGATATAGCTGTCCGTCACAGCTTGTAGGTTTTCAATGGTTTAATGCTTTAGGGCTACAGCCTATGCCATACTACTTAGAGCTTATGTATCCATCTGATTTTAAAAGCAATATGGATGATGATGAGATAGAAAAGGCTCTAATAAAGTACATTAAAGGTATGAGGGCAAGTGATAAGCGTAAGCTCTTATTTGTGATATATGGAGACCATGGGAGCTCTTTTAGTGAGCTAATAGAGCTATTGTGTGCACATTTCCACACTCCTGATCCTAACAGGCTCACAGTAGCACAAAATGTGTGTACTAATTTTGAGATAGCTGAGGCTAAAAATGAGCTAATAGCTAAAGAGCACATAATGCCTGATATTACTATTTTAAAGAGGGCTATTATAAGAAAGCGTAATAAAATTTTGGGGACTAATGACAAGTTATGAAAAGAGTAGCAATTTATGTAAGAGTATCTACTCAAGAGCAAAAAAAGCATGGGCTATCTGTAGATAGTCAGATAGATGCTCTAGAGCAATACTGTAAAGACAACAATTATGAGATAGCTGGCATATACAATGATGCTGGTATATCTGCTAGAAAAAAGTATACTAAAAGACCAGCTCTACTGAGACTTATAAATGACTGTAAAGCTGGCAAGGTTGACCTAATAGCATTTACTAAGCTAGATAGATGGTTTAGGTCTGTAGCTGACTATTATGAGGTACAGACTCAGCTTGATAGCTGTAGCGTACCATGGAGAGCTATTTGGGAGGACTATGAGACTGAGACCAGCTCAGGAGTATTTAAGGTTAATATAATGCTATCTGTGGCACAGTCTGAGGCTGATAGGACAAGTGAGCGTATTAAGTCTGTATTTGAATATAAAAAGGCGCAAGGTGATTATGTAGGATGTGCTCCTAGAGGTTATCACAAAGAAAAGGGCAAGCTTATAAATGATCACTCAGAGCTAGTGAGCTTAGCTTTTGAGTATTATCTAAGCTCACATTCTTCCACATACACACTACGCAAGCTGAATGATAAGGGACATAAAATATCACGCTCAGGACTTTGGCATTTATTACATAATAGAGCTTATGCTGGCATGGCTGACAATGGTTATAAGTGTGAGCCATACATCACGCAAGAGCAATTTGATGAGGTACAGCGCATCCTAGAGGGCAATTATCTAACACATCAAAGAGAATATATATATTATTACTCAGGGCTTTGTACTTGCGCATTATGTGATAAAAAAATGAGATCACTAACTAGGCATGATCCTAATGGAAAAGATTATAAAAATTATTATTGTACAGGTACAGATAGCATAATTAAGCATGATCAACATGTAGCACTATCAGAGAGAAAGCTAGAAAAGTATATCCTTGATAATTTGGATACTATCTTAAATGATTATAATGTATCTATTGAGTCATCCAGCGTAGAAATAGACTACAAAAAAGAAAGAGACAAGCTAGAGAAAAAGCTGGAGCGTATAGGCATACGCTTTGAGGAGGGTGATATAGATGCTGATGAGTATAGAGAAAAGAGAAAGGCTATACTAAATAGCATAGCCTCACTTAAAAGGTCTCCATCTCAGGCTGTTGAGTTGCCTAATAATTGGAGGGATGTATACATGTCTTTAGATGATGAGCACAAGAGAGCTTTTTGGTATTCCATAATTGATAAGATTTATTTAAGCCCTAAAGGTACTCAACCACCAAAGATAGTATTTAAAAGTTATTAAATTTTATTTCTTAATGTTTCAGCTACTACAGTAGTTGAAACGTAAAGCAATACTTATATTTACATATTACCTAAGTGCTTATAATAGCACTAATTTGCAAATATATCAAATAATAAAGGCTAGGTATTATCCTAGCCTTTTTCTATTTGAGGTTATTTAATTTATCACAGATAGCTGTATACTCTTTGGGATATAACAGCTGTATAGCCTCCATGTGCTCATCTAATACAGTCAGGGCTTGTTCCATAGGCACACCAGCCACAGCTTTCATAAATTTGGATGATGCGTGAGAGTATACAGCCACTTTATCTGTATTATGATCCTTAATGCTGTAAAGCACAGCCAGCTTTTGACAATTCTGATAAGTAGTATCAGCATTAGTCAGCCTCTCTATTTCTTCATTTATTGCACGCATATCCATAAATCACTACTTTCTAATGATGCTCAATGCTCTTTTAAGAGTGCTCTTGTCCTCAAGACTCATCCTGTCATCATCCATCATATCCTGTATTTTTTCTTCCATCTCTGACATACCATCATAAGAGTAGTGACCTCTTACGTAGTGCTGTCTACGTGCGCTGGATGTGTCTCCATCTCCATAAGAGCCTCTAGCCTCCCAGCGCCTAGCGTAAGAGCTGTCAGCATCATTATAAGAGCTGTTATTGTAAGAGCCATCACCATAAGACCTACCTCCTCTGTATCTGCCTGAGCTTGTGCCATTGTCCATACCCATATCCTCAATTTTCATAAGGTTTTTAATGGACTCAGTAAGCTTAAATACGTTATCTAAGTCTGTAGGGTTAACGTCTCCCTTTTTAGCTATCTTTTCAAGAGCCTCACAGAGCACGTCTTTTAACTCGTCCATTTTTTTCATGCTATCTCCTCTCTCGCCATTACAAGTACAGCATCATCTACAGTAATAGGAGTTGTACCTATGTTGCGTATTGATAATGTGCCACAGCAACAATAAGGAATATCTATAACATAAGCCTTTGATACACTATTAAACTCATCAGCTATTGTAGGTGTAGAGGCTATACGTGTAGCCTCTAATACCTCTCCATTAAGTGAGAAAGCTAAGTCTAGCTCTGTATCTGCTGTAGCTCCAGCTACATTAGCGCTAAATATTACAGTATATCTACCACCTTTAAGAGTAAAGATGCCTGAGCCCTCTCTATGTATAACCTTTTTGCAAGGTCTTACAAGTGTATCAGTAAATACCACATTATCTCCTACAGCTATTGTCTGTGCCTGTGCGTTAATAAATTCTGACATAGGACACACCTCCTAGCCATTGCATCCACAGCCATAGTTTACGCTGTAGTTAAGTGGTGCGTTAGGGTTACAAGTCAGATAAGCTGGGATAGGACACTTAGTACCTAATTTGTCTACCAAATACTCATTTTGTCTAGCCTGTGAGCTTGCAAGCTGGAGGCTGTTGATCATCTGATTTTGCTCAGCAATTCTATCCTTTAATGCCTCTACCTTGTTAGCGTTAAGTGCATCTAAGATAGCTCTTGTGTTAGCGTTCTGACTCTCAATAATGTCTCTTGTGTTTGACTGTCCGTTAAAGTTAGTCTGACAAAAGCCATTCTGTACAGCGCTCTGTAGTGCGTTGCTATTCATAGCCATATTATAGTTAACACCTGATATGCCCTCTCTAATATCACAGCAACAGCTAGCCAGCTGAGACTGTAAAGCATTAGCGCTCTGTAAGATATTAGTGTTAGTCTGTGCGTTTAGCTGTGCTGATGTATAAAAGCCATCACACAAGCCATTACGTATTGTATCAATGCCCTTTTCTACTCCTCCAAAGCCATCAGAAAGCTGTCTCTGTAGTGTAGCAAAATCACTATTCAATACATAGTTATCCATAGCTCCTGAGCCAGCGCCACCAAAACCATTATTGCCCCATCCACCACAAAAAGCGAAAAGGAAAAGTATAATGATCCACCATGCGCTATTGCCACCAAAGCCATCATTGTTATTATTGCCCATTATTGCGCCTAAATCAGCTGGGCTCATTCCATCTAAAGCCATAATAAAATCTCCTTTTTAATTGATAATGTATATAAAAGTGCGCTCTTTTATCTGATATTAAATGCTTGCATAAATTGCTTAGCCATGCTCTGTAGCTGGTTAAGCTGTTGCTGATTTATCTTACCCTCAGCTATCAGCCTTTGTACCTCTTGCTGTGGATCTCCTTGATACTGTCTCTTGAACTGTTGAAACTGTGTCAGTATTTCCATTGGACTCATTATGTGCCTCCTTTTCTAATGCCTCTATGCGCCTTGTTAAGCCCTCTAAAGCCTCTTTATAGTAAGAGTCTATGCCCTCAATATCTATGGGCTTATTTAAGGCTCTTTTGCTATACTCATAAGCCTCTAGTGGTAAAGGTCTACCGTTAGCATCTGCTCTTTTTTCATAAAATACAGGCTTGCTTGAGTCCCATAAGCGTACAAAGCCATTAGGAGCTACTAGGTATGCCTCTGCTGAGGTTTCATTCTGTACCCATATCCTCTCATCCTGTGTAGGCTGTTGGTACTGTTGATACTGTTGATAATTTGGAAAATTGTATCCGTACATGTTTAGTCCTCCTCTGTCCAATAATACATAACTACCTCATCCCCTGAGTCCCAGCTATCTAGGTAGTCACCATCTATGCAAGCTACTACATGACCTTGTAGCGCTAGTATGTAGCTACCTCGTGGATGCTCATTGGCAAATTGTCTGACAGTATAGCAATTTGGACATGTATTAGGCACTATATGACGTGTATAGCCCTTATCTACTAGGTAAGAGCCCCATACTACATTAGAGCTGGGCATATCGTGCATCTTGAGACCATACAGGCACACCTCTATAAAAGTGTCCTCCCAGCTTTGACCTAAAACAGTACAAATAGCTCTTATAGTACAGTCATTGCCTCTCTTTAAAATTGGGTTAGCGTTATATGATTTATACATGATTTAATGATAAGTAATAATTGATATGAATAACACGAAATAAACACGCAAAAAAAGTAGAGACCTGTTGGCGCAAGTCTCTACTCCAAAAAATAAGAAAGGAGGATAAAATATATCAAAGGATCAAGCTTTGTGCATAAGCTTTAACCCATGGAATATCTAATAATTTTCTAGCTCCTGAGCTCCAAAACTGTTGCACTCTACGTGTACTATAGTTTATCTGCTCAGCTATTTCCTCTTGAGTCATGCACTCATCCAGCATAAGGATAAGTACAGCTTTTTCATTTTTATTTAAGTGCGCCTTTAAAAGCGCAAATTGTATTATATCGTCATCTCCACAATTCCAAAAAGCAAATAACAGGTTTTTCTTCATGCTTACCTCCTTAATAGAGCTAGCAATAAAACTACATTTGCTCCTATTGATATTGTGATAATTCTTTTAAGCTTTTCTACTTTTTTAGCACTCTCAATAGCTGTACGTATTGCATCTGAGAGGATCATCCCTTTTACATCATCCATATTTTAGCCCTTTATAATCTTATTTACTAAAGCCTGTACCTCTTTATAGCTGTAAGGTGTCTCAGACTCTATACGCTTAATACGCTCAGCACCATTACCATACTTACCAGCAAACACGTCAGCCACTACCTCCTCTAAGGTCTGTGTAGCTTTTGGCTGTGCTACGTTCTTTCCATCATCTAACACCATGACAGTATGTGTAGCTGGCTTGCCTACTAACACATCCCCTCTTTTAAGGTTATCACAGTTATTTATAAAAGTACTGTCTGTGTATACATTAAATAGCCCTGTTTTTTCAAACTGTGCCACCATATTTGACGTTGTAGGAGCGTTATTGCCCACAAAAGGTACGCTAATACCAGCACAATAAGCACAGGCTGTCATAAATGCGCTACAGTCAGTCTCACACGCTGTAGCCAGCTTTGTATAGTCAAAATTAAGCTTAGTAAGCTCTTTATGCAATGTTAAGCGCTGACTCTGATCATAGCCTATACAGTCATTGTTACACATAGCCTCACAAGCTTTAGCCATTGCCTCAGCTTTTGCGCTGTCCTTGCATCTTAGCATCCTATACCATGGCTTTTTATAAAAGTTAGCTATTATTACCTCTTTACCCTGATCACCAGCCTTAGCCTTACCATCCCATCCTGAGTTGTTGTGCTCAGATATTCTAGCATGACCTATCCTACTCATCATCCATTGTCTCCTCAGCCTTAAATATTGCTAAACAACTACACACCATTATTGCTATATATAAGCATCCAATAACAAATATCATTAAATACCTCTTTTAACCTCATTAACTATAGCCTCAATAATTGTATCTATCTGCTTTTCATCAAGCTGTATCTTTAATGTGCTATCAATAAACTCTTTAACTTTATCATACACGTAGCGCTTTTTAGCTACATACTCATCAGGCTTAATAGTTTGGTTAGCCCACTCTACAGCGCATCTTGTATAGCTTAGTAGCTTAGTCCACTCTGTAGCATCTGTCTTAGCCTGTAGAAAAGGCACTACATAAGCGCTAATAAGTGCACTAAATAGCAAAATAATAGCCACTACTATTTGTGTAAATATATCTCCTGTCATACTACTCTCCTAGCTTTAAAATATTAAATATCTTGATGAGTGTACAGCTTGCTAGCTCTGTGCCAAAAAATGCAAATACACAGGTAGTAAGCGTATCATGTGTGATCCCTGTTACTGTGGACAGCACAAGCTCTGCCACAGCATACAAAAGGATAACTATTATACATACCACAATAAACTTAGTAAGGTTTTTGAGCTTAGTCTTTTGGCTTACTCTCAAGCTTTTACTCCTAAATCAACAAAATCAGCTTTATCTAATGCTAGTCCGTATTGATGCTTAATATATTTCATAGCCTCATCAATTACATCATTAGTGAGATTATTATTTTTTACATATTCCTTATAAGCTCCACAGCTGGCTAAGGCTTTCTCCCATTCCTCTCTAGTAAAGCGCTCACCTTTTAAGAGCTTGTCCTGTACTGTCAAGATATTATTCCTGTAGCTCTCAGCTATGTGCTCATCAAGCTTACGCTCTACCTTGTCAAGCCTTATTATTGTCTCAGCGTTTACACGCTTGCCTATCCATTGTAGAGGGCTGAATTTAACAGGAGTTATCTCTATGAGTGATAAGATAATGACCAATACTGACACAACTCCTCCAGCTGTTATGCTGTCTAACATTGTCTGTATGCTCATCCTTACTCCTCAAGATACTGTGAATTATCTCTAACGCTTGCAAGCTGGAGCTCGCCTTTTTCATTCTTGAGCTCTACTCTCAGATATTTAGTAGCTGGGTTACCACCTGTCTTAGATAAAGTATCATAGTACAGATCCTCTGCCCCTTTCTTAGTATCTTTCTGAGTTGCTGTGATAGCTACTCCTCCCTCAATGTTTTGTGTCTGTGTAATTACTGACCATTTAAACATACTGTCCACCTCTTTCGCTTTATACATTTATATAAGCAACCATACAATTATGTGTTTGGTTTGCTATTCTTTCATTAGAAAACTCGTTATATAGCCATAATCTAGAACCATGACCATTATCACCACCAATTATTGATACTCTTATGCCTCTATTTGCTATATCGTTGTTATTTCCATCTATAATACGTGCTGACAATATCACGATATTGCCATTTACAAATAAATCAGAAAAGCCAGCATCATTAAAAACTACTGATATTTCTGCTGTATGTATACCTCTCTCTATCCTACCAGCAAGCTCTCTGCCCATATTGGCTGATAAAGCGCTAGCATTTGATGGAGTAGTAAGATTATCAACTATATTAGTAGCATCTGCTGACTTTACCCATCCATTAGCTGTCTTAACATTTGCACTCATATCTACTCACCTACCTTTGTATATTCAATAGCCAAAAAGCCATATCTATCATTATTTGATGAGTAACTATCCCATCCAAATACTTTCCATGAGTTACTACTTTTATATAATGTGCAATTTACTGTACCTTGCTGATTTTCACCCAAACAAATAAAAGTACAATTTACAGCAACATTTATATTTAAGCTCGATACTAAAGCTGTTACATCCTCAGCTGACTTAGCTATAGAGTTTTTTCTAACCATTTTCCTATAAAGTGGCTTATCTAAAAAAGTACCTATTCTTACCTCGTCAAGTGAGTAAATATTGTTAGGTATTATATCTGTATACGCATCATCTGTTATCATATAAGTTGTGCCTACAGGTAGTGAGTCTTTGTCTCGCTCAAACTCAGCGCTAGTGCCATATTTAACACTATCCATTTCAGGAGCATATATCTCGCTTTTTTCTCCATCTACAGTAATGTCAGCTATATGACTACCTTGAGTAAGTAGTGGCTCAACCTGTACATCAGAGCCTCCACCACCACTAGGGTTATCATATAAATAGTCCTCTATATGTACTATCGCATCTGTATGCTCTTGCAAAGCCTCAGCTGTCACAGGTGTGGACTCACTAGGTAGATTTTTCCATCCGTTAGGATATGGGTTATCAAATACCTTTGTATAGTTAGCCATTAAAAGCCTCCTTAAAATACATAATCTTTCTCATAAATAAACTCTTTGCCTTTTGATGAGTCATAAGATCCCAATAAAAAAGCAAAATTGTTAGTGCTCTCCTTAAACTCCATATTATCTAAATAGATCATATAGCTACCCTCATCAGAGCTCTCTGATGAGATTAGTATAAACTCAGGTCTATTAGCTGGGATGCGCCCATCTATACTCATTATTCCATTTGCACCGTCATCAGGATAATGAGCATAATCATAAGTGCCTGTAAGACTATTGCTAAGATATGTAACATAAGTATCATCATCAGCTGTTACTGTATCTTTATTAGAAAAAACAAGCCTTATCTTTTTATATCTTGACTCTTTCACTATTGAGCCTACCATATCCTCATCTATTGTTACATCAATATACTGTGGGATCACAATTTCATCCCACCCTGAGCCATAAAACTTAAATACTTTGAGCTCCCAAACAGATGAGCTATGCCAGCACTTAAAATAGTAATAGACTACATTACCTAAATTTATTGAGCATATTCTCTCTTTAGGTAGACTACTTGTAGAGTTTTCGTGCCATACTATCTCTTTTTGCCATAGCCACATATCACTTGACCATTGCAAACTCATTACATTTAAATAGCCACTTGATGTCTTATCAGCACCAAAAGTGGCGCACACATAAACACCATTATTTAAGCGTGTAAAGCCCCTATAATCTCCTACAAAATGCCCCACCATGTCATATCCGTTGTCTGTTATCTCCCATATACCCTCATAGCCAATAAATAAAGCGCCTTTATCTGTCCACTTTAAATAGCTAGGAGTCTCATATAAAGGCTCTATATCCATTGGGTGCTCAGCGCTCCAGCTTATGCCATCTATCATGCCATACTCATCTAGATGAAAAGTACCGATTTTGTAAGCATAATGTCCTGTAGGAGATACATTGCCTTTTCTATACATAGTAATAAGCTGGTTAGCTTTATATCTTTTATTATTTCTTGTTGAGTAGTTAGCACTCTCAGAGCTCCTAAATCTAGGATGATAATCGTAACCACCATCAGCGCTGGCTAAAATAGCTGTGCTGTTATAAGAGTAAATACTGTATATATAATCTCTAGTCCTATATATTCCATAGTCAGTAAATTGCCCTGAGTAGTAACCAGCTACTCTATTATCTACATCAATACTCATCACACTATCATTGTACTTAGTAGTAATGAGCTTATGTTTATACTTGCGCCATGATGGATGGTTATCTTTACCTATATATATGGCATTGTGGTACATGTCTCCAGCTATGACCTCTCTATGATCATGCTCACGCACATATACTCTGCCTTTTTGTCTTTGTCTCGTTCTTTTTCTAGCTCTAGGCAATGGTTATATCCCCTCTAACTAAATAAATAACATTAGGATCTCTGACTGATGGTAAATGATCCACACTCGCTACAGTAAAGCCTGTAGGTGTCTCCATGTCATTTATCATCTTTTCTACCTCTGCTCTTGTAGGTGTAACAGCTAGCTTTTTTTCTATGCTGTTAAGCTTAGTGTGCAAGTCTGATAAAAATATTTTCTGATATTGCTCACCCTCAGCGCTGTAGTTATCTTTTAGCGCTTGTATGCCCTTGAGCTGTCTTTGCATAACATAAAAGCTCTTTTGCACGTAGCTAGGGCTCTTTCCACTATAATCAGCTATGTTGTACTGTACTAAGTCTCCTACCTGTACAAAAGGCAAGCCCACACTTACAGCATCAAAAGGCTTATAGCTAAAGCCTTGCACATTGTTATATATATTCTCAGCTATCTGCTGTCTATCAGCATCATCCAGCCCATATATAAACACGTTGCCTTGTACTATATAGCTATTTTTACCTGTGCCATAAGATACGCTGTCGGCATCCTCGCTATCTCGTATAATTACTTTATCTATAGCGTATACATCAAAGTCCTCATACATCATGTCCTCATAATATGAGACCATTGTAGAGCTATCATTTACAGCCTCAGTAGTAGCTGTTGTTGTCCTTGATGGAAATAAGATGAGGGATGGATATGTATAGCTAGATGGATATGTACCCTGTGTGTCTACAGATAAGCTCTTATACTCAAGCTTGCCATCCCTGTTAACTATTCCAAATACACCATTTAATTGACATATATTTTTAATCAGGTCTAAGGCATTGATAGCATTAGACGTGTACTGTCTTGAGATGACTACATTATCATTAGGCAAGTCTATTGGCTCTTGTCCTAAGTCTATCCAGCTACACAAGCTGTCCCTAAACTGTCTCATAGTCAATGGGAATGACAGCTCGTTATACCAATGTGACACATCCCTATCACTAGCCTTGTAGTACAAATAGTCATAGCAAGTAATAGCTTTATACTGATCTGTAAGCCTTGTCTTTACGCTGTCTACATATCCCTTAAATAATGGGATACGCTCATCCTCAAAGCCCTCTACAGTTACATATACCTCTATGCGCTCACCCTTGAGCTCTCTATTGACTCCATGCAACTCACAGTAAAAAGTGGATGATATACAGCCTACAAACTCAATAGAGCTACCCTCTAAAATGCTCTCTTTTAAAGATATGCTATCTGAGTATATGTGGCTGTTATCTAATGTGAGTCCGTTTAATGTTGGAAAATATATAGTGATTAGCTTTTGTCCATCATTCTCTAAAAATTTGGCTTTTAAAGCATCTGATATTTGCATTTAAGCCTCCTCAAAATCAAAAGTAAGCTTAGTCAATGTGTAGCTACTATTTATAACTCTACGTGTTGAAAGAGACAGCCTATAATACACTTGTGCTGACTGTGTAGCATTGGTTAAGCCTCCTACGTAAAATGTAGCTGTTAATAGGTTTTTGTTGCTGGCTTTCTTTACGTCATTTATAAAAGCGTTGTACTGTGCATCAGTAACAAATACCACATCAAAGCTACCTTTTATGCGCTCCCTGTACTTGTCATTATGCTTTCTATAAAAGCCATCCTCCCACTCATTACATACATCCTCTGTATCTACCTTATAAGTGGACTCTTGTACATTATTTGTATAGTCAACACCATTTATCTCTAAAAGCATCTATCCTCTCCTATGCAAAAGCGCTACGTCCTGTGGCTCTGTAGTATTTGTTACTCTCTTGTTTTATTACCTTAAATAAGCCATCAGCATCACCAGCCAAAGTAACATTTACCATTACTCCTGTACTTGTATCCTCAGATCCTACTTTGGTTACATTTGAGCTTACAGCTGTATCTATTGCTCCTAAGCCAGCTGTAATATTATTTGCTATATCACTTGTATCTGCTATGCCTTTTATACCCTCCTCAAAGCCCTCAGTACAATACTCACCTATTTGAGCAAATACTTTGGATGGGGAGTGAATACCTAGAGCATCTTTAGCACCACCTACAAAAGAATTGAATACACCCTTTACCTCTTCTTTTCTAGCTTGCCACTTTTCCTTGATACCATTTACAAAGCCACTTATAGCATTTTTACCTATTTCTTTTAACTCATCAGGCAAATTAGCAAAAAATGTTTTTATATTTTCAATGATCTCAGGTATAGCTGTTGCTACACTTTCTCTCATGTTATTAAACCACTCTATTAAAGCCTCTATAGCATTTGTAAATACCTCACGTAATTTATCAGGCAACTCACTAAACCACGTTTTTACATTTTCAATGATCTCAGGTATTTTCTCGCTCATTGTTAAATAAGCATCTATGCACCACTTGACTATAGTAGCTAAAGCATAAGCTAAAGCATAAGCAATATGCTCAGGTAACATATCAAAAAATTCTTTAGTGCTTTCTATAAAATCAGCTACACCATTTTTTATATTATCCCAGCCCTCAGAGAGCTTATTTTTTAAGCTTTCTATAAATTCTCCTACATTGCCTATTATTTCACTCAAAAAGGGCTCAGCTATTGGCATAATAGCGCTAAATAAAGCATCTACTAATGACACAGCTACAGATATTAAAGCATCTAATATATCAGGAGTAAGCTCTATTATTGCTTGAATAATAACCATAACTAACTCAGCTACGTCTTTTGAGTTGTCCTTTATAGCTGTTGTAATTGACTTTAGTATATTTTTTGCGCTGTCTATAAGCTTAGGTAATATCTCGCCTAATGCTTTTGGTAGTCTTTCCATAATTTTAGGCAATGCTTTTTCAATACCAGCACCTATACCTGTGATAGCTTGCTCTATAGCTGGCAATACATTACCAATTACACCTATGTTAGTATCTGTGCCATCACCAAAAACACTCTCCATGAGCTTATCAATACTTTTGCCTAAGTCAGCCTTAGGATCTACAAAAGCTGTAAGTAAATCTGACCATGCTGATTTCATGGAGTTTATAGATCCACTAATGGTAGTACCAGCCTCTTTAGCTGTTGTACCTGTTATGCCCATCTTATCCTGTATAACGCTAATAGCATCAATAATGTCAGCGTATGACTCTATGTTGTACTTAATACCTGAGATAGCTTGAGCATCCTTTAAAAGTCTCTCCATCTCTGACTTAGTACCACCATAACCTAGGGAGAGGTTATCAAGCATTGTAAAATTTTGCTTAGCAAAACCTCTATAGGCATTTTGGATACTCTCCATTGATGTACCCATTTTATTAGCATTATCTGACATGGCTATAATAGCTTTATCAGCTTTCTCTGTGGCTTTTGCTGTGTCTCCATCTAATGACTGTAATAATGAGCCTGAAAAGCTTGTAACAGTCTCCATATACTCATTAGCTGATATACCAGCTGTCTTATAGGCTTTGCTTGCATTGTCAATAACCTTTTTTGCGTTGCTATCAAACAAAGTCTCCATACCACCTACAAGCTGTTCATAATTTGCATAACTCTCTACAGCTTGCTTAGTGATAGCACCTACAGCGCTTGCACCTGTAGTAATAGCTCCAGCTGTTACCTTTGCTACAGCTCCTACGGTCTTTGCTGTTACTTTTGCTACAGTACCAGCGCCCTTAGCTAAAGCTCCACCTATTTTAGACATTCCATCTTTTGCCTTGCTAAGTCCATTTTCGTATTCTGATGTATCTAAGTTTATTTTTGCAAATAAGTCAAAAACATCCATTTTTAATTTACCTTTATATCTAATCTTTCGATTATATCCAAAGCTATCTCATCACCTGTCCTAGTATCAATAGGCTTATGTTGCAATAAGTCCACATATCTAGCATTAAGCATCTTACCCTCTACACTAAGTCTTAGTGTCTCTGACATATAAATGTTATATAGATATTGTCTACTCCATTCATCATGCTTAGCTTTGGCATATTTCAAAAAATAATTTACTTTTTTTGTCCCTCTATAATCACCATAGGCTCTGATGAGGCACTCTTTTCCTCCATCAGCCCCTGAGAGGTAAAAAAATCTAGTAGAGCCTCATCATTAAGTATCTCTAATAAGTCTCTAGCTATAGTTATTACATTACATTTATACTTGTTAACAGGAGTGCCATCTAATCTAGCTAGTATCTCTATAATGTCCTTTTTGTGGTTTTTAATAGCAATTTTTACAGCCTCTATTTTTGTCATAGTTTTTACAGCATTAGTAAACTCGCTGTCTGTAAACAAATTGCTAACAGGATCAATAAGATCCACTAGCAAGTCAAGAGCATCCTCATTATTATAGTCACTAATTTTCATAAAATATGTCCTTTCTGCCTTTGTACTAAACACCTGTCTTGATGTAAATTTCAAATGGTACTTTGTCCTGATCACTCATAGAGTAATGTCCTGTAAATTCAAAAGCAAAAGTACCTTTAGCCTTATCTGTAGACTGAATAGCAAAGCCTCCTGTTGAGAGTGCGTTCATAAGATGGATAGCACAGTATCCAGCATCAGTACCACTATTTACGTCTGAGTAGTCACCTACCCACCAAATGTCATTAAAATCTTTTGTATCTACATCATTACTAGGGATGATGTGTGTAGCATCTGATGAGTCTACAGCTCCAGCACCTACAAGCATCTCAGCCAGCGCTGGTGTGCATGATACAAAAGTACCTGACATTTTAGCCTCCCAGCTTTCAAGCTTTTTAAGCTCTTTCATATTCTTAGGACAGTTATCTATATCCTCACCAAAATCTGTATAAGTAGGTGTGGCTGTAAAGTTTACACCACCACTTGTAGCACCTACTAGGTTACCTATCTGCTGTGTATCAGGATCAAAAGTCTCAACTAAAATACCAGCGTTGATCTGAATATTTTTAAAAGCTGTACTAGGTATCTGTGTATATTTCATTACCTTAAATCTCCTTTATAGTGTGAAAAATGTTAAATTAAGGTTGAGCTGTCTACGCTTTATAGTAGGCTCGTCATCATATCTAATAGCATTTACATAAGGACTACCCTTTGTTATCCAAATAGAGCCACTATCACAGGCTATCTGTGTGCCTCCTAAGCCAATGCTTGCGCTTATTTCCTCAACCTTGTTATTTATCACAGCCTCACTATCTGTGTAGTAATACACGTTGACAGCTATAGCTGTAGTATCTTGCCACTCTCCCAGCGCCACCTCATAAGTCATGTAAGGAAACTTTGCTTGCTCAGGCACAGAGCTTGTAGGATAAGCTGGGATATTAAAGCTATTAAAATAGTTATATAATGCCTCAGTTTTTGTCATGTAAGCTCCCACCTTTCAGCTGATACTTGACTCATATTGAGTGTTGACACCTTAGGGCTTTTATTATCCTTTCCATCTGATGTGACTCTAAATGTAGCATTATCAGATAGCCTCTTTATAACGTCATGAAACTCTAGAGCGTTGTCTCGTGTTGTAGTAAGAGTGTATGTAACATTTGCTGTCTCACTCTCAGCTCTAAGACCTTGTAAAGATGCTCTAATAGACGTATCAAAAGTAATAGCTACCATTATCTCAGCACCCTCTGTCCATTGCGTAGTATATCCACCCTGTCCATCAGGTACTTTAGCCTTATTCATAATCACACATGACTCCATCATGTTATCAATTAGGCTCATACTTTCCTCCATGTATTGAGCTTTGACCTGTATAAGTCTTTCCAACTTGCTTGACAGCCATTAGCTCCTACAGCACGCTGATAAGAGTAACCTCCAAAGCTCTCGCTTGTGTATTCTCCTACGCTAGCTGTGCTCTCATAAGCCTCTATATCCTCTACAAGCTGTAAAAATGCTTTAGGTATAGCAAGAGCTGTTATAGTGCCCTCAAATGACTCATTTACTAAGTCTGTAGCTGGATACTGATATATACCATCATTAAACACGCTACCCTCTATGAGAAAGTACTGTCCCTCTAAAACAAAAGGGAGGGCTAGTGTGCCATTCTCGATAGTATACAGGGCATCCTCACGCTTATCCGTAGGAAAAAAATTATTTATGTGCATCATAATCTCAAATAGCATAGCGCCTCCCTATTTGCCTAGTTATTTCTTAGTAGATCTTTTTACAGGTTTAGGCTGTGGGCTCTCTACCACATCCACAGCCTTAGCTTTTGTAAATCTATCATCAGCCTCATACATAGCTATAAGGCTTTCATTGTTAGTAATATACTTAGCTCCTGTAGCCTTTACCTCAAATGTCATAGGCATTATGCGTACATGATAAGATCAGGGCTTACGCACTTTGTACCATAAGAGTAGAAAAGTCCTGTAGCAATAGCATTGCTAAGCTGTACTCTTTCAGGGTTATATACGTTAGCCATAACAGGCTGTGCGATAGAGCCATCAGCAATGGCAATACCAGCTGTTACTCCTGATGGGAGGTATACTGAGCTGTAAACCTTTACACCATGGAAAAGAGCGATCTCCTCAGCCTTTGCTCCACCATCTGACACCTTGTCAATGTATGTTCTAAGCTGACCATACATAGCTGGAGTAAGTACAAGTGAGATAGAGTCTCTGTCTACACCATCAACAAAGTCATTTTTTACAGTCTCAACAGCCTGTATAAGCTCCTCAGCCTTTTCCTCTGCTGTTGTACCCTGTAAACTAATGTTTGTACCACCATCTGAGCTATCTGTAGCCTGTGCCCAAAAAGCTCTCTCAAGCTCTCTGATCATAGATTTCTGATCCATCTGAGCCTGTTTCTCGATAAAGTTGTCTACACCATAAAGGCTAACATCCTTATTTTCAACCTCTGTGATAAGCTCCTTATCTACATTGATAGCTACAGTAACAGGCTTAGCTGTTACCTTTTCACCAGCTCCAGCGCCTCTAGCTGTACCATAAGCCTTAGAGTTTCTGTTCTCAAATCTCTTAGCCTCTACTGTACCAGCTGTAGGGTTACCTGATAAAGCTGTGTTCTTAATCTTAGAGCTGATGCCCTGTTTCATAACGTTTTCAATAACGTTTCCATATACCTCAGCAAGATAGTCCTTGCCTGATGGTGACAATAATACGTCTAATGACTGAATACGTGCCATTTTTCTAATCTCCTTTTAAAAAATTGCTGGGATAGCCTTAGCTCCCTCTCCTGATCCGTTACCATCAGGAGGAGTCTTAGTGTCTGCTCCCTTTGTGTCTACGTTTGTGATAAAATCAGCCCATTCCTCTTTTATTTGGGCTGTAAGCTTGTCAGCATCCTTAAATGTGCCATCTACAAGCTCTAGCGCTTTTAGGTCTGTCATCTTTAAGACCTTATCTAGCACTTTGTCACTAACACCATTATCCTTTAATAGCTTTTTATAAGCCTCTGTCTTAGATGCTAGTGTGTCCTTTTCTAGTTGCTCACTCTTAAAAGCCTCAAAGTCTGAGTGCTCTT
>JAKSNX010000089.1 GCA_024405815.1 Paludibacteraceae bacterium | reverse complement strand
TGCGGTCAGCTCTATGAATACGCGCTAACTGATATGTGCCTTATTGGTTCAGGTAACTATCAGATTCAGGCTGTGGCAGAGAATGCATCGGGTAAGGCAAACTCTGATATTGTGTCATACAATAATTTTGTATGCTGCCCTGGTATAATATCAAGCTTTAAAATTGAGCCTACTGCTAAGTATGTAATGCCTGGTGAGCTTGTAGAGTTCAAGACTACAATTCAGGGTGGTGGTGCTAACCCAACGTATGTTTGGAAAGAGAAAGTGGGCAGTGGTGAGGAGACTGCTTTGGTTTCCACAGCAAGCAACTTATCTTACGTAGTGCCTCAAGGTTTGGAAGGCGGTACACAGGTAACAGTTTCTGTTACTGTAACAGGTAGTAACTGCCCTGATGATGTAAGAACAGAGCAGGCAGTGCTTACGGTATGTAATACGCCTGTAATCAGTAGTTTGGCGGTAGTTGGAACTCCAGCCGCTTGGACTGCCACTACCATTACAGCAAGCGTTTCTAATGCAGACAAGGCTGAGTGGACATCAATGCCAAATGCTGAGCTTACGGGTAAGAGCCTGTCTGGTGCAACCTTTAGAGGTGGCGTAACATCTACGGGAGACCCATACAAGGTTACGATTAAGGCTATAGAGAACAGCTGTGGTAACTCAGTAGAGCAGACCATAGATGTTACTATTAACCCTGATACAGAGCAGTGTAACTAATAACTTGTTTAACCCGATAATAAAAAATTAGATATATGAAAGAAATTTTATTTAAAATTAGTAATAGCGGCTACAGCAAGACACTTGCTGTGCTGCTAACGGTAGCGGCAAGTTTTGCTTTCTGTGAGTCTGCACTGGCGGATATAAATTTTTATACGCAAGATGCTGCCAATATAAGTATAAAAAACAAGGGCTATGTATACAATAATGATTTAAATAGTTCAGGTGTAGGTGTTAAAACCCTCTCCGGCTTTAGAAGATCATTGGTATTTAACCACGTTTGGACAAAAATCTGGCATAATAATACTCAAGATTACTTCAGCAGTGTTGCTTTCAAGTATGGACTTGATGGTTCTATAGATAAGACATACTATTTAAAAGACGGCACTTGGAGTGGGAATGACCAGACTTGGCAAACTGTCAATTCTGAAATAACCATCTTTAATGAAAATGGCTTGACTCCTGGTTATCATTATTTGCGTTTCTACTTTTATGCTCAAACAGGTAATTTCCCTGGTGAACGTTGGTTGTCAAATGCCAATATGAATTATCAGATAGATTTTACTGTGCCAGGCTTTATTATGAAGGATATAGACTTTGGTACCAAGAAGTCTCAGAGTTCTCAGGAGATAAGTTTTACATCGTATGGTTGGGCATCTTGTACCGCAACTATAAACAGTAATTGTAATGGTGCGTTCTCTTTTGAAAAGAACAGTGCAACTCCCACTAAAACCATTACTGTGGGCAATAATAAGGGTACATACACTATTTGGTTTGACCCTGAAAAAATAGGCGCGGGTGAGACATGCAAAGCAACCATCACTTTCTCTGGTACTATTGGCGATCCATCGGGTGATACTGGTACTATCACCAAGACCATTAACCTTAAGGGTACACGCTATAGTGGTAATATAGTAGTGCTGATAGCAGATTCAGCCAAGTTACAAAACGGAAGCGTACTGCTTAGCGGTTATATGAAGGAGACCGGTTGTAACACCATAGCACAATATGGTTTCAAATATGGCACTAGTTCAACTATGTCATCATATACAAGAGTACAAGTGGGTACTAATAATATTCCAGCAGGTACTGTATGGACAAAAACCCTTACAGGGTTAACGGCGGGTATTAAGTATTACTATGTAGCGTATGCACAAAATGGCGATGCTTCTAAGAAAGATGATTCAGATATACGCTCATTCATATTCCCAGGTGAGTGCGTATATCCGGAGCCTATAAATGATACTATTTATGTAACGGTAAATAATAGTCTTGCGGCTGATATTCCTTGTGAACTTCAGTTCAAAACTTTAGATAATGCAATATCTAAAATTAAGGAATCTTATTTCTATGATAGTGGTACCAAAAACCTTAAGTACAATATTGTAATGCAGATTGTACCTACAGATAATCCATATAGTGGAAATAATAAAATTGAGGATATCAATAACTCATCAACTTGGACTAAGGCTCTTGTGTTGCGTTCAACGGAGGATAAACTACAACCTATATTGGGTAAACTTAATATTGTTAAGTCTAAAAATTTAGTTGTTGACAATATTAGAATTGAACGTACCGATGGTGGAGACGCATTGGATATTCAGAATGGTTCCACTGAGTGGCACGCACTTCCTGTTGGTGATGTGGCAGATGCTAACGTTTCTATAAAGAACTGTTATATAGCATCTACAGGGTTAACAGGTATTCAGGTTTGGGGATACGATGGCATTACTTTTGAGAACAATGATATAGAGTGTAGCCTACCAACAAACAAAACAGGTAATGAACTTATAAACATTGTTTGTTTTGGTGCATCAATGAAGATTCAGCAGTCTAAGAACATTAAGTTTATACGTAACAACTTCCGTGGCTCACACACCACATCATTGTGGATTCAGGGCTTGCGTGGCGGTTTGTTTATGAACAATGTGTTCTGGAACTCTAATGACTCTTATCACACCAATTACCTAAACAACGCAAGTTTTGTGCGTTTGGTAACTCAGTTAAAAATGACAAGCGAGGCTTGCTATAATAAGAATGAGAATATTGGTATTTACTACAACACATTCTATTTGGCAGAGTACAGTGACAATAAGAATACAAGAAAGGTGGATTTCTTCCGTCTTGGTAGTGAATATACGCTTAAGAATAGTGAAGGCACATCAGTAGACATCAATGTCAACTGGGATTTGAATAACCCTAATACCATCAGGTTCCAATATAACAACTGCTACTCATACGATAAGACTTATGTGACAGGTGCTAATACTACATGGTATAAAGGTGATACAAAGTCAAAATGGTGTGGGTCATTTAACTTCAATAACTTCTGGAGTGAGTATGATAAGGCTAAGGGCAACACTTCTTCATCGTTTGCAATTAAGGCTTGTTCTGATGATAGCGAGGTTATAAAATACATTAATGTATCTGAAAATGTTTGTTCTGGTGCAGAAGACCCTGCAGGTCTTATGGTTAATGGAGAAAACTTAAACCTTGGCTCATCTGTAACAAATGATGTTTCCGGTCTTGGTGCAGAAAATATTGCGTCTGACCGTCTGCATGCGGGCAATATCCGTCCAAAGAGTGGTGCTACAGGTGCAGGTGCCAGTAGCTCAACAGGTAATGACGGAACCATAGTGCTTAATGTAAACGATAATATTACATCTGCTCAGCGTGAGATTGATGTTACAGAGATAGGCTTTACAAGCGGTACTATAACTTGCAGCTTGTCAGGTACAAATGCCGATAAGTTTGGTTTGTCTCACACTACTGCCGATGTTAGTGCCACTAAGGTGATTATAGCATCGTTCAGTAAGCCAAGTGCAACTGGTACATATAACGCCACTATTAACTTTACCGGAGATTTAACTATGACAATCCCTGTTCAGGGTGTATATGGTAACGATACTCCTGTAGAAGGTGGTTGGACTCTTGGTGCTTATCAGCAGACCACAGGTACAAAGGTTGATACCATTGTATGGAACGGCGGTGCAAGCGGTGAGGCTGATGTTTGGGATAACCGTAATAACTGGTATAAACTTAACGGAGACCGTGTAACCTGTGCAGACTTGCTGCCAGAGAACTTGGTTGTAATTATTCCTGCCAAAAAGGCTACAGGTAAGTACCCAATGCCTAAGAGTGGTGAAATTGATAATTATCCTGTACTACCTGAATTTAATGAAGGTCGTGGTGAGGAGCCTATCAATGCCGGCTATGGTATGGATGATGTTACGGCTTCTAAGTTTACATCTGTATTTGATATGGAGGAGAGTTCAGCCCTTAAGGGTGTTGAGAACCTTGTAAGTAACGGTATCCGTCACTATGATGAGGCTAAGAGCTCATTTACCGCAGAGCGTACAGAGTGGATACTTGTAGGTACTGTCATCCGTCCGTTTGAGGATGACAAGAAAGTTAAGGCAAGAAACATAGTATCGGGTGATTACTTCTTAGACCATGAGCCTAACGTTTATATGCGTAAGATTGCCATTGATGGTAGTGAGTGTTCTTGGGAGGAGCCGTTTGTAAGTCTTGATGAGGAGGTTAAGAGCACAGAGGCATTCTCTATCATAATTCCTGATGATTATGGTGATTATCATTTGCCTTCTGACATATATTACACATATTATGCTCAGAACCCTGCAATGCTTAATGATGGTCTTGTGGCTAAGACCTTTACCTACGGTGGTTGGTTTGTAAATGAAAGTGCATTGCCTAACTTTACAGGACTTACTCAGGGTGCACAGAATATTTTGTGTAACACCTATCCTGCTAACTTAAAGGCACGTGCCGCCGCAATTGCAAATAGCGGTACTATTAAGGCGTTTGACAGAACATCAAAACGTGAATACAAAGGCCATCAACTTGTTTTGAACAACTTTGTAACAGTTGCAGATGATGATACTGAGATAAAGTCTCAGAATGGTTTCATCTTTACTCCTACTAGTGGGACCACATTTACCACAAATGCAGAGTTGTATAGTGATAACTCAACCTACTACAAGAGTACAGAGGTTTCTAAGCCATACTTCTACTTGTGGTTGGCTAACCTTAACGGCACAGGTGGTAGTGTTGCCAGCATAACATACGATGCTCTTAAAACTGATGAGTTTAACGGCGTTTTGGATGCTGAGCGTACAGTACTGTCAAGTCAGTCTGCCGTACCAAGTCTGTATATCATAAGATATAACAAGGCTCTTGATATGCTTACCATTCCTACTCTTGATGAGCCTATTCCACTTGGAGTTACTGTGAATTCAAATATGAACCTGGTATTTACCTCTATGCGTTCTAATAATTTTGAAAGCGCAATTCTGGAGGATAGATTGGCAGGGGTTTCATACGACTTGCTTAAAGGTGAATCTTGTGAAATTGCATTGGCAAAGGGAACTTATGAAGGCAGGTTCTATCTGAACCTCAGTGCTGAAGAGCAACAGGATATTCCTACGGGCGATAAGCCTGCCGAAGGCAGCAAGGAGATTAGTGTCTATGCGCAGGAGGACGGTACAGTGGTTATAAGCGCTCCGCTTGATGAGAACCTTAAGCACGCAGAGATTACTGATATGGGTGGCGTAACCAGAACCATAGAACTTAAGGACGCTCACTATAACAGAATTAAGATAGGTGGCGTACAAGGTGCGTATGTGGTTAAGGCAATAGGTGAGGCTCAAAGCAAGACCGCTAAGGTGATAGTGAAGTAAGAATAATAAACAAAACAAAATAGAAAAATGAAAAAATTATTATTTATTGGAATTGTAGTATTGATGGTTCAGAGTTTGGGGGCGGTAACGCTACCTAGTACATCGTACAGCTCATATCAGAGCAGTACACCATCTACGGGCGGTAGTTTTATCACCGATGCTGGTACTATGGTTACAGGCTCTTACGCTACACTTAGTGCCGCTGCTGATTTCTTTAGTGAATGTATTAACAGCACAGATAAAAGTTCTCAAGAGAGATTTGCATGTTGCTCAGAATCAACGAGAAGTTGCTTTGCAAGTTGTAGTGGTGATAAATCCTGTATGGATGAGTGTGCCGCAGAGAGTGCAACTTGTGGTGAGGCAGAACCGTTAGGTCCAGCCCCTATTGACGGTGGTCTTGGTATCTTATTGGTACTTAGTGTGCTAACTGGTGCGGTAAGTCTTTATAAGAGTCGCCGTAACAAATTGTTAAACAAATAAATTAAAATACTATGAAAAAGATTTT
>JAKSNX010000088.1 GCA_024405815.1 Paludibacteraceae bacterium | reverse complement strand
CCTGATTTCCCTATAGCACTTGGTGTTATACGTGATGTTGAGGCTCCTACCTACAACGATGCAGTAAATGAGCAGATAGAGGAGGTTTCAAGCAAGAAACAGCATCATTCACTAAAAGAGTTGTTGCTAACTAATGACACTTGGGAAGTAAAATAGTTTTATGATGAATATACAAATTCTTGTCATAAAACTATTTTTTGCTTTTCAGGGCTTTCTGCTGAGCACGTAGTGCTTTCTGCTGAGCAACATATTCTTTATGGCGGCGTTTACGGTCCTCTTTCAAGGCCTTTTTCGCTGCCTTTTCTTTTGCCTTCTTAATTTTTGCCTTCTCCTTAGCTTCTTTGGCGGCAGCCTTCTCTTCCGGAGTCTTTTTACGTGTAAGTTCCTTGTAGGTCTTGCCAAGATTCTTCCAAGTGTCAAAAGTCTCTTTATACATAACACCTAATCCCTGAGTGTATAGGGCAGTGGAGTAGAGCATATCGTTGGTCTTATTATATGCTTTAAGACGGAAACGTCCCGATTTGGTGAGCTTGTACTCCACATCTACGTCACCCACAAAATTGGTTGAGCCATATTGTGTTCTATAGCCTAAATTACCATATATAATAAGTCTGTTCTCAAATAAATTGGTGGTTACATTCATCTCAAAAGAGTTGTTTCTGTAGGCATCACCATTATTCGCATCTTGATAATTCATACCTAAGTTCACATTGTTGCTTATCTGTGACATCCAATAATTCAGCTGGCTTGATATGGTAGCAGTGGCAAAAGATGTAGCCATAGAAGAGGTGGTGTTAAGTGTTTGTGAAGAGGCAAGCTGTGGATTGTAGAACTTGCCAAATACAAGCAGGAACACCATTTGCTGAATCATCATATCATCAGTATTTACAGTTGCCTTTACACGGCGTACTACCTCATCGTCTGCACCAGGCAGGTCCAAGTCAAACTTTATTTTTGGAGTTAACAGATTGCCTGTTATGTGAGCCAGGCAGTTCACTTTTACTGATGTGTTCTTTATGTCTTTTGTCAGACTCTCTTCAAGCAAATCAGTTAAAGACGCTGTGGTCTGATATTTGGCATGGATGTCAAGCATACCGCTCATCGGGTCTCCGTCAAACGTTATGCTGCTGTTTTCCGCCACCTCAAATTTCTTGCGGATAGCGCCGCTTAAAGAGAAATTATATTCACCCTCTAAAATCTCATATTTACCAAATATCTTTATATCTGCATTTTGGTCTACATTGACTTTGATATTGCCAATACCCCTGCCTTTGATAACATCGCCGGAGTGGCTGTCCATTATAATTTGAGCCTCTACATCGGGGGTTGCCTCAACAGATATATCCACATTGACCTTAGTGGTAGGGGCAAGTTCCTTAAATCTCTTTTTCCGTCTCTCCTGAGCAGAACTGCTATGGTCTATAGTGTCTTTCTTTACAAATGTAATAAATTGATTATCAGTTGCATTACGGTAACTATCAAGAGGAACTGCAAAATAACTGCCCGCTTCCGGTTTTGCCGCTATTGATATATTAACCTTGTTTTCATCACCCACTATAAGTGCATTACCCGATGCAAACACAGTGCCGTAAAAATCGGGTGATGTATATTGATTGGTGTTAAGCACCATTGTGTTGTTTATAGAGAAATCTATCTGATACTTGAACTGCTCAAACAGACGGTGGGTTACAAGACCATTTATAATTCCCTGATTGCCTTGCTTATCTTTTATGTGAATGTTAGGAAATACAAAACGGTCACGCCCTATATGCACAGAATCAGCAAAATAGAATGTAGAGCCCAAGAAATCAATACCTAATTTGGCATCGTGAACGTATGCATCACCCCATAATTCCACAGCATCAAACTTACCGCCTACAGACAGATTTCCACTTGCTATGCCGTCCATCTCATGAGAGAAAGATTCCAAGTATGGCTCTATAAAGCCTAAGTGAAGCTCGTTAATATCAATATCTAATTGCAGTTCTTGGTCAATCGGTGCCACATAACCAGTCATAAAAGTGGTGTCATTCTTCTCATTCATAGCCTCTGCATACATCTCTATGTGGTTATTCTCATAATTGTATTTTGCCTTTGCATTAACATCAGCTATAGGATAGCCGTTAAGACCAAATTTCTGAACAGCAACATCAGCGTCAAGAACAGGTCTGCCACCAAGAGCTTCGCCTATAACCACCTTACCGGTAGCTATGCCAAGTAGAGATATGTTTGCAATTTCAGGTAGGGTGACTGCCTCACTTATATAGAACAGATTAACACCTTTCATATCCACTTTAATTATACCGTCGTTTCTCTCCTTATTGGAGCGTCCGCTTATACGCAGATATTGGTCTGTGCTTTCAAATGCAAGATTTTTTACAATAAGGTCATGCTCATCATAGAAAATAGTACCCTGATTAACATGCCATATAGAGTCGCTGATGGTTAGTTCAGAGTTATGAACGGTACATAAAGCCTCTATCAAGGCATCTTTATGCTTAGGCTTGAAAAATTCTGTAGTCAGTTTCAAGTCTCCGCTGAAATCCTTTTCCACAGTGTTCCAAAAGTTGAAATCTATATCCACAATATTGTTGTCTGCCTTAGTTGATACAAACATGTGTGTGGTGTCACGTGGAGTTTGCAGTATGGCGTTGACATCAGCTGTAAGCTTGTCATCTTGTGTATCTATTTTAACAAAAACTGAGTCTATGGTGTTTTTACCCAGCAGTATTTGTTCTGTTTCAATATTTACGTTAAGATATTCTGTATAATCACTAAAGCTACCGCTTATATATGTAGTGTCATCTATAGAACTTGGAATGTCAAATAAGGTTGTCAAGTCTGTTAAAGGCTTAATTATGGCATTAAAAGTAAAGTCGTTTGATGGTGTGGTACGTTTTACCTGCAATGGGGCAATAGAGGTTAATTCTTTTGCTATTTGGTATTGCAGATTTTTGGCAATTGTGGATAATGTATATTTACCGTCCACATTGGCTGATATTAAAGGAGACCTTACGCTTATATGCCCGGCATCAAGGTTATCTTTGGTTATATCTACGTTGACTTTATCAATAAAATAAGACAATCCGTTGTTTGAAATGGTTGTAGAATCAAGTACAATCTCACCAGTGATGTCGTCCAAACTTGTAAAGTGAGACGACAGCTGTAAATCTGAGGAGAGTGTCAGGGTAGGGAATTTTGGAGTCAGTTTCATAGCACCTATGTTAACTGAGTCTGCCTGTATCTCAAGTGCGGCAAATTTACGGGAATCTATGTTGTCATAAAAAACGTCCATGTTTAGTGTGCCATTGCCGTTATTATCTATATACTTGACGCTTGCAATAGATTTATCGGGATTTACAATGGCATCAACTGTAAGACCTGTGAAATTGTAGTTGTTATATTGGAATTGATTTACAATGCCATTGACAGAGGCTGCAACTCTCTTGTTTTTTATATTGTATGTTCCGTTTGCATTCAGGTCAAAGTCCAATTTGCCTATTTTAAGGTCACTACCAAATATTTTTTCAAAATTAAAATCAGATGTACCTATATATCCGTCAATAGAGACTGTGTTTGTTGATTTTCTGTAACCACCTTGAGCATTGGTTGATATGGTGCCTGCATTGGTGGTTATTCTGCCTACATATTTAGCATAACCCATTTTACCCGATATGTTGCCGCTATAACGGATATAACTGAATCCGTTAATAACAGGTGGCAGTATAAATGGTTTTCCCATAATATCGGAAACAGTGTTCTCAATATCTGCTCTGTTGGTGCCAAACTGATTTATGTTTGCATACACAGTTACATTGTTAAAGTCGTCAATTGTAATGGTGTCTTTTTTAGATAACTCCACTAAATTGGAAAGGCTTGCCTCTGCATTTAAAATGGTTCCTGTACCATAATTAAGATTAAGATTCTCAAGAGTTAGTGAACCATTCTTATAAAAGAGGTGCGTACTTAAAAACAGCTTGTTGCGTAAACGTCCAAGTGATGGCAGGAATCCTGCCAAGTCTGTACCGCTTATATACGATTTAGATAATTCAAAATTAAGTGTTGTGTTGCTTATATTGGCAGTGTCAAATTTTGCACTCAAGTCAGGAAACTTCAAATTACTGCTTGGCATCCTTATATTTAGGTCTGAGACCACCAGATTGTTGTCCTTAAATGACACTTGCGTCCCTATGTGTGAAATGGCGAATCCACACTTCTCTTTGCATGCAAAATGGTTAAGTTCTGCCAGCACAGAGTCTTTGTTTGCGTGGTTAAGTGTGATATCCACATCTATTCCGTCCACCAATATGTGGTTAGGGTCAAATCTATTGTCTGTTTTGGGGGATATGTCTGTGTTGTCAAAACTGAATCTGCACCCTTGAAGGTGAACATCGGGGGCGGAAAAAGAGAAATCAACATCACCTAAAGTCTGGTCTTTGAACTTATCTATAATAAAGTTAAGGTTTGTATTGCCTAAGGTGTCCGCTTTTAGGTAGAAACGGGCACTGTCAACGTCAACACTTTTAATTGCAATGCTTTTTTTTAATAGCTTGCTTATGCTTACGCTGGCTGAAATGTTTTTAATATATGCTAGTGTGTCTTTGCTCTGGTCCTCAATATATACATCGTTAAGTGCTATTGACGCAGGTATCTTGTACTCAATGTAGCCAATCTGCACTTTAGTGTCAAGATACTCTGTCAGATAATCAGTGGCTTTGCCTACAAGCATATTCTGAATATGCCTGTTACTGAGCAGCAGAGTGAGAGAAAGCGGTACTGCAATAATAAATACCACTACAACAATTACTATGGTAAAGAATTTTTTTATAACTTTGCAACATTAAACGGATATGGCTCTGCCACTCCTAAAAACTTACAAAAATAATAATAATTAAACAAATCACCGCTTAGATGAGTAAAAAAAATGATAATATTGTTATTTTGGGTGTGGAATCATCGTGTGATGACACTTCTGCTGCAATAATTAAGGATGGTTATTTGCTTTCAAATGTAATTTCATCTCAAGCAGTACACAGTGCATACGGCGGGGTTGTGCCAGAACTTGCATCAAGAGCTCATCAACAGAATATAATACCTACAATACATCAGGCAATAAAGGTTGCAGGCATAGACAAGCACGATATCAGTGCTATAGCCTATACAAGAGGACCTGGGCTTATAGGCTCTCTACTGGTAGGAACATCTTTTGCAAAAGGGTTCTCACTGGCACTTAATGTACCTTTGATAGAGGTAAATCACCTGCAAGGTCATGTATTGGCTCATTTTATTAAAGAGAAAGGTGTGGAGCCGCATGTGCCTGAGTTTCCGTTTCTATGTCTTTTGGTATCGGGTGGAAATTCCCAAATAATATTGGTAAAGTCACCATACGATATGGAAATAATAGGACAGACCATTGATGATGCGGCAGGAGAGGCGTTTGACAAGTGTGCCAAGGTTATTGGCGGTCCTTATCCTGGCGGTCCGTATGTGGATAAACTTGCAAAAGAGGGGAATCCAAAGGCTTTTGAGTTTGCAAAGCCTCATATACCTGGTTATGATTATAGTTTTAGTGGGTTAAAGACATCATTCCTATATCAAGTAAGAGACTTTGTAAATGATGACCCCGATTTTATAGAGAAGAATAGGGCTGACCTGTGTGCCTCTTTTCAAAGGGCTGTGGTAGAAACACTTATGAACAAGTTATGGCGTGCCGCTAAGGATTTAAAAATAAACCGTGTGGCTGTGGCGGGCGGAGTCTCTGCTAATAGTGGGGTGAGAGGGGCTTTCCAAGATTATGCAGATAAATATGGATGGGATATATTCCTGCCTAAATTCTCCTATACCACAGATAATGCCGCTATGATAGCCACGGCAGGTATGTTTAAGTATATGAGAGGGGAGTTTGATGGGATAGATTCGGTGCCGTACTCAAGA
>JAKSNX010000087.1 GCA_024405815.1 Paludibacteraceae bacterium | reverse complement strand
ACCCAAGCACCTGTGTGTGATACTTCATTATTTTCCATATATTTTCAAATTTAAAGTTATTTATTTCACTTTAGCAATGTGTTCCGCCTCACTTTTTACGGATAAGGCAAATTCTTTAAGGTGTATGATGTCGGCAATCGGGAAAAACAGATGGTCTTCTAAATGATGTAGTGCATAACACCATTTAATGTATCGTTGTTTGTCCATATAGTAAAATATTCCCTCTTTCCAATCGTCAATTTCCATATCAAGTTCGGATGCCTTGAAATCGACATCTTCACGGAGTTCTGCATGAACTATATCGTGTATTCTATTACTGTTTTCCGCAATGCAGTAGGCACACTCTATGTTTATTATGGTGTTGAAGTCTGAGCCATAATACATATCATCGGGTAAAATGTCATACTCTACATCAAATGTGGGCAGTGTCATTTCACCTTCAACGCATAGATTGCCTAACCAATTCAGATTAAGGTTATTTAATGACTTATAAAGGTCACTGACCATACTGTCAAGCCTGATGGTGTTCTCCCTTAAAGTGTTGTTAACCATTTCTAAACGGTCATATTCAAGGTCTGTGCCTCTGAATAGTTTATTAAGGCAAAATTTCCTTTCCCTTAGCAGACCGTCAAGTTTTTCGTTTAATTTGCTGTCAGCAAACACCAAATCCTCAACGGAGCCATAGATTGAATCCGACTTGTCTGGCCAAGCCAAATCAATTATCCGCCTCTCTAACTGCTTGATTTTGTTTTTCAGTTGTATTTCTGATTTTAATCCCATAATTGAAAAAAATATTTGCAAAAAAGGTCAAAGCCCTCTTTTATATCCTTCTGTTTATCATCAGAATGTGGTTTGCATTCGCTTATTAATTCAAAGGCGTATATCATTTTGTCTATTGCCTTATCCCACTCTTCTCCATTCTTAAAGTCTAACGGATAATTTACGGTATAATCCTTAAATGCCTTTAATCTGGGAACAATGTCACCGGCAATGTATGCGTTTGTGTTCCAGATTTCCACCAATGGGATACTTTGACCTTTTCTGCTATTCTTATTCATTAACTATTCTTAGGTTTGTTTTGCAATACTACTCCCTACCCCTTACATCGGCTTTAAAGTTCTCTGAAAGGTATGCATCTACAAATTCTGATTCTGAGCTATATAGAGAACTGTATTTGGCATAGTCACGTCTCATTTTTGAGTTTGAAGAAATTAGTTGATGCTTAATATCTGATATGTATATGTTGTCTGCTAATTTATTATAGGCATTCATAAAAGCCCCCACTTTAGTATCATCTGATGATTTGGCTGACATAAGATTATCACCTGAAAATCTGTCTTTTACAGTGGTGATAAATTTTTCTGCCTGCTGTTTTTGCTCTTTTCTAAGATTTACATCCTTTTTAAAATCAGCATCGCTGAGAGCCTGAGCCTTTTCAAAATCAGATTTGGAATAAAGGTAAGCGTATTCCTGTCTGGGATTTTGTTTTGCAACCACTGATGTAGGCGTGTTTGCCGTCTCCTTATTTTGTTTTACAGGAACCGCTACATTTGAAATAACGGTTCTTGATACGCTTTCCCCACTCTCTGCCCTACTGATATATCTTTTAGCATAAACAGAGCAGACAATCATAAGCATTGAAAATGCTACAATAATAATCCTCTTCATAGTTTTAATTTTAGAATAGGTTAAACAATGATTTTTTAGCTTTGGTTTTTGTCATTGGGTCATTTACAGATTCTGAATTTTTTATAATCCATTCATCACCCGATGTTGCATTACGGAATCCTGTGTAGTTTGCAGGGTATCCCGTAACCGTTATAACCAAACGACCCTGATTATCAGTTGTTACAGTTATATTAGGGGCAATTAGTACATCGGCATTATTTGCCTTGATTGCATTGTTCAGCACAGTCTCTTTTTCTGTCATAGCAAATGATTCCGCCGCAGAAGGAGACATACTTCTTATGTCTTTATTTAATCGTTCAGAATAGGTGATTTTAGTGTCTGACACTGCCAATTCCGCTATTTGTGGCACAGCAAATACATTGACCACAGGGTCTGATGTCTTAAACTCTGAATAAGAGTAACTTGTAGATGTTTTGCAACTGCTTAAAACTACTGCAGCCAATGCTCCTAAAAGTAAAAATTTTGTTTTCATAATAATTTAGTGTTTTTTAATTGTTTATAAATCTGTTAATTACATCGTTCCAATACTCTGGTGTGAAGCCCACAGACGGGTGGTCTATGCCAAGCACTCTTGCGGTGGAACCATTTTTTAAGGGATATACCCAAGTCTCAAACGATGTACCGTCAGAGCCTGTAATGTCTTTACCCTGTGAGCCGTAGCCTGGCAAATGGTTATACAGCCTATGCCCCCACGCTATAATAACATCGGGGTTCAACATTTCAAGAACTTCCTTGAACGCTTGCTCCGAGCACTTGAACTGAGCCTCTGTAGGCGATGTGCGTGGACCTGTAATAGGTTCTTGTACATAGTTGTAAAACGCAACAGAGTGCCATAGAGTCCTTTTATCAGAGACAGTCATTTTACCAAAGCACCCTGATAAAGCCTTGGCGAACTTGGTGTAAGTGTTCTTGTAAGCCTCAAACTCCGATAACGGGTCAAATAAGTCTGATATGATACCGATAGTAATTGACTCTACGGCATCATCAGGAGAGGCACAGTAGTGGCTTTCTCCAAGCACTAATACTTTTTTACCATTAATGCCTTGCAGGTAGTTATCCCCTATCCACGGTTTGAAATTCACTCTCATAATTAATATAGTTCTGAAAATTTTAATAGTTACTTTTTCAAACAGGGTTCGTTCCCTGTTTCATTGTGCAAAGATAATTGCGTGTTCTGCAAAAAAGTTGCAGAACATAATTTTTTTTTATATTTTTGCATCGTGGTAACAAGTACGGCATATAAATACACATGGCTATTGGATACTTTAAGGATGAATAACGGACTCACCCTTGAGGAGCTAAAAAGGCAATATAGACGTAGCCAGATGTATCGTTCACTACCAAAGGAATTTAGTGAGCGTACATTCCATTTTTGGCGACAGGAGATAAAGGATACCTACGGAATAGAGATATATTGTGACCGTTCAGAGCATGCATATGTCTATAGAATAAAGGAAGACAATACTAAAATCTCTGAATGGCTTTCAAGCACAATATCTGTGCAGCAAACCATTTCCAATAATATGTCTATTAAAGACAGAATAGTGTTGGAAGATGTGCCTAACTGCAAATATTTACAGGAGGTTCTAACCGCCATTAAACAGAATTTGTGTATAACGTTCACATATACAGACTATTGGGAAGAAGCTAAACGCATTACCATTAAGCCGTTTTTTGTAAAGATGTTCCGACAAAGATGGCATGTAATAGGTCCTGTGTATGATGAAAAATTCAATAAAAGTCTAAAGTTAAGATTAGAGCCTGACGAGAGTGCCACAATACGCTCATACGGTATGGACGACAGAATTTCAAATCTTGAGATTACAAGCATAGCGTTTCGCTATCCGTCAATGTTTAATCCGGCAGAGTTTTATTCTGAAAACTACTCTACTATAAAGTTGCCGGCTGAACAGATGAAAACAGAGGCTATACAGATTTTGGTATGGGCTCCGCAAAATTTTTACCTACGCAGTGTTCCGTTACATCACTCACAAAAAGAGGTATATACTTGTGATGAGGAGGGTTACAGCATATTTCAATATATATTGCAACCTACACTTGATTTTGAGATGGAACTACGCTCGCACGGAGACTATGTTGAGGTGTTGTCTCCATCGTGGTTCAGAAAAGAGATGAAAGAAGAAGCCTTAAAGGTGGTCAACGCCTACAAAGGCTATGACCGTAAAACCCTTAAGACTCCACTTCCTCCAGAGTATGAACCAAGAAAATAATTTTAGTTCCCAAACACCATCTCGCCGTTTTTGTAGTCAACCATTACAGGTTTGGTGCGGTCAACTTTGCCGGCAATGATTTGCTCTGAGAGTTCATTGAGAACAAGGTTCTGCAAGGCTCGCTTGACAGGACGGGCACCAAATTGTGGGTCATAACCTACTGATGCAATGTAATCTGTGGCGGCATCTGTAACTCTTAACTCTATGCCGTTAGCATTAAGCATACGGGCTACAGCGTTGATTTGCAGATTCACTATCTTTGTAATCTCTTCCTGACCAAGCGGCGTAAACATTATAAGGTCATCAATACGGTTCAGGAACTCTGGCTTGATAGTCTGTTTAAGTAGTCCGAACACCTGATTCCTTGTGTTTTCAAGCACTTCTGCCCTATTATCGCCGTTCATCTTCTCCATATTCTCCCTAATAAGCTGAGAACCAAGGTTAGATGTCATTATTATAATGGTGTTCTTAAAGTTTACGGTTCTACCCTTGTTATCTGTCAGACGACCATCGTCAAGCACCTGTAACAGAATGTTGAACACATCGGGATGAGCCTTTTCAATCTCATCAAAAAGCACCACAGAATAAGGCTTACGGCGTATCGCCTCTGTAAGCTGACCGCCTTCATCGTAGCCTACATATCCCGGAGGCGCTCCTATAAGCCTTGTGGCGGAGAATTTCTCTTGATACTCGCTCATATCAATACGGGTAATCATATTCTCATCATCAAACAGGAACTCAGCCAATGCCTTTGCAAGCTCTGTTTTTCCTACGCCTGTTGTTCCTAAGAATATAAATGACCCGATAGGCCTCTTAGGGTCGTTTAATCCGGCACGGCTACGTCTTATGGCATCAGATACGCTCTTGATTGCCTCTTCCTGTCCCACTACCCTCTTATGCAACTCTTCTTCAAGGTGCAGTAGTTTATCCTGCTCACTCTGATTCATTTTGCTTACAGGTATGCCGGTCCATTTGCTGACTATCTCCGCAATGTCCTCATCGCTAACCTCTTCACGTATAAATGGCTCTCCGTCAAGGTCTTGCAACTTCTTTTGCAGGTCTGCAATATCCTTTTCCTTTTGCTGGATTTTGCCATAACGTATTTCCGCTACTTTGCCGTAATCGCCATTACGCTCTGCCTTTTCAGCCTCAAATTTAAGGTTCTCTATATCTATCTTATCTTGCTGAATACCATCAATATAGTGTTTCTCTGTCTGCCATTTGGTCTTGCCTTCGGCATCGCGTTTCTTGAGGGCTTCAATCTCAGCATTAAGTTGCTTTAGTTTGCTCTCATTATTCTCACGCTTGATGGCTTCACGCTCAATCTCAAGTTGCTTAATGTTACGTTCTATTGTATCCAATTCCTCTGGTACAGAGTCCATCTCAAGCCTTAAACGTGCTGCCGCCTCATCTATAAGGTCTATTGCCTTATCTGGTAAGAAACGGTCAGATATGTATCGGTTGCTCAGTTCTACAGCGGCAATAATGGCATCGTCCTTGATACGCACCTTGTGATGGTTCTCATAACGCTCTTTCAAACCTCTTAATATAGAGATGGTTGCAGCCTCATCGGGTTCATTAACCATAACTATCTGGAACCTACGTTCCAATGCCTTATCTTTCTCAAAATACTTTTGATACTCATTAAGGGTTGTAGCCCCGATGGCTCGCAGTTCACCTCTTGCCAATGCCGGCTTAAGTATATTGGCGGCATCCATCGCTCCACCGCCGTTGCCACCTGCTCCTACCAATGTGTGGATTTCATCTATAAACAGGATTATTTCACCGTTTGATTTAATCACCTCATTTATAACGGCTTTCAGTCTCTCCTCAAACTCTCCCTGATATTTTGCTCCTGCGATAAGTGCTCCCATATCAAGTGAGAACAGTACTTTATCCTTTAGGTTTTCAGGCACATCACCTCTTATGATACGGTGTGCCAAACCTTCTGCTATAGCGGTTTTTCCTACACCTGGTTCACCTATTAATATAGGGTTGTTTTTTGTTCTACGGCTAAGGATTTGCAGCACACGCCTGATTTCCTCATCACGCCCTATTACAGGGTCAAGTTTCCCGCTCTTTGCACGCTCATTCAAATTTATGGCGTACTTGCTCAATGCTTCATAATTCTTTGCTTCCATA
>JAKSNX010000086.1 GCA_024405815.1 Paludibacteraceae bacterium | reverse complement strand
CCTGTGCAAGAGCAGTTGTAAAGCAGCAGCCAGGAGCCTACACACTACCAGAGATTGCTCCAATGGACCTTCTGCCAGGCGACAGAGAAAGCCTTGTAAAGAGTTTGGTGTAATATGAACTACACAGGACTAATAATTGCAATCATAACATTCATTATTATTGGTGTATTTCACCCTATTGTAATTAAAAGTGAGTATTATTTCGGCACTAAGTGTTGGTGGGTGTTTGCCATTGCAGGCGTACTATTCATAACCGCAAGCCTCATAGTATCTAATGTGATTCTGAGCCCTGCACTAGGCGTATTGGGCTGCACATGTTTATGGAGCATTTTTGAGTTATTTGAGCAGAAGAAACGGGTTGAGAAAGGCTGGTTTCCCAAAAAAGAATAAGAAAAAATAAAAAAGATAATTGGTATGAGCAGCCTCATTATTTCATAAAAACGCTCTCATTTTTTACCACGCATTATAGTTGTAACACCCACAATCCGTTTTTGGCGCTGCCTTGGCGGGTGAGGATATTAAGTTCACGGAGTTTCTTGATTTGTTTCTCTACGGCACGCTTAGTAATTCCAAGGTTGTCGGCTAAGTCTTGAGCGGTTATACCTGGGTTAGAGTTAAGTGATAGAAGAAGATGTTTTTCATTATCACCGAACTTTACACCGAACTTTACACCGAACTCTTTGCCGAAAATCATACAGAACTGCTTATCTAATTCTGATTCGTTAGGATTATAGTCGGACTGTTCTGAACCTTGGTGTAACTTTAAGGTTTGAAGTATCTCTCCAAGCATAAAGTCTATGAAATGTCCTGAATCGCCTTTTGCAGAACTGGCTGCAATTGCATCATAGTATGCTTCCTGATTGGAATATACCATATTTTCTACAGGAAGATGAGCGAACAGCGGATTCAATCTACCCAAGATGAGTGACTGCCATAAGCGACCTGTACGACCGTTGCCGTCTGAGAATGGGTGTATGAACTCAAACTCATAATGGAATACACAGGAACGAATGAGCAGATGGTCGTCAGCCTTAGCAAGCCATTCAAACAAATCATCAATGAGTTGAGGCACACGTTCTGCTGGTGGTGCCAAGTGAACAAGTCCAGTCTCAGAAAACACGCCAACACCACCTTTGCGAAACTTGCCTGCATCATCTGTTAATGCCATCATCATAGTGGCGTGAGCACGTAACAAATCTTTTACGCTGAAAGGATTGAGCGAATTGTACATATCATATGTGGCAATAGCATTCTTTACCTCCTGTATCTGACGCAGTGGTGCAACTACAGTCTTGCCTTCTATAATGTCTGTCACTTGTCCCTCACTCAGTTCGTTGCCTTCTATGGCAAGCGAAGAGTGGATGGTCTTTATTCGATTTACTTTACGCAGACGCAATCCATCACATTGCTCCAGCCTGATGGCAAAGCGCTCCATCTGTGCAGAAATCTCAGCAATCAACTTGATTGCTGTAGGTGAAATTGTAAATGGTGGAATGTACATCGCTATATAGTATTTATAATTACTTTCGCTTTAAATCTTCTGAAGATACTATTTGAATATTTGAATCATATATTCACACTTCAAAGATAGTGATTATTTCTTGATGTACAAAATTTTACGCCTTATGTCCGCCAATCTGACGGTTACGTTCTCTGGCGGTGGCACCATCGGCAAAGTTTATTCCTTTAAGTATGGCGTTCTTGCCATAGCGGCGTTTTATGTCAAGAACGGTCTCCTGCACACGCCTCTCCTTAGCTTCAGCATCGCTGCTTGCGGTATCAGACTTTTCAGTACCAAAAAGCTCAAGTTGAACAGGCTCCTGCTTGGCTGTTTGGATATCTGACTCACTTATAACATTGTTTATTGTAAGGTTAATGCGGCGTACAAGAAACGCAGAATTCATTATTCTGTCAAAAAGTTCCATTACGGCATCCACTATTTTATGCCCCGATGATGTATGCTTGCCCAAATTTGCCGTTCCGTGGGCATGTTTAGGGACAGGCTTTCCGTAATAATTGAGAACAATATCCCCATCGTAGCCGTTAAGACGACCACCCTCCATAGATGCGGTATCGTAGTCTATAGTAAGCACCACCTGATTGGCCACCAACCGCCCGTTTACAAGTTCAAGGGCTGCATTTTCCGCCATTTCACGTACCACAACCTTTGTCTTTTCTATGGTATAAGCCTCCGATAACACCTGCCCGCGACTAATGGAATTGGTCTCAGGACGATAAGCCTTAATATCCGCTATGGTGCAAGGTTCCCAACCCCATGCGTGGTCAATAAGGAGCTCAGCATTTACACCAAACAGCCTATATAGTGTATCCTCATTCTCTATGGAGAAACGTGCCAACTGCCCCATAGTGCGTACTCCGTAAGGGGCAAGACGGTTTACTGTACCCTTGCCTACACGCCAGAAATCTGTAAGTGGCGTGTGGTTCCATAGCGTGCGGCGATACTCCATCTCCGTAAGTTCCGCTATACGTACTCCGTCTTTATCGGCAGGTATATGCTTAGCCACAATATCCATTGCAACCTTACACAAGTATAAATTCTCCGCAATACCCGCTGTGGCTGTTATACCTGTTGTAGTCAGCACATCTTGAATCATTCTCATTGCAAGGTCTCTGGCACTGAGTTTATACAGTTTCATGTAATCAGTGGCATCAATAAAAACCTCATCTATTGAGTATCTATGAATATCCTCAGGTGCTATGTATTTTAAATACACATTATACACACGATTACTGTACTCAATGTAGCGTGCCATACGTGGCGGGGCTATGTAAAAATCCACAGGTTTATCACTAACTGCACGCAGCCGCTGTTTCACCTCAAACAGTCTTGCCCTACCTCCTATGCCGTAAGCCTTCAGTGCCGGAGATACGGCAAGGCATATAGTCTTGTCTGTACGGCTCTCATCTGCCACCACAAGTTTGGCGACAAGAGGGTCAAGCCCCATCTCCACGCACTCCACTGAGGCAAAAAAAGATTTCAGGTCTATTGCTATGTATGTTTTAGTTGGCATCGGGGTTTTCTTTATCATTGAGCCTACCCAATGCGGCAAAAGAGGCAAACTGGGCTGCCCTTGCCTCTCTTGACATAGGGGTATGCACCTTTGATGTATGGTGCGGCAAGTTTATTATGTCGTCAAAATTTTCCACGCTATAAAATTTTTCACACAATGAAATTTTTTTACACAAAGTTATACAATAATTTGGAAAAACAACTAACTTTGTAGTGGTTAAGTGACTTTGATTTTTATTAAAATTTTTTGCATAAATAAAGTATGAAAACAGTAAAATTATTTTCAATTGCATTAGCAGGAGCATTGCTGATGCTGAGTGCGTGTAAAAAAGACAGTAAGGAACCTGAATATGTGTTTAAAATTACTCCTACTACGTTAAGCTTTACAAAGGATGGCGGCACACGGGAATTAACAATTAAAGCGTCAGACCTATGGGAAGCGACAGTAGAAGAGGATTGGTGTACCCTTTCAGCGTATAGAGGTGATAAGGATACAGTCATTTTGGTGACAGCAGCACCATCAACATCAGAGAAAGATACGGCAAACAGCATTACGTTCCTTAACGCAAAAGGTGGTTACATAAAAGTTACAATAATTAGGGATGGTACAGGAAAATAACTAAACAAAATAACAATTATGAAAAAACTATTACTAATTCTGACACCCGTTATAGCCATTATGTTGGCAGGGTGCAAGGACAATGGAGGGGAGCCAGGCTCCTATTCTCATGGCATAAACAATCCAATGGATGTACGCTCTAACGGCAAGGAGTTTGTACAGGAGTCCCAACTGCAACTTGATATATGTAAGTTGAAGAATTCAGCACAAACCCTGAAATCTCTGCGTCACGTATCAAGAGGCCATGTATTCTATATGGACTATGATGTTCAGTTCCCTTGGGAAGAACTGATTAACAGTGATAAGAATTCCCGCTTTCCAGTGCATTTCCCTGAAGGAATTAATGCTTTCAACCAAACCGTAGATGAGATATTCTTCAACAAGCCCATGATTCAAGGGGAGTATATAGACCCACCAATGGGCTGCTCCGGTTTTGTTTGTAAAAATCAGAAAGGGCAACTGCTCTTTGGTAGAAACCTGGATGGTATTCCAGGTATTATGGTGATTCTGTTTGTTAAAAATCCTCGCCCTAATGAGTATAAAAGCGTTTTATTCACAAACGTTTCATACGTTCAGCGTTGGAACGGAAGTATGTTATACGATAATGACGGCAGTTTGCTTGACCCTACTCTAGACCTTACAGTATTGCTTCGTCAGAATATGACCATTATGGACGGCATAAATGAACACGGATTATGTCTTGCGGCATATCAGTTGCCTAACAACCAACAGGATTCTGATGAAATAGAATATCCTAATGATACCAAACGTCCTATAGCCATTGACCAACATACAGGTAAGGAACAATTGGTTTGGTCCACTTTGCATCATAAGATACTTTCAACCTGCAAAACTGTCAAGGACGTAGAAAAGCTGTTCAAAAGTCACGACTATACCAATCTTGTGCCAAGAACCAATATTCATTGGTTTGTGGCTGATGCTAACAATGATTTTTGTATCTTTGAATATTGGAACCGCTACGATAAAGTAAATGAGACTTGGAAAGACACACTTTATGTTTTGGATGAGGATAACCGTTTTATTTCAACGCACGCAACTCCCATACAAGTTCCGTATGAAAGATTTTGTATAGAGAACTACTATGCCAATCCTGAGGCAACCGCCACTTTCGCTACAGATTTTTGGCAATACCAATTCACTCAAAAGACACGTGTTCATAAGATGATGAGCGGCTACTCTCCTGTTATGTCAGAGACTCAAGCGTTGGAGTGCCTGCAATTGGGTAACTTTGGTATGAACAACGCCAATCAGTTGACGGACTGGTCATGCGTATATAATCCACAAGAGATGACCATACTGTTTAATATGAGGGATGATATGTCTGAAGTTTATTCCATTGACGTAAAAAAGGATTTAGGTTTGCAGTAAACTAACGTAAAAACAATAAAATTTATTTCAATAGCACCGGCATGGATATTGCTGGTGCTATTTGCAGTCAATAGTATAAATAATTATGAAATATGCTGTAATAGGAACGGGTGCAATTGGCGGATTGTTTGGGGGTATGCTTGCCCGCAACGGCTATGAGGTGCACTTTTTATTCCATTCTGACTACAACGATGTAAAAAAGAATGGATTTACCATAAACTCAAAGTTGGGAAACTTTACGTTAAAGGATATAAAGGCATATAACACCACAGATGCTATGCCTCAGTGTGATGTGGTTTTGGTATCAACAAAGACCGTTTGTGAAGATGAGGTTCCAAACATGATAAAGCCTATTCTTAAACTTGACAGCACGGTTGTTTTGGTTCAGAACGGAATAAATATGGAACGTTTTGTAGCAGGTAAGCTACCCTATAGCGTTAGCATTGCCGGCGGTATTGTTTTTGCTACAGCAACCAAAACAGCACCTGCTGAGATAACTCATACAAATTCAGGTGCCATTAAGGTGGGTTTGTATCGGGGGAAGGATGACAAACTTACAGAATTTTGTAATGATGTGAACTCTACAGGATTAAAGGCAGAACTGACTAATGACCTTAATACAGAAAGATGGAAGAAACTTGTGTGCAATGTGCCTATGAACGGATTGTCAGCGGTGATGGGTGCCAACACAAAAGAGATTGTGACTAATGCGGAATCAAGACGGCTTGCATACAACATTATGTTGGAGGTTATTGATACCGCAATAGCTAACGGAGCAAAACTAACAAGAGCATACGCAGATGAGGTGATGTCTATTACAGAAAATATGGAACCATGTATGCCAAGTATGTATGGTGATTTAATACACCATAAACCAATGGAGATTCAGTACATTTATACAGAGGTTGTAAAATCAGCTAAGGCAAAAAGCGTTTCCGTTCCCAATATTGAAACATTGAAAAAGAATCTTCTGTCTGCCGTAACTCTTATGTAACCCCCTTTTGTGTTAGAGTATGCAAATTTACATATTATTTTTTTTCTGTAAAAAAAATTTGTATCTTTGCACATCAACACATTTATTATGAAAAAGATTTATTACACATTAGTGGCGGCATTAGTGATGCTGGCCTCTGTATCTTGCGAGAAAAAG
>JAKSNX010000085.1 GCA_024405815.1 Paludibacteraceae bacterium | reverse complement strand
CTTTTGCTGGTGTCAACGGCTCTGGTAAGCATAACAATTGGTCTCTTGGCACCGATACCGGTATCGGGCTGTTTACACTAGGCAAGAATGAAAAGGAGAACCTTCAATTCATAACATTTCTTGTAAATGTACTGATGGCTGTTTATAAGAACAATGCCCTACTTAAGGCTTCTGTAATGACTGCTCAGAATGAGCATCGTTTGGGGGCACATGAGGCACCTCCTGCCATTATTTCCGTTTTTCTTGGCAGTCAGATTTCCCAAATCCTTGATAATTTGGTTGATGACACCACAAGTGATGAAATTACACTTAAAGACAAACGCCATATATGCCTTGGCATTGCAAATGTGCCTGAGGTACTGCTTGACAACACCGATAGAAACCGTACATCGCCGTTTGCATTTACTGGAAACCGTTTTGAGTTCCGTGCCGTAGGCTCATCTGCAAACTGTGCAAGTGCCATTATAGCTCTTAATTCTGTGGTTGCGGCACAACTTACTGAGTTTAAAGCATCTGTAGATTATCTTATATCTCAAGGCAAACGTAAGGAAGAAGCCATATTAGAGATTGTAAAGCAATACATTAAGGAGTCAAAGCCTATCCGTTTTGACGGCAATGGCTACGGCGATGCCTGGAAAGAGGAGGCAAAGAAGCGTGGGCTTGACTGTAACGGAAGCACTCCTGAGGTTATTGACGCTTATACATCAGAGCGGAGTCTGAAGATTTTTGAGGATATGCACATATTCACAAAAAAGGAGGTTCAGGCACGCAATGAAGTTAAATGGGAGGTTTATTCAAAGAAAATTCAGATAGAGTCTCGTGTGCTGTGTGATATGGCTATGAACCACATAATTCCTGTAGCATCTCAGTATCAATCACTTTTGCTTGAAAAGGTGGCACGTATGAAATTGGTGTTCCCCGCTGATGAAGCGGCAAAACTATCTGAGCAGGATTTGGACCTTATTAAGAATATTGCCGCCCACATACAACTTATTAAGCGTGAGAGTGATGCAATGACAGAGGCTCGCAAGGTTGCAAATGGTCTTACAGACGGCAGAACTAAGGCTATAGCATATCATAATACGGTTCTACCCTATCTTAGCTCTATACGTAATGCTATTGATGCTTTGGAGTTAGTGGTTGATGACAGTATGTGGAGTCTGCCTAAATACAGGGAGTTGCTGTTTATAAGATAATGCCGTGATACCATACAACTAAGGCAAACGCTTTCCATCTCTCTCTCCAAAATTTAGAGGAGATATAATACTGGGCGGCGCCTTTTTTCCCTACCAGCATATCAAATGTGCCGTCATTTAATGTGCTGTTTATTAAATCAGACCATTCAGGTTGTTCCATCCAATGTTTGAGAGGGGAATAAAAGCCTATTTTTTTGCGGCTGGTAATATCGTGTGGTAATACACGTGAAGCCGCATTTCTTAATACCGTCTTATTAGAGACATCTGATAAATTACACCCAATAGGCATTCTCATACACAACTCAACAACCGCCCTATCTGCATATGGATAGTGAACTTCAATGCCAAACGCCCTCATACCAGCCTCCAGACTTGGGAAAAAATCATCTCCCAATAACTCCTTAATGTCAGTACATTGCAGTTTGATTATATCTTCCGTAGTAAGACCCTTAACCTCATAACGGCGGTATCCTACCAGCATTTCATCAGCCGATTCTCCTGAACAAATTGCATCACAATACTTTGCGGCTTTTTTAAGCAACAAATATGTGAATGTATATGAAGGGTCTGCCGTAGGCTGCTCCCTTGATATCTGAGATTCTTTTACAGCAGAGAAGAACTCATTAGCGGAAAATGGAATCTGTATATTTGGAACCGACAGATAGTCAGCCGTTTGTTTTGCTTTTTCACTCTCATCTTCAGGATTGTTGAATACTGCTGTAATAGTTTTGGCAGCAGGCAAAGTAGCGGCAATATAGGCACTGTCTATGCCTGATGAGAGGAAACAGTTTTTGCACTTCTCCGCTTTAATAGCGGCATTTGTTATATTGTAGAACTCATTTTCCCATTGGGTTTGAGATATGCTGTTATCTCTCTCAAATGAAGGGTTAAAATATCTCACGCACTCTGTAACGCCATTGCTATAATGAAGATATGAACCCGAATCCAACTTATACACACCTTCAAAAATTGTCTCCTTCCCGTAAATATATCCTTTATCCAAATACTCCGCAACCGCATTCCTACATACTTTAATATCCTTACCTGTAAGTTTTAAGAGATTGAGGATTGATGTGCCACACAGTGGTACGTTATCTTCTGTAAAAGTGTAGAACAACTGTCTGGTACCAAGCATATCCCTTGCGGCAAAAATCTCATTTGTGGCATTGTCTGTCATCCAGAAGCAGAATGAGCCGTTAAGTTTATTGACCATCTGCACTCCATACATATCCCATAAGGCAGACAATTCCTCTTCAGGCTTTGTCATACCCTTAAAATACCCGTTTACACCTACAACATGCATGATTAATTCCTAATTTTCCAAAGACTGATTTCCTTATCTATTCTGCAAGATTCAGAGTAGCAGGGCAGCCATATAACTTCACTCTCATGTTTTATCAGTTCATTCATAAGAGTGTCAAAATCATGGATTACGCAAACATCTGATTCTGTAAAGCCACTTTTGTACAAATGGCCTTTCCATACCTCAGCACAAGTTCCCGTAACAAATATTTTTTCTATAAACTTGCTCTCTCTTAGTTTTTTCAGATTCACTTTTGCCACCCATGCGGTATCCATATCGTCAGGAATCTCCGCCGCCTGTGCTATCACTAACCTAACTGCTTTTGTTACTGTGGATATATACTCTATAGTAGCGTCAAACGATGCCACATTCTTAACCAAAATGGTACGCATAGGAACACCGCCCATTTTCATCGTCTCCATTCTGGATGGGCAGGGCTGCACGCTTTCTAACATTGAGGCACAACTTGCCATATCTTTTCTGTACAGACTGCATGCACACAATGCCGCCATTACATTATAGGCATTATAACTACCTGGAAACGCTAATTTCACATTAAATTCACCATCTTCTGACTGCAATGAGAATCTCTGCCCTTCTCCTTCGGCTTTAGATATTCCGTTCCAACTTACCTTTAGTTCCCCCGATGTTTCAGACTCCTTTCCAAAGAGCAGTGCTGTGTTGGTGCATTTTTGGGCTAACGTCATAGTCAATTCATCATTAGCATTCAAGCATAGAACGCTGTCCGGCGTAGTGGCAATGGCTGTATCTATACGGTCTCTTACGTACTCAACAGACGGGAACCGGCTTACTTGGTCTTCTGATATGTTTGTAACTACAATTATATCTGGTTTTATTGATTTGAAAAGAACCGGCGTGTAATCCTCATCACACTCTATAACGGCATATTTCCACTTGGGGTCTCCGTTTTTAATAAAATCCCAAACCACACTTTGAGGCAGATTGACACCCTCTATTGATTTCATCACAGCATCGGGGTACAAATTCTCCATTATAACACGTATAAAATGCGTTGTTGTGGTTTTACCGTTTGTACCTGTAACACATATACATCTCAAATCAGACGTAAGAACCGACAATATGTCGGGGCAAAGTTTCAGTGCAATAAAACCAGGTAACGCCTCACCGTTTTTACCCAATAATTTCAGTACCCGATTGGTTAACTTAGCCAAAAGGATAGCGATTCTATGTCTTATCTTAAGTTTTTTATTCAATTTGTATTTTCCTATATAATGGGTCCCGCATTATATACAACAATGCCGATGCCTGCTCTTCTGTCAGTTCTTCTGCCGTAGTGTTAAAGTGATATTCAGCCGCACTCTCAATACCATATACACCGTCACCTAACTCTATTATATTTTTATATACCTCAAAAATTCTGTCCTTTCCCCAAATCAGTTCAATAAGAACCGTAAAATACGCTTCAAACGCCTTTCTTGTGTATGTCCTTGAAAAAGTGCAGAATACATTTTTAGCGGTCTGTTGTGAAATGGTACTGCCTCCACCTGCCAAATAGCCTACTCGCTTGTTCTCTTTATAATTTCTCTTAATTTCATCAAAGTTAAATCCGTGATGTTTATAGAAAGTGCTGTCCTCTCTCTCAAGCAACACATTTGTAAAATTGACAGATGACTTTTCAAGCGGCACCCATTTTTGTTTTATATGGTACTCCTTGCCCAATATCTTTGCCTCCGCATAACGGATATACATAATAGGTGTCCTGCGAACAGGCTCAAAACGCAGTATTATAACTTCAAGCAGAGACAGCGATACAAACGCTATTATTATGACGAGTGATATTTTATAAAGTTTATTCAGCATAATTTTCTCTAATAAATTTAACAAGTGCAACTGTATCTATTCTGTTTTGAATCGGGGTTATATTGTAATCATATATATTAAAGAGACTGTCTTTCTTGGCTATATGTAACTTTCTGACTGTATCGGTAACAATATATACATTCTCAGGTGGAAGAATCCATTGGGCGGCTGTATCAATCAGACCGTATAAGGAGTCATCGCCGGCAACTATCAAGGCTCCGCCCCTAAAAGTCATTTCCACTTCATTTCTATAGTGTATATGTGATGATGGTACTACGGAACCATCTCTCCTATATATTGTAATACTGTCTCCTATAGACATCACGCCTCTGTCACCCAAAAACGCCCAAGCCTTATCACCTGATATGTCTGTAAGCAGTTCACCTGTGTTTATATTGAAATACGCACGCTTATTATACTTTGCCAATATGGCTAACGTGTCAAAATCTTCAACGTATATCCAATCTATAGAGTCAATCTTGACTTCTCCTGTACTTATATCATACAAAAAATTTAACGAATCACGTTTATAATACATATTGCCTGACCCGATATGTGTTCCATATCTGTCAAGTGCTATTCTCTTTCTTGAAAGTTGTATTGTTCCCACTATATCAATGGCAAAAAACACAACCATAGTGGCGGCGATAAATATTACTATATACTTTTTTATCATTACTTTATCCCCCTTTTATTTAGTTGACGTTGATACCTACGTGCATTATGTGAATGTTCCTGAAATGTAGTGGCATAATCATGAACACCTGAAAAGTCTGATTTGGCACACATATAATAGTAATTATGGTGTACATAATTAAGCACAGCATCAATAGCCCTCTCTGACGGAATGCGGATTGGACCGGGAGGCAACCCCTGATATTTATATGTGTTATACGGCGAGTCTATCTCCAAATGAGCCTTCAATACTCTTTTAATAGAGAAATCTCCACACGCATAACGCACTGTAGGACAAGACTGTAGAGGCATTCCCCTACGCATACGGTTCATATACACGCCGGCTACCATACGGCGGTCATCATAGTCATTGGTCTCCTCTTCCACTATTGATGCTAAAATGGTTACTTGTATGGGTGTAAGTCCTACCTCATAACACTTGGCACGGCGGTCATCATTCCAGAATTTATTATATTCATCATACACAATATTCACCATTTCATCGGCATCAGTACACCAATTAACCTCTCTCTTGAACCTTACAAACATAGCCAACGATGACTCTCTTGTAACCCCAAACTTATGTAGCGTGGAATCTGCCATAAAAGCCCGATATAGCGATGCCGAATCTGCCGCAACCTGACGGCTCAGATTCCTTGCCACCCAACGGGTGTATCGGGTCATTTTTATCTCTACAGGCATCTTGTTTGACAGTCCGTAAGATAATCTGTTAATGAATGAACGGTTAGAAATGTTTGGTTCCAAAGAATAAAAACCACATTGAGGCATCTCACCATTTGCAAAAACACTGACGGCGTTAGTAAACTCCAAATCGTGTTTTATGAGACCCATAGAATCAAGTTTTACTTTTACATCATCCCATGTATCTCCCTGTAACACATAGAATGACTTATACTTACCACTCTCTGTGTTAATGTTTGGCTTCCACAACAGATTATACGCCACGATACCTATAATGCCAAGCGTCACTATCACCGCAAATATAATCAAAGATATTTTCAGATGCGATTTAGATGCACTTTTTGATTTTTTAGAACCGTTTTTTGTATTTTTTCTCATTAAAATTTTAATATGTCAAATCAAATGACTAAATTTGCACTCGCAAAATTAAGAAAAGTTTTGCAAAGTTCAGCACAAAACGCAAAAAAAAGGAAGGATGGGTGAGTGGCTGAAACCACCAGTTTGCTAAACTGACGTACGGGTTTCCGTACCGGGGGTTCGAATCCCCCTCCTTCCGC
>JAKSNX010000084.1 GCA_024405815.1 Paludibacteraceae bacterium | reverse complement strand
CTGTATTGTCCATTTTCAGTTCCCACGGCGATGTAACCTCTCCAATGGTATCTGTAAGGCAGATGGAATCTGAGAATTCCATGCCTATTTTTTGGCAAAGTGCACGTTTAGACAGTTTTATGCCATTCTCTATCTTTATGGCATTTGATTTCATCTCATTCATCTTAAGTTTAACCCTAAGCCCGTCATTCTCTGTTATAAGACCAGCCTGTAGAGCCACCCTCACGTCCTTATCAAGGTTATTAAGCAATACCAATACGGAGTTTACCGTTTTTAGCTTCTCCTCAAGCATCTTGGTTTGCCAATATAACTCCTCTGTATCAAGTAGAAGGTCTCGCTCCGCTATCTGCTTTTGATAAGTAGATGCCTCGATACCAAGTTTTGCAAGTTTGTTTCCTGTAACAATCCTGCCGCCGGCATAGATAGGCTGCACCGCTAAAACATTGGTAACTACACCTTTCTCTAAGAAATCCACATGGTCTGAAATTCCAAACGGTTTAAGGGCAATATCATAAATGTTTTGCAGAACATTACGCAGTCCATCGTGGCTGATATCGCTTATTCCGTATTCTATGTATGATTTATCTGAGTGGAACGCTCCAGCCGACGCACTTACTGTAGGAAAATACTTGCTAAGGGCGGCTTTCTTGGTCTGCTCCGCCTCCTTAACGGCAAGTTCAGCATTCTTTATGTCTGCATTGTTGGCTACGGCAAGTCTCAGACAAGAGTCCAATGACAACCCCTGCCCCCACGACACTGCTGAAACCAGTCCGAATAACAAAAATACTATATATTTAAACTCATACATCATACATTATACATCATACATCATTTATATATTCTCCAGTACGCCACAGGCAATATTGTTACTATTAAGACTAAAGAGAACACAGTTCCAAAACATATAATTACACCCATAGGCATCCATAGGGTGCTTTGGCTCATTATCATAGGAACCACACCTAAAGCTGTGGTAGCAGAGGTTAGGAATATAGGTCTCATACGCCTTGTGCCGGCAAGGAATGCGGCCTCTTTTGCACTCTTCTTCTCTTTTTTACGCAACTCCTCCGCATACTCAAACATAATTATTCCGTTACGCACAATAATACCTATAAGACTTACAACTCCAAGCACCGATGTTATACCAAAATCAAGTCCAAACATCTTTAGCCCAAGGAATGCCCCAAAGAAACAGAGTAATGTGGCAGATAACGACAAGAATGCAAGACCAATGTTCCCGAAATCGTAGAGTAGAAAAGCGAATATTACCACAATGGCAAGTCCTATACCAAGCATAATTTCGGGAATAAGGTCTTGATTTATGCCTGTAAGCCCTCCCCATTTTATTTGAACAGACGAAGGCAGGTTAGGAATTATATTATCGTTAAGATATTTCTTTATTTTACCCATCGGGACAGGTTGGCTCTTGCCAAACTCCAAATCGGCAGATACGGTCACGGCTCTCATACCGTTTCTGTGCTGAATGGAGGCACGCTGATAATCGGGTTCAACATCAGCAATCTGACGTAGAGGAACCCAAGTTCCTGTAGCTGTGGGTACAAGCATATTTTCTAATGCTGTAAGGTTGTGCTTGTCATCATCTTTTACAATGTGAAGCACCACAGGTATGTTGTAGTCGCCTTCCCACAGAGTGGTCAGCGGTTGCCCGTTCTCAAAACTTGCAAGTTGCATAGAAAGCGATACAGGAGAGACACCTACACGAGCCGCCTCATCTTGTTTAAGTGTAACCTTTACACAAGGCAGTGTTTCATCTGTGGTGGCGTGTATCCAGTCAAGGTCTTCGTACAGCGAATCCCTCATAAATTTCTCCAATCTGTCGCTATATTTCTGAATTTCAACCAAATCGTCACCCATAAAGTGTATCTCTATAGGATTGGCTGCCATCTGATAGTCCATTTGTTTGAATCTTACGCTTGCATTTGGAAAATAGTCAAACATATAGTCTGTGTATTCTTTAAGGAAACTCTCAGTATCCTCATTAGATGTAGTGTTTACTATAAATTGAGCGTAGTTTGTACGTGGCAGTGATGGAGCATAGCACGCATGGAACCTTGGAGAGCCACTGCCTATGAATTTGGTAACTGCTTTAATGCGTTTGTCTTTCTTAATCATACACTCTACGCTGTCGCATATCAGGGCGGTCTCTTCTATTGAGCTTCCGTATGGCAAGCGAATCTCAATGGCAAAGCAGCTTCGCTCTGCTTTAGGCATCATCTGAACATTTAGCGACAGGAATAAGAGAACACCTGCCACAATAGAGACTCCTGCAACAGATAATGTTATAGCAGGGTGTTTAAAACACCATTTAAGTAGCCAGTCATATCCATTTTGCAGTAAGTTAAAGAAAATATTTTGTGTACGTTCTATTGCACTTGGCTTTACCCCTGTTTTTTGTGGTTTAATAAAGAAAAACTCAAGGAACGGTACTACCAATATGGCATAAAGCAGTGATGTCCCAAGAGAGAACATTACTGTCCAAGGGAACAACTGTATAAAGTCAGCCATAGGGCCTGTAAGTGTCTTGGTTATAGGGAAAAACATTCCTATAATGGCAACTGTGGCAAGCAGCAATGGTGGAAATAGTTCATTTGCACTAATAACTGCTGAGTTCCAGCGTGAGTATCCACGTCTTAGGCGGTCAATATAACCGTCTATAATAACAATGGAGTTATCCACTATCATTCCAAGTACAAATATAAGTGCCGCAAGTGATACTGTATTAAGCTCTATACCACATATATACATTAGTAACAGGCTTATAGCGGTACATATTGGAATTCCAGAACCAGCAACCAACGCAGACCTTAAGGGGAACAACATAAGCATTACCAAAATTACAATGCCTATAGATGTAAGCAGGTCTGTAAGAAAACTTGTAACAGACTCATCTACCACTTTTGGTTGGTCTGTAATACGGTTAATGCTTACAGATGGTGGCAGGGTAGTGCGGAACTCATCAAGCACTTTATCCACTTCCTTTCCAAAAGCCACAATATTGTTTCCAGGTCTAACCTCTAATGACAGCAGCAGTGTGTTGTTTCCGTCTTTCACCACATAACTTGACGGTGTGGGGTAGTGACGTTCCACAGTGGCAATGTCTTGAAGCCTTACTATATGTCCCGATGGGTCAGTATATACAATCTGCTCTTCCAATTCCTCCTCGCTTACAAATCCCTTTTGCAGATGGATTGGGGCGGACTGAGTGCTAAAATCTGTTGTTCCGGATACGGTGGTGAACCCTTGAGAGAACAGTTTTGCCATTAGCACGTTGGAGTCTATTCCGTATTGTGCTAATTTTTCGGGTATGATATATACCCCGATTTGCTCATGTTGGGAGCCTATTATTTTGCTTCTTCCAAGTGATTTTATCAAGTTCAGCCTATCGCTCAGCAGTTTTGCGTAATCCTCAAGCTCACGTGGCGATTTGTCTGCCGATTCCAATGTGATAAGCAATGATGATGTGTTTCCAAAGTCATCTATAACCGCTATGGCAAGTACGCCTGCAGGTAGTTGAATCTTAAAGTCCTTGAGCCCGTGGCGTATTTTAGACCAAACCTCGTCCTTATCGTGTACATCTTTTGATAAATCCACATATATATACGCCATTCCGTCTTCAGAGTAGGAGTAGGTTTTGGTTTTGTCAATCTCTTGAAATGAGAACAGATAGCGTTCAAGCGGTGTGGTAAGCTGCTCCTCCACTTGAGTCGATGTGGCTCCGGGATAAACACCCACAATAACACCTTGCCTTATGGTGAATTGGGGAAACTCATCTTTGTTCATATCAAAAAGACCGTAGAACCCAAACACCATCAACACCAGCACAATAGCAAAAATTATGCTATGCTGCCTCATTGCCTTTGACACTATGTTATTGCTCTCTAATTTCATTTTAATCTCGCTTACGCTCGTTAAAATAAATATTCCTTTTTTACTGGGGCATATCCCCAGACCCCTACGCTTCGCGGAGAACTATCGTTCTCTGTCGCTTCACTCCTTAATCTCGCTTACGCTCGTTAAAATAAATATTCATTTTTTATCATACATCATACATCATACATCATACATATTCTGTACTATTGTACAATCACAATACCGTCCTCATACACTTTCTGTCTGCCTTTTACTATTACAGAATCTCCGTTATCCAGTCCCGATGTTATTATAACACCGCCACTAGCAAAACCGCCAGTCTCCACTCTCTTTCTTTTAGATGTGTTGTTTACAACGCACCATACATAACGTCCGTCAGGCATTAGTTGTACAGACTCGTATGGTATTATAATGTTCTTGTTTGAGTTGTCGTTTCTTATTACAGCCTTGCATACCATACCCGATAAAAGTTTCCCATCGGGGTTTGGAATAAGAATTGTAACCTCGTATGTGTGAGACAAATCATTGGCATCCACATTCTTGCTGAATACCGTGCCGCAAACCTTATAATTGTCCAGTGCAAGTACCGTTACGTCTGCTTTCTGCCCCTCTTTTATCTTGGAAATATCATTTTCAGGCACCTCTATCTTTACAAGCATTGTGTCTGTATTTATCAGTTTTATAAAGCCTTGCGATGGCAGCAGATGGCTTCCTATTCCCATAGCCTTGCCGCTTATAATACCGTTAAACGGGGCTTTAAGTGTGCAATCATCAAAGTTTTTGCGAGCCATCTTTGCTGTTGATTCCGCCTGCTCAAGTTTGGTCTCCATATCCACCCATTTAACCTCGCTTACAGAACCGCTGTCATATACGGTTTTAAGTCTGTTGTAGCCGTCTTTGGCTTGCTTTAACGCCGCTTCCGCCGCTTTAAGAGTATTACTTGCCTGAGTATTATCCACTTCTGCAAGAGTTTGTCCTTTCTTTACACGCTGACCCTCAGATACATAAACTTTTGTAAGTTTTCCACCCGTCTGAAAGCTCAGTACAGCTGATAGGTTTTCAGCCAACTTACCAGAATAACTCTGCACTTGTGCCGATTCTACTGTGTCGTGCACCACGACAACTGTTACCGCTATTGGTTCCAGCTCCGTTCCTTTTCTATGCTTAATGGCATCGCACGATGATAATATCAGTGCTGCCAATAAAGATGTAATTATGTATGTGGCTCTGTTCATAATCTATTGTTTTTTGTTCTCAAGTTTAATGGCTATACCTTCCGCTAAAAGATTTGTCATAATATCGTAGGTAGAGGCGTAATCCTTGTATTTGCCTGTTATAAAGAATTGCATTTCCAGACTTTTCATAATCATGCAGAACATACTTGCCAATGCGTCAGCGTCTATTAGTTTTGGTTTGAACGCAATTACAAAGTTTTTTATGGCATCGTGTTCCCAGTTGTCAAAATCATCTCTTGCTGATTTAAGAAAATAGTAATCGCTTGAAACGTTGTCGGCAAGAAGAGTGTTACAGAAAAGTGGATAACGGCTAATGCTCTCCATTCTTGTTTTCATATATTGTCTGAACTGCTCTATGTTTTTAGAGGCGGTCAGCAATGGCTCAAGTGTCCCTTTTATCTCCTTTATCTCATCTTCTATCACACTAAGCATAACAGACTCCTTGTCAGAAAAATGGTTATATAGAGTCCCTTTTGATTTATGTGCAAGTTTTGCAATCTCCTCCATAGAGGTTTTGCTGAACCCGTATGTTTTGAATAGCTCTATTGCACTTATCAGAAGGCTGTTTCTTGTGTTGAGTTTCATAAAAAATGAACGATTATACAAAAATCGTACAAAAGTACAATCTTTTTTTATTTTGACCAAATAAATATTGAAAATTGTATAAAAAACATTAAATTCGCACCATCTATGATAAAACAAGAACAAATATCTCCGTCAGAACTGCTTTTGCATTGCTGTTGTGCCCCTTGCAGTGCCCCCATATTGGAGTGGTTGCTTAATAACGGATTCAAGCCTGTTCTGTTTTTCTACAATCCCAATATCTACCCGATAGAAGAGTATGAAAAACGCAAGAATGAGTTGATTAAATACGCAGATAAATTAGGTGTGGAGTATATTGATGGCGATTATGACCACACAGAATGGCTCAAATGCGTATGCGGTCACGAATTAGACAAGGAGCGTGGAGAAAGATGTCTGCTTTGCTTTACAATGCGTCTTAAACATACCGCAGAAGTGGCTGCGGAGCGTGGCATTAAACTTATAGCCACCACATTAGCCTCTTCCAGATGGAAAAGTCTTGAGCAAATAGAAAAAGCGGGATTAGAAGCGGTAGCCCCATATCCCGATATAAAGTTTTGGGCAAGAAATTGGCGAAAAGACGGTCTTCAAGACCGTCGCCGCATACTTCTTGCC
>JAKSNX010000083.1 GCA_024405815.1 Paludibacteraceae bacterium | reverse complement strand
CGAGCGAAGCGAGAGATCTTTAAGACGAAAAATCTTATAAAAAATTTTGCAGAATAAAAAAATAATTCGTACATTTACCACCGATAATCAGATACAATGAAAAGACATAGAAGCCGGAAACGGCTTACATATAAATGTAGGTAGAATTACCCTCCCCGTGCAGATGGGGGGGGTAATTTGCTTATATTCAACGAGTTATAAATTAGTGGACAGTGGACAGTTGACAGTGATTCCTACCCGTCATGCTGAGCGTAGCGAAGCATCTCATAATATTTTTGAGATCCTTCGTTTCACTCAGGATGACGATGAGAGGTCAGGATGACGAAATAGCAAGAAACGAGTTTAACTAAATATTTATTAACCTTAAAATCAAATGTTATGAAGAAAAAGATTTATTCCGCTCCCAAGATGGAGCAAGTGAAAATGGAGGCAGAGATGCCCGTAATGCAGACCTCTGGCGTAACGCCATACACAGGAAACCTTAGAAGTTTCAGTTGGAGTTAATTAACAAGAGTAACTAACAAAAAACACTACGAATTATGAAAAAGATTACATTTTCAATAATGGCATTAGCCTTGGCGGCAATGATGTTTACAGGTTGCAAGAAAGAGAACGCCGCTACTCAGGAACCGGAAAAGCAGGCGGAGAAAACAGCAATGACATTCTACGCTGTTCCACAGGGCGGAGAGCGTACTGGACTTGACGGAGCCCTTAACTCTATATGGACAGAAGGCGACCAAATAAAAATATTTACAGAAGCAACAATTGCTACAGGTGGTGATGTGTTCACACTTTCAAAAGGTGCTGGTACGGACTATGGTGAATTTACAGGAGAGAGCGTAGAGGGGTTAGAGTATTTGGGGGTATATCCTGCGTCATCTTTTTACATTAGTACTACATATATTGGTTTGGAGTTTGATATGCCTAGCACACAAACATACGTGGAAAATAGTTATGCATCCAATACGGTGCCATTATTTGCCGGGTCTGAAAGCAAGAATCTGACATTTGAAAATCTCTCAGGATTGTTGCGAGTAGGAATCAAGGTTACTTCACCTACAACCGTTACATCAATGGTTCTCAAAGATAAAAATAGTAATGCAAAATTATGGGGAAAATACGTGGTGGTTCTATACCAAATTAGTCGTGTAAGTGCTTATCTCGGTCAGGGCGGTGCCTCTCTTACAATGGACTTAGGCGATGGAGTTGCGTTAAATACAAGCACATACACCTATTTCTTCTTTAGTGTGCCGGCATTGACAGAACCAGGAAATGTGCAGGCACTTTCATCTGGTTTTACAATAGAGATGGAAGATGCGGATGGTAAGACAGCCATCATAGACTACACAGGAACAGACAAAAAGGTAGAACAAGGCAAGGGCAAGACATTAGAAGTAGATGATGTGGAGTTTAAGGCATCAAGTTCAACCACAGGTACTGCAAAAAGAACAGGCGACATAGATGTTAAGTGGGTTCAGTTATGGGAGAACGGTCCTAAGTGGGCTGAGTACAACGTAGGAGAGGACACTGGCAGTGGCTCATACGGATGCGGCGGTTACTTCGCTTGGAAAGGAAATGTAACCAGAGGCACTCAAGAGACAGTAGATGATACTGCTACAGACTTGTGGGGTTCCAACTGGCGGATGCCTACACAGGAAGAGTTTTACAATCTTCTTGACAAATGCACTGCAGAGTGGACAACTGTTTCAGGCAAGAACGGCAGATTATATACAGGCAAGGGAGACTACTCCGGCAACTCCGTATTTTTCCCCGCTGCGGGCTACTACTTTGACGAAGTCCACGACGCAGGCAGTTACGGCTGCTATTGGAGTTCCACTTCATATGGCAGTTACGGCGCCAGCACCTTGTACTTCTACTCAGGCGATCAGACCGATAGCAGCGAAATCCGCGACAACGGCCTCTCTGTGCGTGCGGTTTTGAATGAGTAACAAAATAGTTGACAGTGGATAGTGGACAGTGAGTCCACTTCCGTCCTACTAGAATCAGGTGGGTCAGGGTTTCTAAAAACCTTGACCCGCTTGTTTTATATGCGTTCTAATATAATTAGTGTGTAAAATAAAAAAAATATAGTAGAAAGTATATAATTTAAGAAAAAAATTAGTATATTTGCAGTCGATATAATATAAAATTATGGTTAAAACAGCATTGACACAAACTATAAAGGGGTTGCGTAAGCAAAATAATATGACACAGACAGACCTTGCCCTTAAGGCTGGAGTGGGTTTGTGCTTTGTAAGGGAATTAGAGCAGGGCAAGAATACGGTGCGTATGGATAAGGTGAACCAAGTGCTTAATCTATTTGGCTATGAACTGTCCGCCACTAAAATTGATAATAAATGAGACAAGCCGCTATATATTACAAAGAGACATTTGCAGGTATTCTAAAAGAAGAGGATGACGGGTATAGTTTTGAGTATGAAAAGGAGTACTTGTCAGCCCCCAATGCAGTACCTGTAAGTCTTACCTTGCCATTGTCAGAAACCAAATATAATAGCGCTGTGCTGTTCCCATTCTTTGATGGTCTTATTCCTGAGGGTTGGTTATTGGAGATAGCCATAAAGAATACTGATATATCAATACTTGATAGGATGTCATTGCTGCTATTGTGCTGTAAAGATTGCATCGGGGCAGTAAGTGTAAGGCAAATAAATGATTCCAAAGATGAGTAAATGTTTGTTTTGCTATAAGGAATTAGAGAACGGAGAACACGATTTTCACACATCGTGTGCTAAAAAGTTTTTTGGCAGTTCTGTTGTGCCATCTTTGGACTACACTAAAGATGATATGGATGTTTTGGCTCTTAGTATTATAAAATCACAAACCACACTTACCGGAGTGCAGCCAAAACTTTCATTGCATCTTAACACTTTAGACGGAACCAAGAAACTCACAATAGTGGGGTTATGGGGAGACTATATTTTCAAGCCTCAGTCAGAATATTATGCACAGTTGCCTGAAATAGAGGATTTGACAATGCATCTTGCAGAGTGCGTCAAGATTCAGACAGTACCACACTCACTAATAAGAATGAAGGATGGTGCGTTAGGGTATATAACAAAGAGAATTGACAGAAATATCTCTGGTAAACTTGCTATGGAGGATTTCTGCCAACTTACAGAGCGTCAAACGGAATATAAGTATAGGAGTTCATACGAGCAGATAGGCAAGGCTATTGAAAAATATTCTGCCCAACCTAATCTTGACAAGGTGAATTTTTTTGAGATAGTATTGTTCTCTTTTATAACTGGAAACAACGATATGCATCTTAAGAACTTCTCTTTATATAGTACAAATGAGAAGGATTTTATGCTTACTCCTGCATACGATTTGCTTAATGCCGCAATAGTTAATCCTGCCGATAAAGAGGAGATGGCACTGACTGTCAATGGTAAAAAAAGTAGATTGAAATGGCAGGATTTTATTGCATTTGCAGCTAATTTGGGAATTTCAAATAAAATTGCTGAAAATCTAATGAATAAGATACTTGAAGCTCTTCCTAAATGGAAAACTATAATAGAAGATTCTTTTTTGAGCGAAGAACTTAAGTTGGCATACATTGAGTTGATAGAGGAACGGGTTAGTATATTTTGTTTGTAAAATTTTTATTAAATTTGCAGTGTGGATATGAGCGAAGCGAATATAATTATGAACATAAACCAGATACAAGACCAAATAATTGAGGATTTCTCAGCGTTTGAGGAGTGGTTTGACAAGTATTCTTACCTTATAGAGTTAGGAAATGCCTTGCCACCATTCCCCGATGAGAAGAAGACAGATGAAAACCTTATTAGAGGTTGTCAGAGCCGGGTATGGCTTGATGCAGAGAAAAAAGAGAACGGTAACATTGTGTTTACAGGCGATTCAGACGCAGTAATAGTAAAAGGCATATTGTCGTTGCTAATATCAGTAATGTCAGACCAACCTGCCAAAGATATAGCAGAGGCTGATTTATATTTTGTAGAGAAAATCGGGTTAAAGGAACACCTTTCACCCACACGTTCAAACGGTCTGCTTGCAATGGTAAAGCAGATGAAAATATATGGAGTAGCGTTCTCTCCGTCATGCTGAGTGAAACGAAGCATCTAATAATGTATTTACTTAACATTAAAATAAATGAATTATGAAAAAAATTAAAGTAAACCAAGGACCTTGGAAATTTATCAGTGCCGGGGGCAATGTCAGAGTAAATCTTACATCGGGTAAGGATATTAAGAATCTGAGCAAACTTGACCAAAAAATGTGGAGCGTACTGTCTATGCCTACATCGGGGTTGGAATTTGACCAAAACACATTGAAATACCTTGATACAGACTGTGACGGAAAAATCCGTGTACAAGAGGTTATAGCCGCTACAGATTGGATTTCATCTGTGCTTAAAGACCCTAATTATTTACTAAAACAAACTGATACACTGCCACTTGCAGAGATAAATCAGGACAGTGAAGATGGCAAGAGGCTCTATATGTCTGCCCAGCAGATACTTAAAGACCTTAAACTTGAGCAGGATTCAATTTCAATAGCCCAAACTGCCGATAGTATCAGCATTTTTGCCCAAACAGTATTGAACGGCGATGGCGTAATTATACCTGAGACTGCCGATAAAGATGATTTAAAGGAGATAATAACCTCTGCTATAGCAACATTAGGTGGTGTTACAGACCGTAGCGGTAAAGATGGTATAGATGCAGATAAGTTAGAGGCATTCTACGATGCTTGTGCTAAATATGATGCTTGGAAAAAGGCTGGAGAGGCAGATAAGGCTAATATTTTCCCATACGGAGAGAATACAGCCGCCGCACTTGATGCCTACAACGCTATAAAAGATAAGGTGAATGACTACTTTATGCGTTGTCGTCTTACAGAGTTTAACTCCGATGCACAATCTCCACTTGATGTATCGGCAGAGCAGTTCCAATCAATCACAGCAAAAAACCTTGCGGAGAGTACCGAAGATATTGCGGCATATCCGCTTGCAAGAGTATCTGCCACTGCGGAGTTGCCACTTGATAAAGGTATAAACCCAGCATGGACTGCCGCTGTAGCTGCATTTAAGAGCCTTGTGATAGATGTTGATTTCCCTAAGGCTAAGGTGCTTACTGCTGAGCAATGGGGTACATTTGCCGCAAAATTTGCTCCATACACAGCATGGATTGGGGCTAAAGACGGAGTGGCAGTAGAGTCATTAGGATACGATTTAGTTAAAAAAATAGTTAAAGAGAACAAGAAAGACAAGGTTCTTGCACTTATAGATGAGGATAAGTCATTTGAGACAGAAGCCAATGCAATAAGTGATGTAGATAAAATGCTTCACTATGTAAGAGATATATTTGCATTGCTTAAGAACTATGTAACATTCCTTGATTTCTACTCCCCTACACAAGATACTAAATCTGTGTTCCAGGCAGGTACGCTTTACATAGACCAACGTAGTTGCAACCTTTGTATAAATGTTTCTGATATGGGCAAGCAGTCTGCACAAGCGGGCGAAAGCGGTATATACCTTATATATTGTGAATGCACCTGCAAGAGCAAGCCGGCTAAAATGAATATTGTGGCTGCCATGACAGACGGCGATGTAAGCAACCTGTATGTAGGTAAGAATGCTATTTTCTATGACCGTGAGGGCAACGATTGGGACGCAGTTGTAACAAAAATCATTGATAACCCGATAAGCATCCGCCAGGCATTCTGGTCTCCTTACAGAAAATTCGCTAAATTCATAGAAGACCAAGTAAACAAATTTGCAGCAGAGAAAGACAGCAAGGTTACATCAGATGCAACCGCTTCAATATCAGATGCAGGTGCTCAGGCAACATCGGGCGAAGCCGCCAAACCGGCACAACCATTTGATATAGCCAAGTTCTGTGGTATCTTTGCAGCCATAGGTTTGGCAATAGGTGCCATAGGAGGTATTTTGTTGGCTTGTGTTAAGGGCTTCTTAAGTCTTGCATGGTGGCAGATGCCTCTTGCAATATTGGCTATTATGCTATTGATTTCTGGTCCTGCAATGCTGATGGCTTGGCTTAAATTGCGTAAACGTAACCTTTCACCAGTCCTCAATGCTAATGGTTGGGCTATGAATACAGCATTGATAATTAATATTCCATTTGGAAATACACTTACACAACTTGCAAAATTCCCTGTATATGCAGGAGAGGATGCCTTTAAGCCAAAACATCATGGCAGATGGTGGAAAATCACCCTTACAGTACTTATTATACTTGCTATAATCATTATTATACTGTATTCTAAAGGGTTACTGCAAGAGTGGGGTGTACCATACCACTTTTTAAAGCCACTTAAATTCTGGGCTTGATT
>JAKSNX010000082.1 GCA_024405815.1 Paludibacteraceae bacterium | reverse complement strand
CCATTGAGAAAAAGCATGAGGAGCGTTACCGTGCATTGCTAAAGAATGTGGAGACAGCCAAGGTGTTTGAGAAGTGTGAGGTTAAGGTTTGGGAGTGCCGTAACTGCGGACACATTATTGTAGGCACCAATGCTCCGGAGATTTGCCCAACGTGCAACCATCCGCAAGCGTACTTTGAAGTTCACGCAGAGAACTACTAAAAAACCTCCATGTTTCCAAATAAAAGAGGGTGACTAAAAAGTTTTTTAGTCACCCTCTTTTATTTTTATGAAATTTTCATTATTAGATTTGCATAATGTTTTGCCGATTGATATAATTTTATTATCTTTGTGGCATTGGCAGAAAACCTTAAATACTAAATACTATGAATACTAAAAAAATGTACACTTCACCAAAACTTATTTGTGTTGAAATGGAAACTGAATCTCCAATAGCGGCTTCAGTTGCAAAAGGCAGTTTTTCAACAGCTCCTACGTCTGCTCTTCAAATGCTTGACTAACAAACCATTTATTCTTTCTTAAAAATGAGCAAGCGAATTTTTATAGTTTCTTGTTTTGTCGTTTGTGCGTTAATCAGTTGTGAGAAGAATCCAGGTATTACTAATGGTTCATCGTCTTCTGCTGATACCCCTGCCGATAAGGATGAGAAGGTTCTTGTTAAACCCGCTCAAGCCGATATATCAAAAAGGGTGCATTTGACTTTTGCAGTTGGTTCATCGGGCCAAAAAACTACGTATGACGCAAACAACAATGACATACTTTGGAGTGCTGGAGACCAACTTCAAATGTATAGTACACAACCATCAGATGGCACATACGACCATTCGTTATTCAATCTTTCAAGCAAGGATAGCGGTGGCGGTATGAAATATGCTATGTTTGAGGGTGACATTGTACCAGGAGACCACTATTTTTCATTTTATCCGTCAATAGAGAGTAGTGACTCAAATGTGATTTTTGATACAGAGAATTGTGTTGTTGACAACAGTGATGCTATTTTTGAATATTCCTTATTAAACACACAATCTTACAGAAGTGGTTCTTTTAACACAAGGGCGTTACCCACTGTAGCACATACCACAGATAAAGACAACTTCATTTTTACACATTTGTGTGCCATACTTGAAATATGGGTTAAGACATTATCGCAGCCCGTACAGGTTAATAGCATAACCCTTTCGGCCGATAATCAAGTACTTTACCCCTTATGTGGCAAATATCGTGTTGAATATAGTGGGGGGGGTGAAAAATGGAGTGTTCCCGAATACATAGGTAACCTTGATGACGAGGATTTCACCATCTATATGGAGGATATAGATGAGACCATTGAACCTGAAGAATATACAAAATTCTATTTTGTCATACCTGCGACAGACTTGCTTGATGAAAATGATGCAATAACCCTAACTTGTCTCATATCAAGCACAGAGGGTACATATTTGAACATTAAATCCATACCCCTTAATAAATTAGCAAACAAGAAAATTCTTCCTGGAGACCATATTGGTTTCAAGGTAGATGCTGATTTCTCAAAAGATTGGCAGACAATGGTTCTTGTTAAGGAGATTATAAAGGATTGGCCAGATATAGTGGCAGACCCTACTGAATATTAAGAATCCATATAAACAATAATGAAAAAAATATATTATAGTGCCACAATCCTATTGCTAATAATTCTGGTGATAGGTTGCAAAAAGAAGGAGCCTGTGCAGGAAGCATCAGAAAATCTTGTACATACGGTGTTTACGGCAGGAGAGAAATCTCAGACATCCAACTTAAGGACAACAATCAATGATAATTTAAACGTGCTTTGGGAAGGTGCTGATATGATTTTAGTATGTTCCCAAAATTGGAGACCAAATGCACGTAGTTATCATTTCAGTTTGACAGAAGGAGCCGGTACCACTATGGGTATTTTTGAAGGAGAGGCTCCTGCAGATATTTCTCACCCTGTTTATTGCATATATCCTTGCATTTCTGAGCCACAAAAGCAAGGGAAACCGTCATTTGCTACAAGAACATCTGACATAGAGGAGCCACTTGTCATATACAATAAGTTATATGATATACGCAATTATGAAATGGGATTTGAAGATATGGGGCGTCCTTCATCTTGCCTTCACGGAGTGGGAAAAGCCAATGAAACAAACCACTTTACGTTCAAACACCTTACAGGTCTCTTGAAACTAAGTTTAAAGAGTACTGAGGAAGATGCTGTGGTAAGCATTTCCATAAAAGATAAGACAGAATGTCAACTATTTGGTGAATATTATGTTGACCCCACCGCCAGTGAGCCGTCTATTGTATTTGAGCCTGAAGAGGCGGCTGATTCTGTTATAACAATGAATATGCCCGATGGTGTCAGAGTAACGCCAGATGAATACACTGATTTCATCTTTATGGTTCCATGTGGTGTCTTTTCTGACGGAATGGTGGCAACTATTGAGTCTGCAGTAGGAGAGGTGAGAAGAATTTATGTTGATGCCGCACCTGTAAAAAAAGGTGGTATGACCACTGTGAAACGCACCGTTAATTTAGTACCACCAGTTCCTGCAACCATTACTGTATCTTCTGATAATGAAGAATATGGTACAGTTTCCACAACATCAGTCATTGTGTATGAAACATCAAGTGAGAGCATTACAGCCACACCAAATAACGGATATGATTTTGTGAATTGGACATTAAGCGGTTCCGCTCTGCTTGTGCCAGGTTATAACCTAACTGATGCCACTATTAAAATCAGAAGTAATGGTACGGCAGAGCCAGGTAGTGCTGTGGCATCATTTAAAGTAGGCAAGGTTTATATCACCGTTGGTCCGGCAGACTCTGAACAAGGTTCTACAGACCGTTCCAAGCTTGAGGTAGATGATACAAAATCACTTGCTGTTACTGCTACAGGTAAGGCAGGATATGAGTTTGACCATTGGGTATTAAATGGTTCAGCCGTTCTTGCAGAGGGTACTGTCAATGATGCCACCATTAGAGTTAAGAGTGACGGTACTACTAATCCAGGTAGTGTGTTAGCATACTTTAAAGTACGCCAAACCACTATTACTGTCTCTTCTGCAAACACTGAGCAAGGTACAGTGGATAAACAGTCTGTAGATGTTGATTATTTTGATAAAACAGCAACTATTACTGCAACTCCAAAAGATGGATTTACATTTGAAAAATGGACTTTGTCAACTCAGGTTGCAATAGTTTCAGGTACAACTACATCTCCTACTATAACTATAAAGAGTAAAGGTACAGGTAATACTGGAACTGCAGTTGCATCATTCAAATCACAGCCAACAACTATCACCGTTACCGCTGGAGAAGGTGGTAGGGTTAATGGAGGTGCGTCTGTGTCATTTAGTAATATAACCTCATCATCAAATACCCAAGTAACAGCAACCACTTTTGATGGTTATGAATTTGTGGGTTGGACTTTTGAAGGCTCCGCAATGCTTGCTTCGGGCAGTACTACAAGTAGTATAATAGGTATAAAGAGTGATGGAACAAGCAAGCCTGGCACTGTAAAAGCAAACTTTAAGGCGGCTGATGTTATAATCCACGTAATGGTTGATGATGTGACACACGGTACTGTTGACAAAGAACAAGTTACTGTTGACTACTTTAATAAAACAGCAACAGTGACGGCAACGGCAAATCCAGGTTATATATTTACAGAGTGGACATATAGTACACAGATTATCAAATCTCTCTCTGACAGGCTTCAACCAACATTCACATTCAAGAGTAATGGAGGTGCGACAGAGGGTGCACTTGTTGCCAACTTTATTGTTCAAACAACGGTTTCTGTAACATCCAATAACTCCACACAAGGCTCTGTCAGCCCTGCTCAGGTTCAAGTAACAACTAAATTACCACAGGAAATTACAGCCACACCTAATGACGGCTATGAGTTTGACCATTGGGAACTTAATGGTTCCGCTAAACTTAACTCTGGCAGCAACCTTACTAATAGAACAATATCTATTAAGAGTGATGGTATCTCAACAAGTGGTTCTGCTGTGGCGTATTTCAAGGAGACTCCTCAAGTTGAAGAAATTGTTGATGTAGAAGGACATAAATATGAAGTTATTACTATAAACGGAAATAAATGGACGAACTCAAATCTTGAATGTATTACATATGCGTCAGGAAGTGGACGCACAGGTACTATTGGAAATGGGAGTTCTCCATATAATCCAAGATACAGAACTACAAAAGGAGGTACAGGGTATGTTTATAACACAGCAGCAGCCAGGGCATTTGCAAATTCAGACAAGGAAAAAGCAAAAAAACTTACAATTGGAGATGTGAGTCTTCAAGGAATTTGCCCTGCAGGATACAAGATACCAACAAAAAGTGATTGGGAAGATTTATTTGAAAATAGTTCTTCCGTTGATTTGGCTAAATTAAAAATTACTTTAGATGGCTGGGTATTAGTAAATCCATCACAAGGATCTGTATATACTGAAAATGAAGTTGGTTCAAAAGCGGTGTATATGACAGCGACAGCAAGTGATGCTAACCATGTTTACTTTGTACACGTAAATGGAAGTAACGGCAATTTTAGCGTGACTTATGAAACCACATATTCTTCAAGTTTTGCAAGTGTCAGGTGTGTCAAGAAAAATTAATTGTAACTTTATATGAAAAGAATTTATATATATTTTTTCCCAATTTTGTTTGTGATTTTAGCATCGGGATGTAAGAAAAAAGACCCTGCCATAGAAAGTCAGGCTCAGAGTTCAAATGCTCAAATCTTACAATTCTCTGTTTCTTACGAGAATAAATCAGCGAGGGCAGGGGAGAGGGTCTCTATTGATGAGAATTTAGATGTTCTCTGGAGTGAGACCGAAAAAATGTTAGTGGCAGTGGAAGGTGGTGAAGAGGGAGCAAAACTCTCTGCTATAGCAAAATTAGTAAGTGGTGAAGGCACAACCAACGGAGTATTTGAAGTTGAACTTCCAACATCAAGCACATATTACAGTCTTTATCCTTATTTTAATTATACACCACCTGCAAAACCAGGTATGTCTCCTAAGCCTTTTTCCCCGTCTGCTAGTTATGAAAACGGAATGTTGTCTGCTTTTAGGGGCGTTCTTTCTGAAAAACGTTCAAGCAATATAATTTCAACAACTAATGATGCATTGGCAGGTGTAGGAGTTTCAAAAGACGGGCTGCATTTTAAGATGAAACATCTTACGGGTGTTTTACGTTTGAGAATCACATCAGACCTTGAGGATTTGGTTACGGAGATTAAGCTTTATGACAACAATGGTAAATCCATAGCCGGTATATACGCTGTAAATCCTAATGATTCAGACCCAGTCATATCATTTGAAGGAGTAGCAAAAGATACTATTTCTATGATTCTTAGTGATGGGGTGGAGATAGGACCTGACGGATATTCTGTGTTTGAATTCGCCATACCGGGTGGTCTTGATATTTTTAAGAACGGCTTTACCGCTAAGGTGATACCTCTCTTACACGATACTGTAGTTATATCATCTTCTTGTGCTACAATTCAGAAAGGTGTAATAATACAAGCCGACAGATATGTTGAGTTAAAGGAGCAACCTAAACCAGACCCTGTATTAGAAAAAGTTTATGACGGTTGCGGATTTGAATATGATGTAATAAAAATAGGTGAGCAGAAATGGCTTAAACAAAATATGAGATGTAATGTGTATGATACATTAGTTGCCGCATCCTATGGAACTAATATGATTAAATTTGCTCCAGGAGGTTCTCCTTCTCCGTATGGACCGTATTATTATCCATACGGTACTGGAAAAGATTCGTATGGCTATCTATATAACTTTGCATCTGCTTTAGGGTATAAAGATAAGGCAGCGGCTCAGGCTGTAACGTCAGAACAATCAAATAGGCAGGGTATATGCCCTGATGGATTCCGTGTTCCTACCGTAAGTGATTGGCAGACACTAATGGATTTCATTGATTCAGAACAAGGTGATGCTGTATCTGCTTTCTGCTTAAAAGATGATGAAGTGGGACACTGGAAAACTGATGGTTGGGCGATGGATTTATATGGATTTAAAGCCAGACCTGCGGGTAAGGTCTATTTTACTAACTGGCCTTCAGCAAATACTCCTCCTGAGAAGTCTTTACAAGATATAAAAACTGTGGCTGCATTTATTACCGCTACTCCATATTCAGCTAAAAATACTCGAACAACAATCGCAAAACTTTGGAACACAGATAAAGTGGTTCAATTCGACGACACAGAAAGTAAAATGAATGCATTTAGTGTCCGTTGTATAAAAGCGGAATAGTTGTCTATGTAATGCGTTAATCACAAAAAAAGAGCCTTATTGAAAGGCTCTTTTTTTGGGGACAAGGGACAAGGCTCTCTTTTTTGCTATCAATAGTTTTTTATATAGTTGGGAACCCCACCTGGAGAATCTATATTATATAATAGTACACTGGTTGTATCGTTATTTTCACACCATTTACCTCTAGCTCACCATATTCGTGGTCTGTAAGCAAAAGCAGGTTTTTGCAATGTGTCTGCCTGTAGGCAA
>JAKSNX010000081.1 GCA_024405815.1 Paludibacteraceae bacterium | reverse complement strand
ACGTATGCTTATATTTGACAACCCTTTCATAGGGCTGGACGTAGAGTCAAGAGCATTGCTTGACGGAGTGTTTGAGAGCCTGCGTAATGATGGAGTGCAGCTTATGTTTTTAGTGCCTACGGTTAGAGATATTCCTAAAATAACTACAAATATTCTGTGGCTTGATAAACTTAATAGCAAGTTTACAGGTCTAAAATCTGAGTTTGACAGGTTGGGTGTAAAAGAGGAGGCACCAACCGTAGCCAAATTTGATTTTAAGAATCTAATACCCAAGCCAAAAGATTTTAATGTGGCTGTAAAGATGGAGAATCTTGATATTAACTACGGCGATGTTATTTATCAGAAGGGTTTGAATTGGACTATAAAAAAGGGAGAGAAATGGGCGTTGCTTGGACCTAACGGTAGTGGGAAATCCACACTATTAAGTTATATTTTTGCAGACAACCCACAGGCGTACAGTAAGCCGCTTACCCTTTTTGACCGCAAACGTGGCACAGGTGAGAGTATTTGGGACATCAAGCGTCATATAGGGTTTACATCGTCAGAGATGCACCTTTATTATTTGGAGAATGTGCCATGCAAGAGCGTAGTGGAATCGGGATTTTTTGATAGTGTGGGGCTATATTGCCACCCATCGGCAGAGCAGAGCTGTTATGCTATGGAGTTGATGAGAATTTTGGGGATTGATGGCATAGCAAACAAGGGATTCCTTAAAGTATCAAGCGGAGAGCAACGCTTGCTTCTGTTTGCAAGGGCTTTAGTCAAGAACCCCGATTTGCTTATACTTGATGAGCCATTCCATGGAGTTGATTTTGCACATAAGACAGTGTGCCTGAATCTTATAAACCAATTCCTGTTGCAGCAGGACAAGTCAATAATTTTTGTGACACACTATAAAGAGGAGATTCCAAAGAATGTGGATAAAATTTATGAATTAAAAGGATTTATGTAGGTACTCTGATGAGCCTTCAGAAGGGTATCTACATAAATCCGTAAATAAAATTAATCATGAAAAAGACAACAATATTATTCTTAGCATTGATTTCATTGGTGGCGGTAGCCTCTACTGTAAGTGTAAACATTAAAAAACGTTTAGATGAGATGCAGCAACTCTATCGTACAGATAGGGATTCGCTTTTTAGTGTTATAGAGGAGAAAAAACGTAGTTTTGAGCAGACAGAAGACCCTGTGGAGCGTAGTGTGTATCGTATGGCGGTGGCATCTATGTACTATGAGTATTACCACAATAACCGCTATGCCATAGACGGCAGAACCCATATTGATGGTGCCGCACCCGATGATATGAGGGAGTGGAGCCGTAAGAATTTTATGGATTCCATAAATTGGTATTTGGATAAGGCGTTAGAGAGCAAAGATGCGTTGCTAAAGGCTTCCACATCGGGTTATAGGGAGAATATAACAGAGGGTAAGGATTCCGCACTTACCCCCACCATGTACGATTTGCTTGTGAATAAGGCTCTGAAAATGGTTGAGGACGATTCTGTAAAGGTAAATAATTTGTATGCAAGGCTTATTGAGGCTCATAAAAATGACCCGATAGTAAAAGATGCCGCACAGTTCCGCCAATATCTTTATAACACAAACCGTTTCACAGATGAATGCCCATCGGGTTTTGCAGATAGTTACAAAGGCACGCCACTGTATGTTTATGTAAAAGCGTATGAGCTAAATCATTGTAAATTAAGCCCTAAAGCCAAGCACGATGCCTGTGTTGAGATTATAGAAAACTACCCCGATAACCCGTATCTTACATCAATTTTTAACGTTAAGGAGACATTGGAGCGTCCGTATCTTGAGATGGAGAATGATGACAGTGACGGCAACGCCTCTAATCTTCTATATTCTGGCGAGGCTGAGGCTATAACGCTAAAATACAAGAATTTACAGAGCGTTAAGGTTAATATTTACAAATTTAATCAGAGTGCTTACGCCTATTCTGAAAGCGGCGATGGGGATAAGACATTGGTAAAGTCAGAGACCATTACTTTGCCTGATTCAGCAGATTATGATATTCATACATACGCCTATAAACTTAAAATTGACACTTGTGGCATATATCTTGTAAAAATACTTGCAAATGGGGATTCCAAATACACTCTGTCAAATCATTTTTTTGTTACTGATATTTTTGTATTGGATAAGGCTGTAGATGGTGGCTATGAGTTCTATGTAGTTGACAGACGGAACGGTATGCCTCTTAATAATGTGGAGGTTAAGGTTTACGAGGGCAAGAATGGTGCATATCGGGTGCTTAAAACAGATATTCATGGCGTTGCAAAAGTGCAGTTAAACAGAAAAACAGGGGCAGTCTGCACCTTTAAATATGGTGGTGATGAGTTCTATCCTGCCAAATCCATTTGGCGATATAAGCAGCAGCGTACTCTTAATCCGCATACATATACAGAATTCTTTATGGATAGAGGGGTGTATCGCCCAGGGCAGAAGATTATGGCAAAAGGCATTGTATATAATGTGCGTGGCGATGAGTATTCTTTGGCTGCCGCTACTGCCACTACAGTAAAACTTATGGACGCAAACGGTAGCGTGGTGGAGGAGAAAGAGGTAAAGACCAATGATTATGGCTCTTTCTATGTGGAGTTTACTATACCGGAGGGGCTGTTAAGCGGTAATTTCTCTCTTTACACCAAGAGTGGTTCCAAGTATTTTAGGGTGGAGGAGTACAAGCGTCCTACATTTGAGGTTAAGGTGGACAGTGCTTCTGCCAAGACCATAAACGATACCATTGTTGTTAGCGGTAATGCTAATTATTATAGGGGCAGTGCTGTGTCAAATGCAACAGTAAAGTATAAGGTAACATCATCTGCTGTATATTACCATTGGTGTAACTGTATATTACCTCAAGCCAAGTATGTGGTTGCCTCTGGTAGTGCTGTTTGTGACCCCGATGGGAACTTTACCATAAAGTTTCTGCCAGAGATTACATCAGATAACCGTCATCCGTTCTACAGGCTTACTACAGAGGTCTCTGTAACAGATAATGCAGGAGAGACTCAAATGTGTAACTATTCTTTAGTTACAGGAACAGCCGATTTCTCACTCTCTTGCCCTATAGATGAGCTTATGGATAAGTCTAAAGTTAAAGATATAGTACCCGATGCGTATGATTGTGTTGGTAATAAGGTCAGCGTATGCGGAAAATACACACTGTGTTCAGCTTCTAATGTTTACGAGGGAGAGTTTACATCGGGGCAAAAATTAGACATTAAATTTTCTGCTCTTAAGAGTGGAAAATATACTCTGACGCTTAATGCAGTGGATTCCAAAGGGCGAGCCGTAGATTATAAGACCACATTTATAGCCTACTCTGTAAACGATAAAAAACCTGCTGTAGATACTCTGCAATGGGTTATCCCGGTAAAGACAGATTGTGAGAACAGCGATATTGCCATTATTATTGCTGGCTCATCATATAGCACCTACACCATGCTTGAACTCTATGACCAAGATAAACTTGTGGAGCGTAAGGTGGAGAAAATGAACTCTGCAAACAAGCGGTTTAAGATAATCTACAAGCCTATTTACAGTGACAGGCTTACAGCGGTGTTCACCACTATCTATAACGGAAAGGCTGTGGTTAAATCCGTTACGCTGAATCGTGTTCTTAAAAGCAGGGATTTAAGTATAGAGCTCTCACACATAAAAAAACTGTATGAGCCTGGAGAGAAAGATAAGTGGAACATCAGTGTTAAAGATGTTGATGGCAAGGATAAGAGTGCTGAGGCTGTGGTTGCCATGTATGATTTAAGCCTTGATGCCATTGCCTCTAACCATTGGAATTTTAATCCTGTGCGTAAGAGTTTTACTGATGCCCCTGTTTGGAGTGTGCCGTATGTTTCACCAATAAGAGGTATGGTTTATGCTGGGGATATTAAGCACTATGAATATCAGTTTGCATATCCTAAACTCTATTTTGACCAAGATTCGCACTATTATATGCGTGCCGGTATGAACTTGTATAAATCCGCCCCAGAATCAATGCTTATGATACGGGGAGTTGGTTCCATTAATGATGATATGGCAGATGGTTTTACAGAGGCGGAGGAGGCGGCAGATGGCGCATATCCTGATGTATCAGAGATTTCAGATGGTTCAGACGGCTCTGTTACGTTACGTACTGATTTTGCAGAGACAGCAATGTTTATACCTCAGTTACAGGTTAATAACGGAGAATGTTCTATTGATTTTGAGGCACCACAGACACTTACATCGTGGAAAATAATGCTTATGGCATATAACAAGGAGATTCAGACAGCGGTGCTTACAGATACTATAGTAACTATGAAGAGCCTCTCTGTAAACCTTAATCTGCCCCGATTTGTGCGTACTACAGATAATGCAAAGCTCTCTGCCACAGTGGATAATGTTTCTGATAAAAGCGTAGATGCCATTGCTATGTGGAGCGTTACAGATGCCGTATCGGGTGCTGTGATTTCAGAGGTATCGCAGCCAATCAGTATTAAAAATAATATCCAAACTGCTGTACAGTGTGCTGTAAATGTGCCTCTTACATCATCTTTGCTTAAAGTTAGGCTTATAGTAAAGTCAGATGGGGTGGCAGACGGAGTGGAGGATTTGATTCCTGTACTTTCATCGCAAACACTTGTTACTGAGACCATGCCTATAGCCATATCGGGTGGGGCAGACACTATTCTAAATTTTAACTCATTTGCTAATAATGATTCCAAAACATTGGTTAGCAGGGCGTTTACTATAGATATAACCCCCGATGCAGCCACTATGGCACTACAATCGCTGCCATACGCAGGAGAACCTAAATATGACAATGCCGTGGATTATGCTTTGTCATACTACGTAAATTGGCTTGCATCTAAAGCGGTTGAAACTAATACTGATTTACAGGCATATCTTAAACGCCTTAAAAAGGGTGAGCAAAGTGTGGAATCGCCGCTTAGTGCTAATGAAAGCCTTAAAAACATACTCTTGCAGGAATCGCCTTGGGTAATGGACGCCAAATTTGAGACAGAACGTAATAACTCACTTACAGCGTTGCTTGACACTCATAAGCAATCCGCAAAAAGGGAGAAAATTCTCAAAAAACTGCTTAAATTGCAAAACAGCGATGGTGGCTTCTCTTGGTTTGACGGAGGTAAGTCAAGCGAGTATATAACCCTATTTGTGGCGGAGCAACTGCAAAAGACAGGCTATAGTGGTGACGAGCTTGCAAAGGCATTAGACTATCTAAGTGGTGAGATGGAGCGTTTCTATCAAGATATAAAGGATAAGAAAAGCGAGATTAAGCCTACTGCGTCTGATATTAAGACAATGCTTTTAATTGGCAAACGCAACACAGAGTCATATATCCATAACTATAACAGTATAAAGCAGTTCTGGGCTCAATACTCACTACCTACACAAGCAGTTATAGCACAGGTGTTCTTTGCCGATGGCGATGTTAAATTATCAGGCAAGGTTATAGACAATCTGCGTAAATATATGGTGTATAAGCCTAAATTAGGGCTATATTTCCCAAATACATCTAATATTAGTACGCAGACAGAATATATTAAGGCATTTGCTACAGTAAGCCCCAATGTAGAAGAAATAGCCAAGATGAAACTGTGGTTGCTATATAACAAGCAGGCTAATATGTGGGAGAATTCCATTGCCACAGCTGATGCACTTGGAGCATTGGTATTTGCAGGTAACTCTGTAGCAGATGGGGATTCACATATAGTGGTAAAAGTGGGTGATGTTACCCTTGATAGCGATTCAGCACAGTGGGGTGCATTTATAAACCATACATTTACAGGGTCGGAACTAAAGAAAGATTTGGCAGAAATAGAGGTTAATAAAACGGGCAAATCACTTGCATTGGGTGCCGCTTATTGGCAATATACAGAAGATGTGGATAAGGTGGCAAAACACAACGACAGCCGTCTTACTCTTAAAAAGGAGTATTTTGTAGAGAAAGATGGAGTGCTTAAACACATTGATACTGACGGTGGTATTAAAGTTGGAGACAAGGTTACAGTGCGTCTTGTGGTTACAGCAGACAGAGATATGGAGTTTATTCACCTAAAGGATTTACGTCCTGCAGGGCTTGAACCTGTAAACCAAATATCAAGAAGGTTTGTGCAAAGCGGTTTGGTATATTATATGACTACCAAAGATTGCTCTACAGACTTATTCTTTGATGAATTGCCAAAAGGTACATACGTATTTGAATATCAGTTAAATGCAAATCTTGCAGGTGATTTTGCGGCGGGTTTTGCAACAATAGAGAGCATGTATTCACCAGACTTTAAATCGCAAACAGAAGGAGTTAGAATGGATATAAAATAATGTATGATGTATGATGTATGATGTATGTGGAGCGGAATGCGACAGAGACTGTTCCTATGAGCGAGTGCAGAACCAAGTTTACTTGGGTTATGCCGAGCGAAGACGGAACATGGTTAAGGCAAAGCCTTAACAACGCGAAGCGTAGGGGTTTGGGGATATGCCCCAATAAAAAAGGATATAAATTTTAATGAGCCGAAGGCGATATTAAAATATATGGAACGAGTAGATGAAAATATAGCGGTGGTAGGCAAAGTGCTTAAACCACAC
>JAKSNX010000080.1 GCA_024405815.1 Paludibacteraceae bacterium | reverse complement strand
CGTTCCAAAGCCCCGGACGGTCAAGACGACGTACAGTCTCACCGTTTTCAAGGGTTTTATTGTAAGGTATCCATGCACTCAAATCTGCAAATTTTAAAAGGTCAAACCGTTTTCCTTTGTAATCTGTGAGCGAGCATACTATATCTACAGGATTAAAGTGCGTACTGGAATTGAACATTTTAAGATATTCAGGATTGTCACACACTTGGTAGTATTCTACAATTTGGAGAGACAGTGTCCCATCGGGGTTTTTAACCCAACAAGGCATACCACCATGCTCATCTTCATTCTTAACCATACCACAAACCCTTAGCGGACGGTTAAGCTTGCTCTTAAGATACGATATCTGCTCCTCTCTTGAGAGTCTAAGTATCTGAGGACGCTTTACATTAAGTATGTTCTCTACAAAATTTATAATCTCAATCAGCTGGTCATCGTCAGCATCATCCTTATCAAGCAGACGCATGTAACGCTTTATTTTCTTGCAATTCTTTATAAGAATGCCTGCAAGCACCCTTTTATAGTGTGATGTAAGTTTCTTTAATGTGTCTGATGACTCATTATCTATATTCTTAAAGAACACGATGTCTGCCTGAAGGTCACATAAATTAGGGAATAACGCACCATGACCCGATGCCTTTAAGATGATTTTGCCGTTTTCATCGCGTAAAACATTACCCTTGGAATCAAGCGATATGGTATCGGTGGCTTTATCCTGAATAGGAAGGGTTACATGGCACTGAAGCCCGAATTTTTTCTCTACAGGCAGTTTGAATTCCCGTACAAAATCTTGAATTATATCACGTTCCTCACGCTTTACTGAGTAGCATACATTTATGTTTCCACCTCTTACTCCACTAACCATTGCACACTCTAAAAGACTCTCTTGAATGGGTGTACGGGTATCCTCCCACGATGAAGAATACTTAACAATGTTTTTAGGAAGATATTTGGCTATGGCGGTAAATGTCTTGGACTTGTCTGTATGGAACTTAAAGAGTGCATGTGGAATGTTTCCGTAGCCCAAGCCCTTATCTGTAAGCAGGTAATCAAGTATCAACTTAAATTTACCCATCTCCATAAGCTCTGTAAGCTCTTTATCCTCTTTATTAATGCAAATCTTATTGAGTTCATTGTAGAAAGCAAAACTCTGAAGATGCTTAAAGAAATTCTTTTCAAAATTGGTTTGTGGGGTTACGTATGGAGCATTCATGAATGAGTATAGCTCTCTGAAAAATCTGCATGCACAACCCGATGACGGAATAAAATGGTAGATTTGTTTGTCTTTCTCCAAAAATGATTTCCAAAGTTCTATGTACTCCTCCTCCTCTACTTTAGTATAGAGTTTTATGCCATCGCCAAGGGTGGCAGTACGAACCATATAGGGGTATGACTTATCAGCTCTCAACACTGCAAGCTGCTCATTTACAGACTCTCTATCTATCCCTTTGCTTCTAAGGAATACGTAATCATCTTTTGTAAACTCACCTTCCATAACGGATACAAATTTTATCAAGTGAACAAAATTAATAAATATTTTGGACAAATGCAAACATTTGCACTCTTATTTTATTTTTTTGAAAAATGTTGTAATATTTTTGAAATAGAATTGATATTGTGGTGTTTTTGTAGTAAATTTGCAAAAATTTTTTTTGTTATGCCTACAACATCAGAACGTGGCAAACTTATGCCACAATCACCAATACGTAAATTAGTGCCATTGGCGGATAAAGCCAAGGAGAGAGGCATTAAGGTGTATCATCTTAACATAGGGCAACCCGATTTGCTCACTCCTAAAGTTGCACTTGACGCTATTCATAACATAGACCGTAAGATACTGGAATACAGCCCTTCTGACGGTATTAAATCTCTTAGAGTAAAACTTGCTGAGTATTATAAGCGTTTTAAGATTGACGTAACTCCGCAGGATATCATAGTTACAAGTGGCGGTAGTGAGGCTGTAAACTTTGCGTTTATGTCTTGTCTGGACCCAGGTGATGAGATTATAGTTCCTGAACCTGCATACGCCAACTACACAGCATTTGCCATTAGTGCGGGAGCAGTAATCCGTCCTGTGGTATCTACCATTGAAGAGGGTTTCTCTCTGCCTAAGGTTGAGAAGTTTGAGGAGCAGATTACTCAGCGTACCAAGGGTATCCTTATTTGTAACCCTAACAACCCTACTGGTTATCTATACACCCGTAAAGAGATGAATATGATTAGGGATTTGGTAAAAAAATACGACTTGTATTTGTTCTCTGATGAGGTTTATCGTGAGTTCTGCTACACTGGTGCCCCTTATATCTCTGCTTTCCATCTTAACGGAATTGAGGATAATGTGGTGCTATTTGACTCTGTGTCTAAGCGTTATAGTGAGTGCGGAATTCGCGTGGGTGCTCTTGTAACTAAGAATAAGGCTGTAAAAGAGAGCGTTATGAAATTCTGTCAGGCTCGTCTAAGCCCACCGCTTATAGGTCAGATTGCCGCAGAGGCTTCTGTAGATACGCCTGCTGACTATATGCTTGAGATGTACAATGAGTATGTAGAGCGCCGTAAATGCTTGATTGACGGTCTTAACCGTATTCCTGGTGTATATTCTCCTGTCCCGATGGGGGCGTTCTATACGGTTGCCAAGTTACCTATTGACGACAGCGATAAGTTCTGTGCTTGGCTGCTTGATGAGTTTGAGTATGAGGGACAAACCGTTATGCTTGCCCCTGCAAGTGGTTTCTACACAATGAACAACGTTGGCAGAAACGAGGTTCGTGTGGCATACGTACTTGAGAAAGAGGAACTAAAGAAGGCACTTACTGTACTTGAGAAGGCGCTGGAAGCATATCCTGGGAGAAAATAGGAACAAGGGACAAGGAACAAGTCCTTGACCCCTGACCCTTTACCCTTGACCCTGATTATGTGGGAATACAAGATAGCAAATAGAATCCATTTCAAAGATAGCAGTGGGCTTCGGGAGAAGCCTGCTGTTGTTATTGCCATTATTGGTATTGCATTGGGGCTTGCTGTTATGATATTGGCTGTGGGGGTTGTCATCGGGTTTAAGCAGGAGGTAAGAAGCAAAGTTATAGGGTTTGGAAGCCACATTCAAATCACATCTTTTGAGAACAACAACACCTATCAGATGGAGCCTATATCGTTCTCTTCTACTCTTTTAGACTCTATAAACAGCGTAAATGGCGTAATGCACACTCAGCTTTTCTGCACCAAGCCTGCTATTCTAAAGACTGCCGATAATTTTGAGGGGGTTGTGCTTAAAGGTTGGGGCTCAAATGCCAATTTTGATTTCTTTAAACAAAACATTATAGACGGTATTTTCCCCGATTTCACCGACACAATTCCATCTAACGACATTATGATTTCTGAGGCTACCGCAAGCAAACTTGGGCTGAAGGTTGGCTCTTCTGTACCTGCATATTTCATTGAGGAGAAGATAAGGGTTAGAAAATTCACGGTATCAGGTATATTCAGAACAGGATTGGAAGAATTTGACAAACTGTTTATCATTGGGGATATACGTCATACACAGGCACTTAACAACTGGAATGAGAATGAATACTGTGGCTTGGAAATTCTTGTAGATGACTACACTAAGTTAGAGGACATAACCTACGATGTGTTTTTAGTTACAAGCGGAAAATTTGACCCGCACGGCTCTCTATATTATGTGCGTAGTATCAATGAGGTTTATCCGCAGATTTTCAGCTGGCTTGAATTGCTTGATATGAATGTGGTGGTTATTCTGGTGCTGATGCTACTGGTATCGGGATTTAACATGATATCGGGTCTGCTTATTCTGATTCTTGACAAGACCAATCTGATAGGCATTCTTAAGGCGATAGGTGCAAGGAATTGGAGCATACGCAAGGTATTCCTTATCCAAAGTCTGTTCCTTATTTTAAAGGGGTTGTTCTGGGGCAATCTGGTGGGTATAGGGCTATGTTTGATTCAGATTTATTTCCACGTGATTCCGCTTGACCCTACCGTTTATTTTGTAGATTATGTACCCATTATTATTGATGTTTGGGACATTATAATTTTAAATGTGCTTTCTGCTGTAACTGCTATGCTTATGCTGCTTATTCCAAGTATTGTAATATCACACATTGCACCGGCAAGGGCGATAAAGTTTGAATAATGAATTATCAAGAAACCCTAGATTATCTGTTTGTAAAGACCCCGATGTTTTCACAGGTGGGGGCTGCGGCTTACAAGGAGGGGTTGGATACTACTATTGCTCTTGCAAAGGCATACGAAGAGCCGTACAAAGCATATAAAACAATCCACGTCGCAGGCACTAATGGCAAGGGTTCCACTACTCATAGCATTGCGTCTGTTTTGCAGGAATCGGGTTATAAGACAGGGCTATATACATCACCTCACCTAAAGGATTTTTCTGAGAGAATAAGGGTGAACGGCAGGCCCATTGAAGAGCAATATGTGGTGGATTTTGTGGAGGGTGCAAAAGAGCTGATTGAGTCGTTGAAACCGTCGTTTTTTGAGATTACAACCATTATGGCGTTCAAATATTTTAAGGATATGGGGGTTGATGTGGCGGTAATTGAGACGGGGCTTGGCGGACGACTTGACAGCACTAATATTATAACTCCGCTTGTAAGCATAATTACCAATGTTAGTTTTGACCATATAAAACAGCTGGGCAACACTCTTGAAGCTATTGCCGGTGAAAAGGCTGGAATTATCAAGCCTAATGTTCCTGCGGTTATTGGTGAGGCACCTGAGACATTGCGTCCAATCTATTTGGGCAAAGGCTCCCCTATTGTTTGGGCGGAGGAGATGGAGTTTCCCGATGTAGAGTTTGAGCTTAAAGGTCTGTGTCAAGAAAAGAATCTTAAAACCATTCTTGCCTCTCTTGAGGTACTTAAACTTGACCTTGATATACCCGATGAGGCTGTGAGAGACGGGCTTGCAAAGGTTGTAGAAAACACAGGGCTTATGGGGCGTTGGCAAACTATTGGCAACAAGCCTCTTATAATTGCAGATACTGCCCATAACGAGGGCGGGATACGCTACATTTCAGAGCAACTGCAACAGATGATGAATGGAAGTTCTACCAAATTCACTAATCTTAGGATTATATTTGGTATGGTTAAGGACAAGGATATATCTGCTGTTCTTGCCCTGATGCCTAAAGATGCCACCTATTATTTCTGCAACGCAGCCACTCAGCGCTCTATGCCTGCACAGGAGCTCAAAGATATGGCATCGGGTTATGGATTAAAAGGGAACTACTACCCTTCTGTATATGAGGCATATAAAACCGCCAAAGCAGAATCGTCAGAAACTGACCTCATCTACATTGGCGGCTCTAATTTTGTGGTAGCGGATGTGCTATAACCTACTTGCCAAAATAACGTTTATAAAGGCCTTCAAAGCCACGTCCGTGACGAGCCTCATCTTTAGCCATCTCATGAACAGTATCGTGAATGGCATCTAAGTTAAGCTCTTTAGCACGCTTTGCAATACGCATCTTGTCTTCACATGCACCTGCCTCTGCATTTTTACGCTTATCAAGGTTGGTTTTGGTGTCCCAAACCACATCACCAAGCAATTCTGCAAATTTGGCACAGTGTTCAGCCTCCTCAAAGGCATAACGTTTGAATGCCTCTGCAATCTCTGGATAACCTTCACGGTCTGCCTGACGGCTCATTGCAAGATACATTCCAACCTCAGTAGCCTCACCCATAAAATGGGCGTTCAGGTCTTTTTTCATTTGGTCATCGGTGTCTTTTGCAACTCCAATAACATGTTCTGTAACAAAGTTCAAACTTGAACCCTCTTCAAGCGCCTTAAACTTAGACGCAGGTTGCCCGCATTGTGGGCACTTCTCCGGTGCGGCGTTCCCCTCGTGAACGTAGCCGCAAATACTACAAATGAATTTCATAACATTGCAAAGATAGCAAAATTTTATATGTATTGCAAAAATTATTTTTAAGAATTGTGTAACTTCGCACCGATTTCACTAAAGAACATGAGAAAAGTTTGTAAATTTATAACAGATTATATGTCGATACTAGTGCTTGCGGCGGCTGTATCGGCGTTTTTCTTCCCAAAGACTTTGAGTTTTATAAGCACGTCATACATTGCTCCTCTACTTGGTTTGGTAATGTTTGGCATGGGTATGACCATCAATACATCAGATTTAAAAGCAACTTTTGGGCTACAGGAGTTTAAGGCTTTTGACAAGTTCACACTTAAAGTTCCTGGCAGAAGTATCATAATAGGTTGTGTATCTCAATTCCTTATTATGCCGATATTGGCTTGGGTTCTTGTCAGGTTGTTCAATCTACCTGCAGAACTGGCAGTAGGTGTAATTCTTGTGGGTTGTTGTCCTGGCGGAACTGCCTCTAATGTAATAACTTACCTTGCCGGCGGTGATTTATCGCTGTCAATAGGCATGACTACCGTAAACACACTGCTTGCTCCGCTTCTCACACCCCTTTTGGTGTGGCTTTTTGCAGGAACTATGATTGACATAGACTTTTGGGGAATGTTTCTGTCGGTTGTACAAGTAATACTTTTGCCTATAGGTTTGGGTATGGCTTTTCAAAAATTATTCCCCGATATCATCTTAAAAGTAAAAGATTACCTGCCTGCGGTCTCAACACTCGCAATTACCGCCATAGTAATAGCGGTTGTCTCCGCAAATGCTTCGGCACTTGCCACATCAGGGTTAATAATTATCTTGGTAGTGATACTGCACAATCTATTAGGATACGCTTTTGGTATGTTTACAGGCAAGATTTTCAGACTTAACAAGCCTCA
>JAKSNX010000008.1 GCA_024405815.1 Paludibacteraceae bacterium | reverse complement strand
CACTCTGTGAAGAGAACTATATTATCCATATTACTATCAGTAACGCTAATCTTTGCTATACATAGCATAGTTAGCGTTACTGAGTATGTAATAGACAATGGTTTAGGCACATACTCAAGTGTAGCAAAAGTTGATGCCATAGAGTCTATTCCTATGGCGGATTATGCAATTAGTGCCACAGGTGTAACTATACCGCCATCAGCATTTACTATTTTACGTAACACAACAGCAGCGTTCATACTTGCTTTTACATCAGCATTACTGCTACTGTTATTTTATGGCAATTTAGAACTAAAACAATTAAACTGCATACGTTCTGTGGATAACTGCCACAGGCTGCTTCCATATCATGGTTTTGTGTAACACCACCCTCCCCGTATCAAGAGAGAGTTTAACACATTTTTAACCATCAAATAATACTATATTATGGGAGTTACAATAATAGGGGTGATTCTACTGGCTCTTTGCATTATACCGGTAGTGATTCTCCAAATTAAAAAGAATAAGAAAAAATAAAAAGAGGGCGATTTGCCCTTTTTTTTTGCTTAAACTGACAGTATTTGGCAGAATGAGTGTATATCTTTGTAAAAAAAGATTATGGAACTACACAAAACACTGCATGGTCTAATGCAACTGTGCTCGGACCACATTTTCTTTTATTTAGTTTTTATTTGTAAGATTATTTTTTTCACAGATTGCAAAGTTACTACTTAATATCTTGCCCGTTGCAAAGTGTTCTCCTTAATCATAGGGGCATAGAAAAGAAGGTCATAATGGTGCAGATTACCTTTTGGCCAAGGAACTGCAAAAGGCATAGGTGGCTCATCAAAACCATTGACTATAAGCACATTGTTTGCAGTATCAAGCGTTACAGCAAGTTCCTCTCCACGGTTTAGAAACACCGCCGTATCACCCTTTACGCTCCAATTCACAGGGTTTATGCACACCACTGCGTCATTTTGTACAAAATCCCAAATATTTGACAAATCTGTAACACTATTATAACTTATTGTCACCCCTGTGTCTGTAGCAGATTGTGCGGGTTTTATGTACGGACACTGCAAATCCTCTGCACTAATACCGTAACCAATTGAGTATGCGGCAACCATACGGGAATACTGCTCATCTGTCAGGTGTTTAAGTAACTCTCGTGTCATTTGTCCGCCCTGACTGAAACCTGCTATAACATACCGTCTGCCACCGTTAAGGTGCTCCATATAGTAGTCAAAAGCATTGCACACCTCTATAGCCACATCTGCCGCAATGGAATCAAACTGCTCCTTGGGCAATAGAACGGCATCAAGAGTATATTGATGTGTGTATGGGGCAAAAAAGTTTATGGAATCGGGGTAATAATTCCGATTCACATAATCAAGTTCCTTTTTAATCAAAGCCATCTCATCGGGTGTAAGATTGGCACGATAGACCTCACTGCCATCGGGGTCAGTAGATTTAATAACATCTGTAGATGCTATGTAAAACACATCTATAAAATTGGAATCGGGAACTGCGGTACTTTTATACCAAGCACTATCCGCTTGCCAATAAGAATCCCCTGCTTCCTTATAGTCGCAAGACGATAGCAGTAATGCCAACGGCAATAATAAAAGGTAAGCGTTTTTCATATTGTTACTAGTAATGGTTTTATTGATTTTCCTACATTGAGCAAGTGGTCTGCAATACGCTCTGCGTTAGATGTAAGGGATAGGTATTGAGCACCTGTTGAAGGTGTGCACTCCCCGTTTGACAATCTCTTGATATGAGCCTCTTCCATCACCCTGGTAAAATCATCAACATCATCTTCTATAGTTTCTGCAGCGGTAAGAGCATTAACATTCTCCTTGTGATAGGCTATTTCAACCTGCTCATAAAGAGAGTTTATCAAATCTCTTAAATGTGCTATCTCTGCCAAGGCATCTTTTGAGAATGTCTGCCCACTCTCTTTAAGCGTGCTGGCATACTCAATTATATTCTCGGCATAATCTCCCACACGTTCAATATCCCGCACCACACGGAATGTGGACGAAAGGAAAATATGGTCGTGCTCATTAAGGCTGCGACTCTCAGATAATTTTACAACATAATCAACTATTGAACGGTTCAGGAAGTTAAGCTCGTGCTCATCTTGGCGGAATTGCTGTTCATCTTCAAAATCAAGTGTTGTAATAATGTCTATTGACCTGTTAAAGTTACCCATAGCAATTTTAGACATATTAAGAATCTCTTTTTTGGTCTGCTCCACAGCAATTGGCGGAGTCTTAAGCAAGTTCTCATCTATAAAATATACATGGCGGTAATCAGACTCAATCTGCACAGGCTTGTCAGGAATCATTCTGCACACCACTTTAACCAATTGGTTTGTAAGCGGTAACATAAAACACACTGTAACAGTGTTAAATATGGTGTGGAACATGGCAAGTTGCGTCTGTGGAACATCGGGAAACATTTTTGAGAATATTGTTCCAAACCCGATACCTGCAAATGCTTGCATAAAGGCGGCTATTATCATAAACACCACCACACCTGTACAGTTAAACAGCAAGTGGATAAGGGCGGTACGTTTTGCGTTTGTGCTGCCTGTGGCACCCGCTATAATGGCTACTACGCAAGAACCTATATTGGAACCCATTGTAATATAGATACCCTGGTCAAGTGAAATCAACCCCGTTACAACCATAGCAAGAGCTATAGAAGTCATAACAGACGAGCTCTGTATTATAGCCGTAAAAACAGCACCTATTATAACAAGCAGCACAGGATTGGTTATTTTAGCCAGAAAGGCTTTAACCGCCTCTGTCTCAGCAAAAACCGACATAGAGTCACTCATCAGCGTAAGACCCACAAACAACATTCCAAAACCTGTTATTATACCACCCCACTTTTTAAGAATATCCTTTTTTGCAAACAATATTGTGAATGCCCCGATACCTGCAAATGCTGAAAATATTATAGATGTGGAAACTGTGTTGCCTCCAAACATACCTAACGCCACAATCTGGGCGGTAATGGTTGTACCGATGTTTGCACCATAGATTATCGTTGCCGCCTGCACCAGTGATATTATGCCGGCGTTTACAAAACCAATGGTCATTACAGTAGTGGCTCCCGAACTCTGAATGGCGGCAGTGCCTAACGCACCAATACCCACACCAAGCAGTTTGCTCTTTGACGCTTTCTTAAAAAGTGTTTTAAGTCTTTTGGAACTTGCGGACTCTAAGTTCTCGCTCATCATCTGGCAGGCTATTAAAAAGATACCAATACCTGCAAGCAGAGTCAGAATGGCTGTTGAAATTTCAATTGCAGTCATGTTTATGCACTAATTCGTTTTGCAAAGATACGCAAAATTCATCATAGTTTTCAATCCACTAAATCACAAATTTACAATAAATATTTAAAAATTGTTGCTGTTCTAATAAAAAACAACTATTTTTGCACTCGAAAACCAATTTTATTTCACAAATGGACGATTATCATCCGGATAACTTTATGTTTAACTAGGATGGAAGGCTCAGAGGCTGCTCCATCCACAGATTTTGGAGGCTTGGCCTATGAGATCATTTTTGATAAATGGTAACGGATTGGTTGCCACACCTAAATGGGAACCCAACTGCTGGGTTAATATCGTAAAACCAACTCAAGAGGACAAAGAATTTGCTCTGGAAACGCTTGGTGTTCCACTTGCATTCTATGAGGATATTGAAGACGTGGATGAGCGTCCTCGTATTGAGATTGAAGATGGCTGGACTTTTATACTTATGCGTTTGCCGTGTAAGGTTGAGGAAGATGAGACCACCGCACCTTTCACCACAGTGCCACTTGGTATAATGTTTAAAGATGACGTGTTTGTCTCTGTATGTTTTTATAAGACAGACATTATATCCGATTTTATCAACCATACTAAACGCAAGGGCATTAAGCGTACAGATAACGTCAATTTTATATTCCGTCTTTTGCTCTCATCAAGTGTCTGGTTCTTAAAATATCTTAAACAGATAAAGAGCCGTGCATTGTTGGCAGAGAACCAGTTAGAGCAGTCTATCCGCAATGAGGACCTTCAGACATTGCTTAAATTGGAGAAATGCTTGGTGTATTTCACCACCTCACTGCGTGGTAATGATATGCTCACACACCGCCTAAAAAACATGCGTTCATATCAAGACGTATATGACCCTGAACTTGTGGAAGATGTGGAGATTGAGTCAAAGCAGGCACTTGAGATGACTAATATCTACAGCGATATTTTCTCAGGAATGACAGAGACATACGCCTCAGTTATCTCCAACAACCTGAATATTGTGATGAAACGTCTCACCACAATATCCATAGTGTTGATGTTACCTACATTGATAGCAAGTTATTTTGGTATGAACCTTGAGAAAGGGACTACCATATTTAACAATCTGTTCTTGATAGTAATAGTGATATCAATTGTACTTACCATTATTACCGCATATTTCCTATTAAGAAACGGCGGTTCCAAAAAGCTTAAGTAAAACTATATCACACTCCAAGGCTTGCACGTACCGCCTCCACTTTCTTGTCTGCGGCGGCATTTACTGCATCAAACTCTGCACGGTTTGCAAGTGGCAGACGGACTTCTATATAGAACTTAATCTTAGGCTCTGTACCAGACGGACGTACAGAAATCTTGGTACCGTCTTCTGTAAAGTATTGAAGCACATTCTCTGCCTCTGGCATATCCATCTCTGTAGATGAGCCAGAAACCATATCTATTCTGCGTAGTGAGTTGTAATCCTTTACCACAAGCACCTTAGAACCAGCTATCTCTTTAGGAGGGCAAGAACGGAATTTAGTCATCATTTTCTTGATTTCCTCTGCACCCTCTTTACCTTTCTTAACTACAGAAATACCCTTCTCTTTAGAGAACCCGAATTCAAGATATATATCCTGTATCAACTCATAAACGCTCTTACCGTTATCTTTAGCCCAAGCGGCAACCTCCGCTATCATTACACATGCAGATACTGCATCTTTATCACGTACAAAATCCTCTACAAGGAATCCGTAACTCTCCTCACCGCCACCTATGTAACGTTTCTTACCCTCTTGCTCACGCATAACAGCGGCAATCCATTTAAATCCGGTATATACATCAAAGTAAGGAACATGATATTTATTTGCAATGGCGGCAATCTGCTCTGTAGTTACTATTGTCTTAACTATATACTCATTGCCCTTAAGAAGTCCAAGTTCCTTATTGCGGCGGATAAGGTAATATATGAACATTTGTGCGGTTTGGTTTCCGTTTACAAGTATCCACTCACCCTTATCGTTCTTAACGGCTATGCCCATACGGTCTGCATCGGGGTCTGAAGCCATAACTATGTCTGCATCAACCTCTTTTGCCTTCTCTACGGCAAGTTTCATTGCAGCAGGCTCCTCTGGGTTAGGAGAGACTACTGTAGGGAAATCCCCACTCTTTACAAACTGCTCCTCTACACGAATCACATTTTTAAAGCCAAACATCTCCAACGCTCTTGGAATCAGGGTCATACCTGTTCCGTGGATAGGAGTATAAACTATCTTTAAGTCATTGTGTTTAGCCACTATATCGGGAGATAGGCTTAATGCCTTGATTTTATCAAGGAACACACTATCCACATTCTCACCAATGGTCTCTATAAGTTCTGGATTACCATTAAACTTAATGTCAGAAACATTCTTAATCTTATTAACCTCTAATATTATACCTGTATCGTGTGGAGGTATAACTTGAGCGCCATCTTCCCAATAAGCCTTGTAGCCGTTATACTCTTTAGGATTGTGGCTGGCTGTTACAACAACGCCACTCTGACAACCCAAATAGCGTATTGCAAAAGAGATTTCAGGTGTAGGTCTCAAGTCTTCAAACAGATAGACCTTTATTCCGTTTGCAGAGAATATGTTAGCGGTAGTCTCAGCAAAAAGACGGCTGTTATTACGGCAATCATGTCCAACAACCACCTTGATGTCTGCTTTTTTACCATAATTCTTACGCAGGTAGTTAGCCAAACCCTGAGTAGCGGCACCTACAGTGTATATATTCATTCTGTTGGAACCTACGCCCATAATACCACGCAAGCCACCAGTGCCAAACTCCAAATCCTTATAGAAACTCTCTACAAGTTCTGTTGTATCATCAGCGTCTAACAATGCCTTAACCTTTGCTTTGGTATCAGCGTCATAATCACCGTTAAGCCAAACATTAGCCTTGGCTCTAACCTCTTCAAGTAAATTTTTTTCCATATAATCAATTAAAATAACTTATTGTTCTTTTTACAGTATGCTCTGTATCCTTACATTCAGTCCAGTTTCCATACTCATCATACTCATAACCCGATGTGGTCTCATACACCATCTCATCACCATCTTCAATAACTTTACGCATCATCTGAATCTCATTTCCGCGTTCATTATACGTATAGGCTATGTCTGTTACAGTTCCGTCAGACTCTATAATGATTTTATCGGGAAGTTCTTTGTTCTCACCTATTGTATAGCGTTTCATATCAAGCACTCCGTTAAAATAGAAATCCTCACGACATGTATCGCCGTAATACACAAATTCAGACATATTGCCCTGTGCCTCTGTAAATGGGAATAGATTCTCTTTTTTAATCTTACGACACTGCTCATCGTAGGTAAACATATCACGTCTTGACAGAGAGTCCTTATTACCGCCGATGTAGGCACTCACCTCCATCTTTTTGCCCTCCACGCCTCTGTAAACCTCTATAAACTGAACTGTACTGTCTGCACTATAACTTGTAATCTCCAACATAGAGCCGTTTACATTATAGTCATACGTAATCATGCCATCTATTATGGTGTCATTATCATCAGTGTAGATATCGGTCTGCAACAGTTTATACCCTGTCTCATCGTAATGGTACTCACGCATATACTCCCTCTCTCCGCCTACAGTCAACTCCTCCACTTCCAAATACCCCAACTCATTAAACTGATAATGGTATGTGTATTCAACACCAAACTGAGTATAGTCCTCATCAAGATATCTGACAGAACCCTTCAGAAACATTTTCTCCACATCGGGTCTGTTATCTATGGGACTAATGTTACAATCGGCAGTATTCCTGCTACAAGAATACATGGCAAAAGCCACAACTGCTATGAGTAAAAATCTTTTCATAATTCAACACGCAAATATAAATAATTTTTCTGATTTATGCACAATAATAGTTGATTTTTCCATTAAAAGGTGCTATATTTGCAGTTTAAAACAAACGGCATAGCGTTTAATCTTCATAAAAATGAAACATCAATTAAGAAGTGCTCAATGCACTGAAGGCAGGCGAATGGCTGCCGCCAGGGCTTTATGGGTTGCCAACGGAATGAAACGTGAGCAGCTTGGCAAGCCTATTATTGCCATAGTAAACTCATTTACACAGTTTGTACCAGGGCATACGCACCTGCATGAGATAGGACAGGAAATAAAGGCAGAGATAGAGAAACTTGGCTGTTTTGCGGCGGAGTTCAACACTATTGCCATAGATGACGGCATTGCAATGGGTCACGATGGTATGCTCTACTCACTGCCAAGCCGCGATATTATAGCAGACAGTGTGGAATATATGGTAAACGCCCACAAGGCAGATGCCATGATATGTATAAGCAACTGCGATAAGATTACCCCTGGAATGCTTATGGCTGCAATGAGGCTTAATATACCTGCTGTATTTGTATCGGGTGGGCCTATGGAGGCTGGAGAGTGGAACGGAAGGCATCTTGACCTTATAGACGCTATGGTTATGGGTGCTGATAAGAGTGTGTCTGACAAGGATATGGCAGAGGTTGAGCAAACTGCATGCCCTACTTGCGGCTGCTGTTCAGGTATGTTCACTGCCAACTCTATGAACTGCCTTAACGAGGTTCTGGGTATGGCACTACCTGGTAACGGCACTGTTTTGGCTACACACACAGGTCGCCGCCGTCTTGCACTTGAAGCTGCAAGGCAGATAGTTAAGAATGCGTTTAAGTACTACGATGAGGGCGATGAGAGCGTATTGCCTAAATCCATAGTAACAAGAGAGTCTGCCCTTAACTCAATGACACTTGACATTGCTATGGGCGGTTCTACTAACACTGTACTGCACTTGCTTGCCATAGCACATGAGGCTGGGGTGAACTTTACTATGGATGATATTGACATGTTATCACGCAAGACACCATGTATCTGCAAGGTAGCACCTAACACTGCAAAATACCATGTGCAAGATGTGAACCGTGCAGGCGGTATTCTTGGAATACTTGGAGAACTTGCCAAAGGCGGTTTATTGAATTTGGACGTAAAACGTGTTGACGGTCTCACTCTTGGAGAGGCTATAAAAGAGTATAGTATTACAGGTAATACTGTTTCTGACAAGGCTAAAGAGATTTACTCTGCCGCACCTTGCAGAAAGTTCAATATAGTGCTTGGCTCACAGAATACCCGATACTCTGAGTTTGACACTGATAGAGCTGAAGGTTGTATCCGTGATTTAGAGCATGCTTACACTAAAGACGGTGGTCTTGGTGTTCTTAAAGGAAATATAGCCATAGATGGTTGCGTTATAAAGACCGCAGGCGTAGATGAGAGCCTTTGGAAATTCAAAGGCAAGGCTGTGGTGTTTAACTCTCAAGAGGACGCTTGCGATGGCATTTTGGGCGGCAAGGTTAAATCTGGAGATTGCGTGGTTATAAATTATGAGGGTCCTAAGGGCGGTCCTGGTATGCAGGAGATGCTCTACCCTACATCTTATATTAAATCCATGCACCTTGGTAAAGAGTGTGCCTTAATTACTGACGGAAGATTTTCTGGCGGAACATCGGGTCTTAGCATAGGGCATATATCTCCAGAGGCTGCATCGGGTGGAAATATTGGGCTTATTAAAGACGGAGACATTATTGAGATTGACATACCTGCACGTAAAATCAACGCACTTATCAGCGATACTGAGTTTGAGGCAAGGCGTAAGGCAGAAGAGGCAAAAGGCAAAGACGCATTCAAGCCTCAGCGTAACCGTGTGGTATCTAAATCGTTACAAGCATACGCATCACTTGTTAGTTCTGCTGACAAAGGAGCGATTAGAATCATATAAATAATGTATGATGTATGAAGAGGAGCCGTAGGCGAGGTTAAAAATTTATATTATGAAAATTTCGGGTTCAAAAGCATTGATGGAAGCCCTGCTTAATGAGGGGGTTGATACTATTTTCGGGTATCCGGGCGGGTCTATTATACCCGTATTTGATGCCTTGTATGACTATATGGATAAGTTCCACTATGTACTTACAAGACATGAGCAAGGGGCTACCCACGCGGCGCAAGGTTATGCAAGAATTAAGGGCAAACCAGGTGTGTGTATAGTTACAAGCGGTCCTGGTGCCACAAACACCATTACAGGTATAGCAGACGCTATGCTTGACAGCACCCCACTTGTAGTTATTACAGGGCAGGTTAATGACACTATGCTTGGAACAGATGCTTTTCAGGAGACAGACCTTATAGGCATAACCCTGCCAATATCTAAATGGAGTTATCAGATAAGAGACCCTAAAGAGATTGCGTTTGCCGTAGCCAAAGCCTTTTATATAGCCGGTAGTGGCAGACCAGGTCCTGTAGTGCTTGACATAACCAAGAACGCACAGTCAGAGCATGTGGATTTCACCCCTGCTAAGTGCGACTTTATACGCAGTTACCTACCTAATCGCTCTATTGACCAATATGCCGTAACTAAGGCTGCGGAACTTATAAATTCCGCTAAAAAACCTATGGCGTTAGTAGGTCACGGAGTTACAATAGGCGAGGCTGAGCAGGAGTTGATGGCATTTTTAGATAAGGCGGATATACCTGCGGCTTGGACTATTATGGGAGAGTCTGCTATGCCTACAGACTACAGACTTAACAAGGGTATGGTAGGTATGCATGGCAATATAGCCCCTAACATAAAGACTAATGAGTGCGATGTGCTTATTGCCATAGGTATGCGTTTTGCAGACCGAGTTACAGGAGACCTTAAGAGGTACGCTCCCAACGCCAAGGTAATTCATTTTGAGATAGACCCTGCAGAGATTAACAAGAATGTTAAGTGTGAGGTTGCCCTATTGGGTAATGTTAAAAACACTCTGCCAGCGGTTACTTCTCTAATTAAACAGAATAATCATAAGGATTGGATAGACTCTTTTGCCCAATATCAAGCCAAAGAGAATGATAATGTTATATCTAAAGAACTTAATCCTAAACCCGATGAGCCGCTTAAGATGGGCGAGGTTGTGCGTGCCATCTCTAATGCTACAGAGGGCAATGCCATTCTTGTAACCGATGTAGGGCAGAATCAGATGGCGGCATTAAGATATTTCCAATTTAAGCAGAAACGCAGTGTTGTTACATCGGGTGGAGCCGGCACTATGGGATTTGGCATACCTGCAGCTATCGGGGCTAAGATAGCCGCACCCGTCAGAACAGTATGCCTATTCTGCGGTGACGGAGGTTTCCAAATGACAATGCAGGAGCTTGGCACCATAATTCAAGAAAAGACGGGCGTTAAAATTATATTGCTTAACAATAACTATTTGGGAATGGTACGTCAGCAGCAGGAGTTGTTCTTTAGCAAGAGGTACTCATCTACCCCAATGCTTAATCCCGATTTCTGTGCCGTTGCAAAAGCTTACGGCATTGCCACAAGTCATGTAACCCAAAGAGATGAATTAAGCAGTGCCATAAATGATATGCTAAAGGATGACAATCCATATCTGCTTGTGGTGGAGATTGATGAAAACGGATTGGTTTTGCCAATGGTTCCGCCAGGAAAGGGCAATGATGAAATAATAGTTTAGGAACAAGGGACAAGGAACAAGGGACAAGTACTTGACCCATGACCCTTTATCCTTGACCCTATTTTTTTACATCTATGGAAAAAAAATTATACACCGTAACAGTATTTTCAGAGAACATACCAGGTCTTCTGAACCAAATCACCATTGTATTCACACGCAGGCAAATCAACATTGAGACACTCTCTGTATCGCCGTCTGCAATAAAAGGAATACATAAGTTTACAATCACAGCCTATACAGATGAGGACACCATTAAGAATGTGGTTAAGCAGATAGACAAGCGTATAGACATTCTAAAGGCTTACTATAACACCGATGATGAGCTTATCTATCAGGAGATTGCACTCTACAAAATAGAGACAGGCAAAGTACTTGCAATGGGTGGAATAGAAACAATTATACGCAAGTATGATGCCCGCGTGCTTGAGGTGCTTGAGAACTGTATAGTACTTGAAAAGACAGGTCTTTATGAGGAGACCCAAAATATGTTTAATGAGCTTCAGCAGAGTATCGGGGTACTGCAATTCATTCGCAGTGGACGCGTTGCCATAACCAAAGACAAAAAGGAGAGACTTAGCGATATGCTGAAGAAAATTCAGGAGTATAGGAGTAAAGGAGTTGATGTATGATGTATGATGTATGAATAACTTTCAATTTTCAATTATCAACTTTCAATTATTTTAACTATCTTTGCAGAAAATTTAAAAACTAACATAGTTATCAACTAATTTAAAAATGGCACAGATTAATTTTGGCGGTGTAATAGAGAATGTTGTTACCCGCACCGAGTTCCCATTAGAGAAGGCTCGTGAGGTGTTAAAGAATGAAACTATTGCCGTAATAGGTTACGGTGTTCAAGGTCCAGGTCAATCACTAAACCTTAGAGACAACGGATTCAACGTTATAGTTGGTCAGCGTAAAGGCAAGACTTGGGATAAGGCAGTTGCTGATGGTTGGGTTCCGGGCGAGACTCTTTTTGAGATAGAAGAGGCTTGCAAGCGTGGTACCATTATACAATACCTGCTTTCTGATGCTGCTCAAATTGAGCAATGGCCTGTTGTAAAGCGTAATCTTACCCCGGGTAAGGCACTATATTTCTCACACGGTTTTGGTATCACTTGGAACGACCGCACAGGCATAGTTCCTCCAAAAGATGTAGATGTTATTATGATTGCACCTAAAGGTTCAGGCACATCACTACGCCGTATGTTCCTTCAAGGACGTGGTCTTAACTCATCTTACGCCATTTGGCAAGATGCCACAGGTAAGGCATTTGACCGTGTAATTGCTCTTGGTATAGGTGTAGGTTCAGGCTACTTGTTTGAGACTACATTCCTTAAAGAGGCTACATCAGACCTTACAGGCGAGCGTGGCTCACTTATGGGTGCTATTCAAGGCTTGCTTCTTGCTCAATATGAAACATTGCGTGAGAACGGACACGAGCCATCTGAGGCATTTAATGAGACAGTTGAGGAACTTACCCAATCACTTGGCCCTCTATTTGCAGAGAATGGTATGGATTGGATGTATGCTAACTGTTCTACCACCGCACAGCGTGGTGCTCTTGACTGGATGGGTCCTTTCCACGATGCCATCAAGCCAGTTATGCAAAAACTTTACGCAAGCGTAAAATGCGGTAACGAGGCTCAAATCTCAATAGATTCAAACTCTCAACCAGATTATCGTGAGAAACTGAACAAAGAACTAGAGGCACTTCGCAATAGCGAGATGTGGCAGGCAGGTGCAGTAGTTAGAAAATTGCGTCCGGAGAACAATTAATGTTTAAGAAAGATATAAACATAACCGTTACAGCAGCAGTGTTAAGCATTATTAACCTGCTGCTGTTTCATATTCCGTTCTACAGTTATGTATCGGGTAATATAAACTGCGATTTTAACGGATTCTGCATAATGGCAAGTCTGCTTGTGATTATGCTGGTTGCAAACTTTTTTGGTTTTTACCTTACACTGTTTCTTGGCAGGCTTGTAGGTAAGATTCTGATAGCCATAACTTTTATACTAAACTCTATAAGTATCTATTTCATAAACACTTACGATGTTATGTTAGACGATACTATGATGAGCAATGTATATAACACAAACTATGCCGAAGCCACAAGTTACACATCGTGGGCGGCAATACTCTATCTGCTATTTATGGGCATAGTGCCATGTGTATTGCTATTCATTATAAAAATAAAGTACGGCTCTTGGAAAAAATTTGGCAAGGCGGTAGGCATATCGCTGCTTATAGTGCTTGTACTTGCATTTGCCAATGCCACCAACTGGACTTGGATAGACCGTCATGCACCTGTTATAGGCAGTCTGTTGCTACCTTGGTCATACATTGTAAATACGGTAAGGCTAAAGGTTCATGAGGCTCAGCAGAACAGAGAGGAGATTCTTTTACCCGATGCCACCATTGCCAACGATGAAAAAGATGTAGTGGTGCTTGTAATAGGCGAATCTGCCAGAAGAGACCACTTCTCACTATATGGTTACGGCAAAAACACAAATCCGCAGTTAACTCAGATATCGGGGCTAAAATGGTATAATGCAGACTCTTACGCCACTTACACCACAGCCGGAGTAAAAGCCATACTAGAGCATACCCCTACAGATGACCTATATGAGCCACTACCTAACTATCTGTATCGCAGTGGCGTAGATGTTCAGTGGAGAAGCACAAACTGGGGAGAACCTCCACTACACATAGAGAAAGTGAAATTTGGACCCGATGTAACAAAAGAGTGTCAAGGAGATAACTGCAATTATGATGAATCGCTGATTTATGGGCTTAAAGAGCATATCTTAGAGAGTGGGAAAAACAAGGTGCTTATTATTCTGCACTCAAGCACAAGCCACGGACCATCGTATAATGAGAAATACCCCAAAGAGTTTGAGATATTCGCACCTGTATGTGATAACGTGGAGTTAAGCAAATGCACTCACAATGAACTGATAAACGCCTACGATAACTCCATTATCTACACAGATTATCTGCTAAGCAAAATCATATCAGACCTAAAGGAACTTACCGATTGGAACAGCACTATGATATTTGTGTCAGACCACGGAGAATCGCTTGGAGAGAAGAACCTATATATGCACGGTGTTCCCATCAGTATGGCACCTAAAGAGCAGTATGAGATTCCGTTTATAGTCTGGGCTTCCAATCCCGATGTCAAATTCAAACCGCTACAGAAAGCAACGCAACACCACGTGTTCCATAGCGTACTTAAATTCTTGGGCATAGAGAGTCCGGTGTATGATGAGCAGATGAATCTGTTTATTCTGCCATAGCATCTCCAATCTCGTCATTCTGAGCGGAACGAAGTGGAGCGAAGAATCTCTATATCAAATGTTAAAAAAAGTTAAAAGTTTAAAAGGGGATTGTAACTAAAAGTTGCAATTCCTTATTTTTTTAGTAACCTATAGTTACAATTTGTTAAAATTGTTGATTATTTGGGCAAATTCCCATTTGACAAAACAAATATTTCTTCTTATCTTTGCACTACACGCAAAAAATAATAACGAATATAACAATCAACTATTATTATGGCAGACGAAACACAAAAACCGGCATTGGAGAAACTTAAGGCACTCCAACTTGCCATTGACAAGATTGAGAAAGACCATGGCAAAGGCACCATTATGAAAATGGGCGATGACCATGTAGTTGATGTACAGGTAATACCTACAGGCTCTGTGGGATTAAACCTTGCACTTGGTGTAGGTGGTTATCCAAGAGGCAGAGTTGTAGAGATTTATGGTCCTGAGTCATCGGGTAAGACAACACTTGCCATACACGCCATAGCAGAGGCTCAGAAAGCGGGCGGAATTGCCGCAATTATAGATGCAGAGCACGCATTTGACCGCTTTTATGCAGAAAAACTTGGCGTAGATGTAGAGAACCTGTTTATTTCCCAACCCGATAACGGAGAGCAGGCACTTGAGATTGCAGACCAGCTAATCCGTTCATCTGCCATAGATATTATAGTTATAGACTCTGTGGCAGCCCTTACACCTAAGGCAGAGATAGAGGGCGATATGGGTGATAACAAAGTAGGATTGCAGGCAAGGCTTATGTCACAGGCACTGCGTAAACTTACTGCAAACATAAGCAAGACCAATACATGCTGTATTTTCATTAACCAACTACGCGAGAAAATAGGCATTATGTTTGGTAATCCAGAGACCACCACAGGCGGTAACGCACTAAAATACTTTGCATCAGTACGTTTGGATATACGCCGTGTATCACCTATTAAAGAGGGAGATGAGGTTATAGGAAACCAGACCAGAGTAAAGGTAGTAAAAAACAAGGTGGCTCCACCGTTCCGCAAGGCAGAGTTTGACATTATGTTTGGTGAGGGAATATCAAGAAGCGGAGAGATTGTGGATTTAGGCGTAGATACAGGCATTCTTAAAAAGAGTGGCTCTTGGTTCAGCTACGGAGACAGCAAGTTAGCACAAGGACGTGATGCCACCAAAAAGTTGATAGAAGATAACCCTGAACTTGCAGCAGAGATTGAAGGCAAGATAATGGAGGCATTGAATAAATAATGGATAATTATGTATTTGGTTTCAGAGCTGTAATTGAGGCTATAGAATCGGGTAAGGAGATAGAGAAAATATATCTTAAAAAAGATGCTCAAAGTGACCTTGCCAAAGAGCTTTACAACGCAGTTAAAGGGCATAATATACCCGTTTTCCGTGTGCCTGTAGAGAAAATTGACCGCATTACCAAAAAGAACCATCAGGGTACTGTAGCGTTTATATCGCCCATTGAGTATCAGCGTATAACCCACATAATACCAAAACTTTATGAGGACGCTAAAAGTCCGTTTATAGTTATACTTGACGGTGTTACAGATGTAAGAAATTTTGGTGCCATAGCCCGTACATGTGAGTGTGCGGGCGTTGATGCCATAGTAACATCACAGACCAGCACCGCCCCCGTAAATGCCGATGCCATAAAAACCTCAGCAGGTGCCCTACTCTCTATACCTGTATGCCGTGAGCATAATCTTGAGTATATAGTAAACTACCTTAAAGACTCAGGACTTAAGATTATAGCCGCATCAGAGAAAGCAGTTCAGAACTACACAGACATCTCTTATTCAGAGCCTATAGCCATAGTTATGGGTGCCGAGGATAAAGGCATATCGCCAGAGATTATGGCTCTGTGTGATGAGCAAGTACGCATTCCACTACTTGGCAGTATCCAATCGCTCAATGTTTCTGTAGCGGCTGGAATCCTAATTTACGAAGCGGTAAAGCAAAGGGTCTAGGGTCAAGGAACAAGGGTCAAGGATTATGGAAGTGCTTTATGAAGATAATCACCTAATTGCAGTCAATAAGGCTGTAGGAGAGATTGTGCAAGGCGACAAGACGGGCGACACTCCACTTGTAGAGAGCGTAAAGCAATACCTAAAAGAGAAATACAATAAACCTGGCAATGTTTTTTGCGGTGTAACCCATCGTCTTGACCGCCCTGTAAGCGGTGTTGTTATTTTTGCCAAAACCAGCAAGGCTTTAGAGCGTTTTAATGAAATGCTCCGTGTACACAACCTAAAGAAAACATATTGGGCAATAGTAAAGAACACACCAAAGCAACCCGAAGCCACCATAACCCACTATCTTGTACGCAATGAGAAACAGAACAAGTCTTTTGCATACACCACACCTAAGGCAGGTGCCAAAGAGGCCATCTTAAGTTACAGGGTTATAGGGCATTCAGATAACTACACCCTACTTGAGATTGATTTACAAACAGGCAGACATCACCAGATACGCTGCCAACTATCCGCCATCGGGTGCCCCATAAAAGGAGACCTTAAATACGGATTCCCACGCTCAAACAAGGACGGAGGCATATCACTGCACGCCAGACGCATAGAGTTTATCCACCCCGTAAGCAAACTTCCCATAACCATAGAGGCACCCCTACCCTCAGACCCCATCTGGCAGTGCTTGCGGTAAACACTTATGGATGGTTCGTTTTATTAGTATTTTATTTGCTAAAATAATTCAAAAACATTATCTTTGCAAGTGATAACATTTTATCTATAATATATCAAATAGTACGTTTATGAATAATATATTATCACTTTTAGATAATTACACGCAATGCAATACCAATGACATTGCCACATCTATTGCCAGCGACTTCAGAAAGCGAAGAATAGAAAAAAATTTGACCAGAGAGCAAGTTGCTGAAATATCCGGTATATCGGTAAGTAACATAATAAGGTTTGAACAAAAAGGGTTAATTTCATTAAAAAACCTTATTGGTGTCTCTATTGCATTAGGTTACACATCGGAGATTAAAAATATATTTACAAGTCCAAAGTACTCCACTATGGAGGAACTGACACAAATACGTAAAAACAAAGGAAAGAAAAGAGCCTATAGAAAATGATTAGAATAGATAAACTTACAGTAAAATACCATAACGATATCGTAGGGACTATTTCTTTAACACCCGATGATAAAAGAATAATTTTTGAGTACAATCCACAATGGATAGCCCAAGGGTTCAGTATATCTCCTTTGGAGTTACCATTAAAATCGGGGTTATTCGTTGCCAATCCAACTCCACTATATGGTAACTTTGGCGTTTTTGAAGACAGCCTACCAGACGGATACGGAAGATATCTCCTGCACAAAACCTTACTAAAAAATGGTATTGACGATAGGAATCTTTCTGTCATTGAACGATTGAGCATTATTGGCACAGGAGGCATGGGTGCATTAACTTATCTACCGGAGACCACTATTTACAAAGAAGAAGAAGTGACCGACTTTGATTTACTTCAAAAAAAGGCGATAGAAGTACTTAAAGAAAAACAGGATACAGATGCCGGACTACTTCTCTACAATAGCGGCAATAGCGGTGGTTGCCGACCTAAAGCGGTATTCTCAGACAAAGAAGGACATTGGCTTGTAAAGTTTCGTCATACATACGATTCCAATGATATGGGATTACAAGAGCATCACTACAATGAGGTGGCTCGCAAGTGTGGCATTGACGTACCCGATTTTAAACTTATAAATGGAAAATACTTTGCAAGCAGACGTTTCGACATTACACCCGATGGTGAACGCATTCACGTGGCAACAGCAGGTGGTTTATTGTGTTTGTCCATTTTAAATCCAGTACTTGACTATACTAATCTGTTGGCATTAACAGGATATTTGACACAGAATCAGAAATACGTAGAGGAGATGTATCGCAGAATGGTGTTCAACTACCTTACAGATAACAAGGATGACCATTGTAAGAATTTCAGTTTTTTAGTCCGCAAAGATACAGATGGCAAGTTTGTCTGGCATTTGGCTCCAGCCTACGATTTAACACTCTGCACAGAAGGGTACAATGGGCAACACGCAACATCAGTAAACGCCACCGGCTATCCTACCATCAATGACTTTATTGCCGTAGGCACAAAAATAAAAATGACCACAAAACGGTGTCATGAAATTTTTGATGAAGTATATCAGAATTGCGATGATTTACTTTTATACAAAATCACACACTCTTGAAATCCTTCAAAATCTTATCCGGTGATGTGTGCATTTTAATCGTGGTCATGCTTTATCTCTAACATCTTAATTAGCGGTGCCTCACGCTTTTTATTTGCTTCCGCTAAATCTAACTGTAGTTGTGTGTCTGATAGGGATTTATAATTGGTATATACTGTGGCTGACACTCCTTTTGCCCGCTTATTGAGCATCATAAGAACCTTTCTGTCTATGTAGTTATCTATAAGTATGATTCTTTTTTCAGCGGATTCTATTAGCGTGCACAGAAAATCGTATGCCTTAAAGTTCTCTCCCTCATAGAACACCATTTCTGTGGGTGGTAGTTTGGTGTCAACTATAAGAGCATATTTTTGTTCAAGAGAATTTATCCTATTTGTATTGTCTGATATGGTTTGTTCTATTTTATCAATACGTGAGTCATAATAGTGTCTATGTAGAAGTATCCCTTTGAGTACGTTTGTAGCCCATTGGCGAAAAGCAATTCCATTTTTAGTGTTTACCCTGTATCCCACAGAGATAATCATATCCAGATTGTAAATGGAAATTTTTCTTGCTACATACTTTTCACCTTCGGTTTGAACTTGTTCCAAAATGGAACATGTTTGATTTTTATCGAGTTCTTCAACCTCATAAATATTATTGATATGTTTGGAAATCGCTTGTCTTTTTGTGCCAAGAAGTAGCGCCATCTGCTCCTGTGTAAGCCATACCGTTTCATGCTCCACACGCACATCAATTTTTATGTTTTCGTTAGGCTGATATAACACTACAGTGCCTTCATTCCACGATTCTGGTAATACTTCAGCCTCTACAACCTCATCATCAAACTCAATGTAAACATCTCGTTTCAGCAGTTTTTCAAGCATTGAAATCCCCTCTTTTGTATATACCATTGGAAGGTGTCTTGAGCCACCTCTTGAACCTTGGTTTGAAAACGCAATTTGCGTTTTCAAACTACAAAACTCTTCGTTAGTCAGTTGAAAAACCATATTAGAAGAAAAGAGTTGAATGTTTCTTCGGTACGGTTCATTTAATCTTCCAGTGGGAATCCCAAGAAGTGCAGCCACTTCTCTGTCTATGACCACACGTTTGCCACGCACGTTATACACCTGTGGCTTTACAGCACCTTGTACTGTAGTTTTAATAATACTTTTATTCATAGTTTACCCTCTTCATTTTGGCATCAATGAGGATGAAAAAGGTATAAAACGGAGAATTGGTACAAAGATAATACTTTTATATGAATTATCTATTGTTTTTCAGACTGAACTGTTGCAAAAAATGCAACAGTTGTCAAAAAATATTTGACAACTGAATTTTCACATAACTCATTGTCTTTCAATATACTATATACACCTAAACAAATATTAGGAACAGAGGTCACAAATTAGTTTCACGATGCAAAAACTTATTATTTTTTACTTTTTGACAAATACTGTCAAAATATATCATTACCTTTGTCAAAATGTATATATAGCATTCGTTTATTTCATCAAACAAACAATGGTCTAACACATAAAAAAATAAACCCCTCACTAAGAGGGGCATAGGTAAAAACCTTCGGCATATAGCCTTATTGTGATAAGATGATGATTTAATCTTATGGTACAAAGGTACGAAATATTTTTAATATAACAAATTTTAAAATAAAATATTATGAAAAAAATTTTAGGATTAGATGCTGGTACCAATAGTTTAGGATGGGCAGTAGTCAAACAATTTGATGATGGTAGTTATGAGTTACAACGTAAAGGCGTAGTTGTTTTTCAAGAGGGTGTTAAGATTGAGAAAGGTATTGAGAGTAGCAAGGCAGCAGAAAGAACATCTCATCGTTCCATAAGGCGTCAGTATTTTAGACGCCGTTTAAGAAAAATTGAGGTTTTAAAGGTATTAATTAAGTATAATCTTTGTCCAAATTTATCTATCGAAGCATTAAAAAATTGGAAAGAGCATAAAATATATCCATTGGAAGATGAATTTATGCTATGGCAAAGGACTATAGATGGTAAGGATATTAATCCGTATAGTGCAAGACATATATGTCTACATAACATACTCAATTTAAGTGTAAAAGAGGATAGATATTTACTGGGACGTGCATTCTATCATTTAGCACAACGTAGGGGATTCCTTAGCAACAGGTTAGATCAATCCGAAGATAATGAAGAACAAGGCAAGGTTAAAAATGGCATATTAAATTTAACGCAAGAGATGACAAATGCTGGATGTGAATATTTGGGCGATTTCTTTTACAAATTATATAAAGAGCAGGGCAATACGATTAAAATTAGAACCAGATATACAGATAGAGAAGAGCATTATTTGAAAGAGTTTAATGCAATATGTAATACACAATCCCTGCCTGATGACATGATTTCAGATTTAACTAAGGCAATTTATTATCAAAGACCATTAAAATCTCAAAAACAGAGTATTGGTAAATGTACATTTGAAAAGAAAGAACCCAGATGTTCTGAATCTCATCCTCTGTTTGAAGAGTTTAGGAAACTGTGCTTTGTTAATAACATTAAAATACAAAGTCCACATGATTCAGAATTAAGGTACCTCACATTTGATGAAAAAGAGAAAATAGATAAACTATTTTATAGGAGGAGTAAAAGTGATTTTGATTTTGAGGATATAGCAAAGGAACTTGCTGGAAAAAATAATTATTGCTGGAAAAAAGATGTATCTATTGACAAACCATATAAGTTTAACTATAGAATGACACAAGGTGTATGCGGATGCCCAACTCAGGCCGCTTTAAGGAATGTATTTGGTCAGGAAGATTGGCAAAACGCAATTGCAGAAACTTATATCTTAAAAGTAAACCACAAAGGGGAACAAAAATCAATAGATGAGATGGCAAATGATATTTGGAATATTCTGTTCTCATTTGATAAAAAGGATAAGGTGGTTGAATTCGCTAAAAGCAAATTACAAATGGATGAAGATCAAGCACAGAAATTTGCGGCAATTAAATTACGACGAGGATATGCGTCTTTAAGTATAAAGGCAATTAAACGAATCCTGCCATTTTTACAACAGGGAATGTTATATTCTCACGCTGTGTTTTTTGCTAAAATTCCAGAAATAGTTGGTTTGGATATTTGGAACATACAAAAAGAAAAAATCATTAACGATATATATTCCTACTCAAATCTAAAAGAAGATACAGAAGAGAAACAATCGTTGGAGGATATAGTAAAAGAATACCTTTCAAATAATTTTGAACTTAACCCGGGTGCTCTTGATAAATTATATCATCCTTCTATGATAGACACTTATGAAGATGCAAAACCTAATAAAGATGGAATACTACAATTAGGATCTCCAATGACTAACGCAATACGTAATCCAATGGCAATGCGTTCTCTTCACCAAATTAGAAAAGTGATAAACCAATTATTACTTGAAAATGAAATTGACCAGTCAACAGAGATTCATATTGAATATGCAAGAGAATTAAATGATGCCAATAAACGTAAGGCTATTGCCGATTTTCAAAGGAATAGAGAAAAAGAAAGAAAAACATATATATCTGAAATAAAAACCTTATATAAAGAGGCCGAAAATAAAGATATTGAGCCTACTGATGATGATATAGAAAAATATCAATATTGGGTTGAGCAAAATCATATCTGTTTATACACAGGTAAATCCATTGGAATAACTCAATTTATTGGTGCAAATCCAGAATTTGACATAGAACATACAATACCGAGAAGTGTTGGTGGAGATAGTACAAAAATGAACTTAACTTTATGTGATAGTAAATTTAACAGAGATATCAAAAAGAATCAATTGCCATCTCAATTGGCAAACCATACTGGGATATTAGAAAGAATTTCTCATTGGAAACTAAAGATTGTTGATTTAGAAAAACAAATTGATAGGTTGAGAACACATGGAGGAATAGAAAAATCTCAAAAGGACAGAATTATTCAAAAGCGTCATTTGCTAAAATTGGAATTGGATTATTGGAAGGGTAAGTATGATAGATTTGTAATGACGGAGGTGCCAGATGGATTTGCTAGGCGGCAAGGTGTTGGAATTGGTTTAATATCGAAATACGCGGGTCTCTATCTTAAAAGTTTGTTTCACGATTCTGTGGATAGAAATAAAAAACAGATATATACGATAAAAGGACCTACAACAGCAGAGTTTAGAAAAATGTGGGGATTGCAGGATTATTATGAGAAAAAATCACGTGATAATCATGCTCACCACTGTATTGATGCAATAGTAATTGCTTGTATAGGTAAAAATGAATATGATAGAATGGCTGAATTCTATCAGGCAGAAGAGAAATATGAGAAACCTGTATTTAAAAAACCATGGGATACGTTTACTAAGGATTTGAAGGATTTGTATGACGAACTACTTGTGGTTCACCAGACTACCGATAATATGCCAAAACATTCACGAAAAAGAATAAATGGTACAGTAAGGGATATGGGAGATTCTGCAAGGAGTAGTTTGCATAAAGATACATATTATGGAGCAATAAAACAGGGAGATGAAATTAAATATGTTATAAGACGACCTATTACATCATTTACAAATATTTCTGAATTAGATTGTATTGTAGATGAAACAGTAAAACAAACCATTAAAGCTTCTATTGCGGGTAAAGTCTTTAAAGAGGCTATTGCTCAGCCAATATATATGAACAAAGCAAAAGGTGTCCTTATAAAAAAAGTCAGATGTTTTGCTAATTCTGTTAAGAAACCTTTAAATATTAGAAAACAGAGAGATGTTAGTACTAATAGCCATAAACAGGAGTATCATGTAACTAATGACAACAACTATGCAATTGCAATTTATGAGGGTATAGAGAAAGGGAAAATTAAGCGTGCATATAAAATTATAAATATGTTAGAGGCCGCAGAATATTTTAAAAGTAGTAATGGTAATCAGTTACACCCACTTGTCCCAAAACAAAGCAAAGAAGGATACCCTATTAAATATTGTTTAACAATAGGGATGCATGTCATTCTTTATGAACAATTACAAGAACTAAATAAACTGAGCCCGACACAATTAGCAAATCGATTATATTCTATTATTGGGATTTCTAATACCAGTACAACCCAAAATGGTGTGACGTATGTATATGGTTACGTTTCATTAAAATTTGCAAGAGACGCAAGAGCTAGCAAAGATATTAAACCTCAAAAAGGGTTGTACAAAAAAGATGAACCCTTTAGAGCAATGCCATTGCTTAATCACAATCAATTTGAAGCATTAGTTGAAGGAAAGGATTTTGTTCTGACACCACTTGGTGAAATAATTTTTAAAAATATATGATAAAAAGGACTCTGGTATTCTCAAATCCAATACAGCTGTCTTTAAAGAATGCACAAATGGTTCTTTCTTTTAAAGATATGCCCAATGCTCAAAAAACTATACCAATTGAGGATATTGGCATTGTAATAATTGAACATCAACAAGTGAATGTTACAATACCTTTAGTGAATGCTTTGGCTGATGCTAATGTTGCTGTGATGATATGTGATTGTAAAGGTTTGCCTCACGCAATGGTTCAAAACTTAGATGGGAATAATTTGCAGGGAGAGATGCTATCTAATCAAATTAATGTTGGAGAAGTATTAAAAAAGCAATTATGGAAACAATTGATTGAAGCAAAAATAAAGAATCAAGCATTATTACTTTTGAAGTTGAAAAAAAACGCGGATATTTTAAAACCATTATATTCAAATGTAAAAAGTGGAGATTCTGACAATAGAGAAGGGATAGCGGCAAAATTATATTGGAATGAACTATTCGGTGATGAGTTTACAAGAGACAGAAATGCACCAGGTGTTAATGCCCTTTTAAATTATGGTTATACAATATTGAGAGCATCTACGGCTAGAGCATTAATTTCATCGGGTTTAACTCCATCTCTTGGAATATTTCACCATAACAGAAGTAACGCTTTCCCATTAGCTGATGATATAATGGAACCATATAGACCTTTCGTTGATATGGTTGTTTTTAATTTAATTTCACATGGTAAGTTTGAAATTACAAAGGAAACAAAAAGTGAACTAATAGATGTGCTATATTGTGACGTACATTTTGAAAAAATCACTCGTCCACTTCAAATAGGTTTGTCTATGACAACTGCATCTCTTTCAAAATGCATTTCAGGAAATATAAAAAAACTAAATCTTCCTATTCTGCAATGAGTAATGTTAGGTTAAGTGCATACCAGGTTATGTGGCTATTTGTAATGTTTGATTTACCAACTGTAACTAAAACAGATAAAAAAAACGCAGCAAAGTTTAGAAAAGACATTGAAAAAGATGGATTTACAATGTATCAATTTAGTGTTTATTATAGATTTTGTGCATCTACTGAGTCTGTAGATGTTCATATTAAGCGTATAAAGAAAATAACTCCCTCGTTTGGTAAAATCAGTATTCTATCAATAACGGACAAACAATATTCTAATATAATTAACATCTGGGGTAAGGAAGAAAAAAAGAATCAATTACAACCTATTCAATTAGAATTTTTTTAATATATTTGCACTATATTCTTTCTCATCATTTCATTTTATTTATATGGCAACACAATATAACGTATTGACATTATGATGTTTATCATATAAATGTTGTGGTTTGATGATGATTTTTGACATAACACAACTGATAGCATTTTCTATGGAATACAGAGTTGTTGTGGTTTGATGATGATTTTTGACATAACACAACCCGCCACATCACCTGTATTGATAGCAGACCGTTGTGGTTTGATGATGATTTTTGACATAACACAACAAAAATTGCAGAATCGTTTTTGAATGGCTGTTGTGGTTTGATGATGATTTTTGACATAACACAACCGTAAACTAATCAAAGACATCAAGGATTTGTTGTGGTTTGATGATGATTTTTGACATAACACAACTAGATACTTAACACCTAAAGCCAGAACCAGTTGTGGTTTGATGATGATTTTTGACATAACACAACTCAGAAGGTCTGACACCCTGCACCCCACGAGTTGTGGTTTGATGATGATTTTTGACATAACACAACACAGCCCTGCAGAAGTTGTTCAACAGAGAGTTGTGGTTTGATGATGATTTTTGACATAACACAACTAAGATTTTGAAAGGGCATTATTCATCAGTTGTGGTTTGATGATGATTTTTGACATAACACAACTTGTTTTATGGGAAGTGGAACTACTGCCGTGTTGTGGTTTGATGATGATTTTTGACATAACACAACCAAAGGAAATTTATAGCCTTGCCGATGCAGTTGTGGTTTGATGATGATTTTTGATATAACACAACTGGCAAAATTGAAAAAACTGAAAATACCTAGTTGTGGTTTGATGATGATTTTTGACATAACACAACCTTTTTGAATTTTTTACCTTTGTCCCCAAAATCCAATGTATATGGCAGAGAAAAAACGCATAGAATGGTGCCGGTACTACAAGGGCGATGAGTCTTACGATAAGAATGAATCTAAGATTAGTCGGTACTATGATTACTTCTGGCAAGGTGAGTGTAATTATGTAGAAGGGAATATTTCTGAATCAACCATAGATAGACTGATAGAGGTTGGTCTTGGTGAGTACGACCCTCGTTTGCCGCAGGAACTCCTCGCGGCTTTGTTCGGTTGTGTCCTACATTTGTATGGTGTGGACAACTTGGATTTTTGTGCCGACATATTTGTCCGTGAATTTTTTCCATCTTACATTAAGAGACCTCTCTGACCTCAATGTAATGAATTCCATTCTGTTCATATTCCTTCACTAATTCATATCTATTTTGTTTAGAGACAAATACTTCGACCTCCTGGTTGTGAATTGCTTTCAAAGTTTGTGCAAGCCGAATGCAAACAAATTTATTTGATTTGCTGAGGTGAAGCCAAACTTATAAAAAATTTAGTATCTTTGACATTCATTACAATGCTGGTTGCCAGCGGTGCAAACCGCCATCCACATATCCGCCTAAAGCAAAGTTTTCCTGAAAATGGTCTTTTGCGGCACGTCCCACTTTAATAGAAAGGTCATTGTTAACCAGTTTTTGAATTTGAGCTTGTTGTTTTTCTATTATGTGTAAAAAATCATTTGGAGTCATTTTTTCAGAAAAATATTGTTTGTTAATTTTTTTTGTATCCTTGCAGTGATTCCAGTAATGGAAGGCGTGTGTTACGCTTCGGGCGGCTCATGCAGACTGCAGATAATCATTTATGGTTTTCTGCAGGTTTTTTTAGTATTTAATAATTGTATATGTTCTTCCAATCATTGGGCAAAAATAAACACTACTTTTGACAGTACTTGTCAAAAAAATAATTTTTTCATTGTCATGTTTTGTCTATAAGCATATATACTTTTGCGGTTGAACTAATAAACATAAACACAAAACAATGAAAAAAGTATTTTTATTGCTGATGGTTGCCATTGCAACTACAGCGGTGGCGCAAAAAGTGACCTACAACGAGGTTGAAAACGCAACAGATCCTAAAAAGCAGTTGTTAAAAGAGTATCAGGAATATGTGGCTTCTGATGGTCACACATACAAAGTTGGTGATAAACTGACATTTGGTGTTCCTTCTTCCGGAAAAACATACGCTTATATAACATCTGAATTGAGTATGGCAAATTATGCCTTGAACGGTGGTGCGATGCAAGGTGTTAACGCTCAGATGGGAGGACGCGATATGGTGATAAAGAAAATCAGCATACAAAGAAGCAAACAGATGGGTGCAATGGTTTCTATAAGAGGATATATTTCTGGAATGGGTGGATTTCTCATACAAATAGAAAACGCCCTGAACTCAGGTGAGATTGTAAGTTTAGGCATGACCAGTGATAAGGCTTTGGCAGAGCTCAAAAATGCAAAAGATAAATTGGAACTTGAAGTTATCACCCAGCAAGAATTTGACAGTATAAAAGCATTATTGAAACCCTATATTAAATAGTTCTCAAACAACAGGAGTGGATGTTGCAAAAAATGCAATAACCACTCCTATTTTTGCACATACTTTGCAAAGATGGGTGAGTTTATTATTTCTATGTGCTTGGTTAAGCCTAAATAGAAGCGTGCCACACCGTCAAGGTCATATACAACGGTTTTAAGAATCCAATGATTCTCACCATCGGGTGATAATTGGGAAGCAGACATAGGATGTTCCTCAAGTAATAGGTTGTGGGCAAGAATATCAAGCCTCAAGCAGATATTGCAAGCATCGGTGCCATGAAATCCAAAAATATCAAAAGGCTCACTTTTATGCTGCTCTGTATATGACCAAGGCTTTTCTGTAGCCTCTACAGAATCACATCTTGATGGCATAAACACCTTGTTCGCTTTAGACTCGATGTCAAAGCACCAAACCTGCTTGCGGTCTGTAGAAAGTTCAAAAGGCTCCACCTCTCTGTCTCTTATAGTACTGCTATGTGCCGATGCGTAACCTTTAAGTATGACACACTTTTTGGATTCTATGGCACCTTCCATTTTTGACAGATTTGCCAAAGCTTTACCCTCTTGTGTGTTCATCGCCACTTTCATAAAGCCTCTATACTGCCTGTTGGTCTGCACCAGTCTGGGACAACCACGCTCATTTGTCACCTCCATACCTGCGTTTTTAAGTGAATCTATATAGCGATATATGGTTCTGTCACTCGTACCCATAGCATCGGCAAGTTCTGCAATGGTATAGGTTCTTATGCCTGACATAAGTTGTGTAATTCTGATAATCCTCTCTATTCTTGGTTGTTCCATACCTATACGGTTTTAGCATCAGGGGCAAATATAGACAATAATTTTGACAGTACTTGTCAAAAATCAATTTTTTAATAGATTTACATTAAATCCTTCAGAATCTTATCCGGTGATGAAATCATCTTTACTACGGCACATCTGTTGACTCCTGCGTCCTTTATAGATGGTCCTAAAAGATAGGACGTATTGTCTATGATTAGAAACCTGTCGTGGTCATGCTTTATCTCTAACATCTTAATTAGCGGTGCCTCACGCTTTTTATTTGCTTCCGCTAAATCTAACTGTAGTTGTGTGTCTGATAGGGATTTATAATTGGTATATACTGTGGCTGACACTCCTTTTGCCCGCTTATTGAGCATCATAAGAACCTTTCTGTCTATGTAGTTATCTATAAGTATGATTCTTTTTTCAGCGGATTCTATTAGCGTGCACAGAAAATCGTATGCCTTAAAGTTCTCTCCCTCATAGAACACCATTTCTATAGGTGGTAGTTTGGTGTCAACTATAAAATCAACTTTCTGTTCAACGGCACATAATCTGTTCTCTGTATTAACAATAATAGCCTTAGTTTGTTCTTCTAATGCAATTACACGCCTCTCCAATGAACCTTTGTGCATGAGATGCTGTTTTATAACCTTTGTAGCCCATTGTCTGAAAGCGATGCCGTTTCTTGTGTTTACTCTGTATCCCACAGAGATAATCATATCAAGATTATAAATTTTAATGTACCTATTTTTCTGTTTTCCTCCCTCTATTTGAACATATAAGAAATCCTTATAAGTTGCACCTATTTCCAGCTCTCCATCATCAAAAATATTGCGAATATGCATAGCAATATTTGGCTGAGTTGTGCCAAAAAGCAGTGCCATTTGCTCTTGCGTAAGCCACACTGTTTCATTCTCAACACGCACATCAATTTTTATGTTTTCGTTAGGCTGATATAACACTACAGTGCCTTCATTCCACGATTCTTCATAAACAGCAGGTAGTGGTGGCTCATCAGAAAAATCAATATTCACACTGCTTTTCATAAGAGTTTTCAGCACCTGAACACCTGCTTCTGTAAAGGCAAAAGGAAGGTATTTCAGATTACTTCCTCTACCACTGTTCAAGGTACCAAATTGGCACCATGAACACTCATCTCCTGTCAATTCAAAAGCAAATTCATCACCCATAAAAAGTTCTTGATGTCTTTTTACTACACGTTTTAACTGTTTGGTTTCTACACCAAATGCTGTCGCCAGCTCTCTGTCCAGCACCACACGCTTGCCACGTATATTATATACCTGTGGCTTTACAGTACCTTGTACTGTAGTTTTACTATGATTTTTATCCATAGCGTACCCTCTTCATTTAGGCAATAACGAAGATGTGATAAGCATAAAAACGGAGAATTGTTACAAAGATAATACTTTTATATGAAAATGCAACAGTTCAGTCAAAAAATTATTTTCAAATATTTAGTTGCAGAAACCAAAATTTTATGTACCTTTGCACCGTCATTCTGAAAAGAGTGATTTATGGTGAATGTAGCTCAGTTGGTTAGAGCATCGGATTGTGGTTCCGAGGGTCGTGGGTTCGAGCCCCATCTTTCACCCTTGATAAAATAGCAGAGATTGGTTGTTAGAAAAACAAAACCAATCTCTGCTATTTTACAAGGGTGCATTTGTAGGCTGCACTCTCTCATTGGCACACAAGGTCACCCCCCATCCCGATATAACTATTTTTATTGTATTTTAGAACGTAGCCAGGTTTGGCTGCGACCAAGGACTCCTAACTTATCTATGGAGCCACGCAGTATAAGTTGGTCTTTATCCTGTTTGTAGGTTATTTTGCCGTAGTAGGTCTTCTGACTTTCAGGGTCATAGCAACGCCCCTTCATAACATTGTCCCCATCGGGTTCCAACTCTTTAATAATGACCATGCCAATAACATGTCTCCACTCCTGCGGAACATTATCAAGTATGGAGTATGAGCCGTCTGCATTCTTCTTATACAGAGACACTATTTTACCGTAATACTTGCCGTCTGTAGCCTTATACACATAAACTCTGCCACGGCGGTCGCCTGTACGGTCATCCACAGTATCCCAATACCCAAGCATCTTGCTTACTTGGGCATTGACAATGGTGGAAAAAAACAATAACGATAGTAATATAAATTTATTCATGCGTAAGTTTCTGGACATTTTCTTGCGGTATCTTTGGATTACCACAGTTTGTACAGAAATTTCCCTTATTGCCTTTCTGATGGCAGGCAGGGCACTCCCAAGTCTCAGCAGGTTGTGGCTTTGGAGAACCACAGTTAATGCAGAAATTGCCTTGATTACCGGATTGACCGCATTGAGGGCAAGTCCACCCTGCCTCTTTTGCAGCCTTTGCAGCCTCACCCTCCTGAATTGATTTATTAACACCATGAGCAACGCTCATATCCACTGCTGTCTCTGCAGCAGATACTGCAAGATGCTTGACAATACCTCTTGCACTTGCAACACTGGCACATAGAAGTAACGAAATAATAATAACTGCTTTTTTCATAATGTTTATACATTTGGTTATTTTCACAGAAACAATTTTACTATACTGTACACCACCATAGCTATGGCGGCACTGATAGGAATGGTAAGAATCCAGGCAGTCACCAGCTCAAGTGTAACGCCCCAACGCACTGCTGACAAACGTTTAACGGCACCTACGCCCATAATACTGCCTGATATTACGTGAGTGGTGCTTACAGGCACCTTAAACATCTGGGTTATAAACAGAGTTATGGCACCGGCAGTCTGAGCACAAAATCCCTCCACAGGTGTAACCTTGGTTATCTTGTTACCCATAGTCTTCATAATTTTCCAACCGCCCGACATTGTACCTGCGGCAATGGCGGTAAAGCATATAACAGGAATCCAATCGTGCAGTTCTCCCATATCTGTCATAGCCATCCATTGAGGCAGTTCTATACCCGATGTTGTAAGAGATATAATGGTTATGGCTATTATACCCATCTCTTTTTGGGAATCGTTTAAGCCATGTCCTATACTTAGAGCCGCCGATGAAAACAATTGTGCCATCTTGAACCATTTGTCCGCCTTGTGAGGCTTAGCCTTTCTGCAAAGATTTAGCGTTAAAGCCATTATAAGGTTTCCAGCCAAGAACCCGATGAGAGGAGCCACAAAAATAAATGCAATTATAGTAAGAATAATTGTGGATTGCACCGCCCCAAATCCGTAAGCCGCTATGGCGGCACCTGCAAGTCCGCCTATCAGGGTATGCGATGATGATGACGGAATACCCATCTTCCAAGTAAACAGATTCCACGCTATGGCTGCAAAAAGCCCTGAGAATATAACAGGCAGAAAATCTATGCCGTTGGCAGTAAGCACATCTACCCTAACTGCCTTGGAAACTGTGTCCGCCACGCCAAACTCACCTATTACATATTTGGCTATGAAGAACGCCACAAAATTAAAGAACGCTGACCATAGTACAGCCTGCGTAGGGGTAAGCACACGTGTAGATACCACAGTGGCTATGGAGTTGGCGGCATCGTGGAAACCGTTTATAAAATCAAAACCAACGCAGAATACAATTATAAGTACAAGCCAAACTATTTGGATTTCCATAATATCTTATGCGTATTTTACAATTATAGTCTTTACAGCCTTACCCACGTTCTTTGCCTTATCTGTGGCCTTTTCAAGCTCATACATAATCTCCTTTAGCTTAATAAGCTCTACAGAATCATTGGCATACTCCACAAATATATCTGTAATAAACTGCTCATAAAGGTCATCGGCGGCATGCTCAAGTTCATGCAGTTTATTGCACTGCTCCAATGCCTTGTCAGAGTGCTTGTTTACACCGTTAAGTTGTTTCAACACTTTGTTTATAGCCTCACATCCCTGCTGAATGTTATCAGCCATGCCAAACATACGCTTAGGAATATGGTGTGGCTGGAACATCATTACCCTCTTTGCTGACGATGTTATAAAGTCAAGCACGTCATCAAGGTTATCACAGAGGTCATGTATGTCCTCACGGTCAAACGGGGTTATAAAAGTATCGTTCAGTTCACTGTAAATCTCCTCTACAAGGCGGTCGCCCTTCATCTCATACTCCTTGATGCGGGCATACATCTCTTTGGTTTTCTCATGGTCTGTTCCATGCTCAAAAAACTCTGTAAGCAGCTTTGCCGCCTCAAAACAATACTCGCCCTCCTTAATAATCATAGGAAAGAACTTGCTCTCCTTTGGCACTAAAAATGAAAAAATTGAATTAAATTTCATAGTTTTATTTTAATACATCATACATTATACATCATACATAACTCCGTAGGAGTTTTATCCCATTGTATAGTATGGCAATCATTCTACGCTTATACAGGTCGCCCACCGCTTTTTTGTAGGTCTTCTTGCTGATTCCAAATAGAGAATAAATAACCTCTGGTTCACTCTTGTCTGTTACCGCTATGAATCCGCCCTCCGCTTTAAGTTTCTCCAATATCTTTTCAGCCTCAGCACTAATGCTACTGTATCCGTTGGGTTTAAGGCGTACATCTACCTTGCCATCTTCCCTAACCTTCTCTATATAGCCCTCTGTCTTATCCCCTATATGTAATGGCTTAAACACATCGCTGTTAAAAATCAACCCCTTAAACTCTCCGTTTATCACCACCTTGTAGCCCAATTCTGTTTTAGAAGCCACCGTAAGACTAACTTTATCTTTAACATTAAGAGTTGTTACATCGGGGTTTGTAAATCTCTCCCATCTTGCAGAGGCACATACCCGATGTGTAACACTATCCTCATACACATAAACAAACACCTTGTCGCCCTCTTTCAAATCCCCACGCTGCTCACTAAACGGAACAAGCAGGTCTTTCATAATACCCCAATCAAGAAACGCCCCAAAATCTGTAACTTGCTTAACCCTCATAACGGCAAACTCACCAGCCTCGGCATACGGCTTAACCGTAGCGGCTATAGGTCTATCCTCACCATCAGTATATACAAACACCTCTATCTCATCACCCACATGGCAAACCTCAGGTACATAGCGGTTTGGCAGCAACACCTCCTTGCCCTCTGCATCTGCCAAATAAACCCCAGCCTCAGCGTGTCGGTTTACCTTTAATATTTGTGTTTTCCCTATTTGCATATTCTGACCCTCATACATCATACATTATTATGAGATTTTTCGCTAACACTCAAAATGACGAGAGAATTAAAACTCACTACTGAAATGGAACCTTATGTTCTTAAAGTCCTCCTGTGCCATCTGAAGCATATATGCTGAGTCGGCAAGGAAAACATCACGCCCCTCTTTATCCTTAGCCATATACTGATATTTGCGTTTCTTAAAGTTCTCAAGTTCTGCCGCATCATCACTCTTTATCCAGCAAGCCTTGTAGAGGCGGATAGGCTCCCAACGGCATTGGGCGTTGTACTCATGCAGCAGACGGTACTGAATAACCTCAAACTGAAGTTGCCCCACTGTGCCTATAATCTTACGTCCGTTAAACTGATTTACAAACAGCTGTGCCACGCCCTCGTCCATAAGCTGGTCTATACCCTTTTGCAGTTGTTTCTGTTTCATAGGGTCAGCATTCTCTATGTATTGGAACATCTCTGGCGAGAAACTTGGCAACCCCTTAAAGTGAATGTCCTCACCACTTGAAAGGCTATCGCCAATCTTAAAGTTACCATTATCGGGTAAACCCACAATATCGCCGGCATACGCCTCATCTACGGTCTCCTTACGCTGAGCCATAAAGGCTGTAGGGGCGGCAAATTTCATAAGGCGGTTAAACCTTACATGCTTGTAGTTTACATTACGCTCAAACTTACCACTGCAAACCTTGACAAACGCTATACATGAGCGATGGTTAGGGTCCATATTGGCATGTATCTTAAACACAAATCCAGAGAACGCCTGTTCCATAGGGTCCACCTTACGCTCTATAGCCTCTATAGGTCTTGGGCTTGGGGCTATCTCCACAAAACAGTCAAGCAACTCCTTTACTCCAAAGGTATTCAAGGCACTGCCAAAAAACACGGGGGCAAGGTCTCCGCTTAAATACTCTTCTATATTAAATGGATTATATACCCCTTGAATAAGGTCAAGGTCCTCACGCAGTTTGGCGGCATCTTTCTCTCCTATATAGTTCTCTAACTCTGTGCTGTTAAGGTCTTTAAACTCAATGGTCTCAGATACTGTCTGCTTGTTAGGGGTATAGAGGTTCAAATCCTCCTTATATATATTATACACCCCTTTGAAGTTCTGCCCCATATTTATAGGCCAGCTAAGAGGTCTAACCTTTATGCCAAGTTCTGCTTCCACCTCGTCCATAAGGTCAAAAGGGTCACGCCCCTCACGGTCCATCTTGTTCATAAAGACCATAACAGGGGTCTTACGCATACGGCACACCTGCATAAGCTTGCGTGTCTGTGTCTCAACACCTTTGGCTGAGTCTATAACTATAATTACGCTATCTACCGCTGTAAGGGTGCGGAATGTGTCCTCTGCAAAATCTTGGTGACCAGGGGTATCCAGAATGTTTATCTTAAAGTCCCGATACTCAAACCCCATAACAGATGTGGCTACAGATATACCTCTCTGTTTCTCTATCTCCATCCAGTCCGATGTGGCTGTCTTCTTTATCTTGTTGCTTTTTACAGCCCCTGCCACGTGTATGGCACCTCCAAAAAGCAGTAGTTTCTCTGTAAGTGTGGTTTTTCCTGCATCGGGGTGGGAAATAATGGCAAATGTACGCCTGCGTTTTATCTCATCCGCTAAATTCATAATCTTAAGTTATTTTTCTACAGCGGAATCTGTTACATATTTGTAATATTCAAGTATTGGGCTGGAGGCTATGCTTGTAATGGTAAAATCACTCATAGAATCCTTAAATGCTTCCTTAAAGCGTTTAAGAGCATCTTCAACACTCTCTGCACGCACTAAAAGTGTCTGTGGCACAAGGCGTTCTGTTCCACGCTCCTCATCCACCACCACAATCTTAATTTTTATGGTAAACCAATTCTCACACAAGTCATCATCTTTAAATATAAGCTCTGCAATCCTTGCCTGCTTAATGTTTGTAATGGTATATTCCCCTTTAATGTATTGGACAACCTCTTTTACAATTCTTGCCTCCGCCTCTGTAAAACTAAGAGCATCAACAAGATACACTTCGTTAACTTTTTTCAGTTTACCACAATCCTTATCATTGGGGTCTGTAATCTGCTTCTCATAGCGGATTTTACATTCAAAAAACTTAGCCATAGTCTGTACAATTTTTTTGCGTTACAAAGTTAAAATAAATACTTATTTTCTGCAAAGAGTTAGGCAAAAATAATTAAATATTATTACCTTTGCCTTTAGAATGAGGAAAGCGGTTACATCTATATTTTTATTTTGCGTCAGTTTGCTTGCTACAGCACAAATAAATGCGGACAGATTGCTGGATATGGGGCGTAACGCTCTCTATTTTGAGGATTATGTGGTGTCAATAGGCTATTTCAATCAGGTTATAGAGGCAAAACCACACCTTACAGACCCATACTTTTTCCGTGCCATTGCCAAACTATACTTAGAGGACTACAGTGGCTGTATAGCAGACTGTAACGCGGCACTTGAGATAAATCCGTTCCTATCTAAAGTCTATTACCTTAGAGGTTACGCTAAAAGGTACATTAAGGATATAGACTCATCATCAGACGACTTGCGTAAGGCATTGGAATTTGACCCTGAAAATAAAGAAGTTCATATAGTATTGATAGAGAACCTATTACAACAGAACAAAGTAGATGAAGCCTACAATGAAGGTATGGCTACCATAGATAAATTCCCCCATTACGCCGATACCTATATACTGCTTACCCTAGTGCTTCTTATGAAAAAAGATACCGTAAGGGCGGAGAGTGTGCTTGATACAGGTATAGAATATAACTCCGACAGAGAGATGGGGTATGCCATACGAGGTATGCTGCGTTATGAGAAAAAAGACTATGCCGGAGCGTTGGAAGACCTTAACAATGCTGTAAAACACAATGGGTTCCGTGGCGATTTTCTTATAAACCGTGCCATTATAAAGATGGAGCTCAATGACCTTAAAGGTGCTATGGCAGACTTTAATGAGGCTATAAAACTTGATAACAAGAACGCAAACGCCTATTATAACCGAGCCATTCTACGTGCAGAGGTGGGAGACCTAAACAACTCTATAGATGATTTCTCTGTGTGTCTTGCCCTTGAGCCAAATAATTTTGCCGCATATTTCCAGCGTGCCATGCTCCACTACAAGGTAGGTGAATATAAAGAGGCACTTGCAGATTTTAATACCGTTATAAAGAGATACCCCGATTTTTCTCCAGCCTATACTTGCCGTGGCGATGTAAAAAAGAAACTGCGTGACCGCCAAGGTGCAGAGAAAGACTATTTTGACGCAGCCCAGATAGAACAGGATATTAAAAGCGGCAAGCGCAAGCAACGCCAAGGAGACGATACAGAGTTAGAGCCTACAAAAGAGGCACGTGCCATTGTGCAGAACCTTAACGGCAGCACCGCAGAAAAGTATAAGAATGAGATGCGTGGGCACGTTCAGGATAAAGATATAGACATTATTCCGCTTCCTTGTTTTGTAGTAGCTGTGGCAGACTCCACTGCCAAGACTTACCGCAAGCAGCAACACCATATAGATATAGACAAGGCTAACCTACAACTTACAGACAAGCTTAGTTTCTGCCTGCTTGATAATGTTAAGACCAAGATTGATTTTGGCGGCACCGCAGTGGTTTGCACAGAGCCTATGTGTTTCTTTAACAGAGGCAGTGAGAAAAGCATAGAACTTAAAGACAAGGTTGCAAACGGAGGGCAGGTTATGGTATCTGACTGTATATCAGCCATAAATGACTTTACTATGGCTTATCAGTTAGATAACACCATAGTGTATGCACTATACAATATAGGATTTGTATATATGGTGGCTAAAGACTTTAACTCTGCCATAACATACTACACCAAGGCTATAGAGCAATATGACCGTATGGCGGAGGCTTACTATAACAGAGCCTTAATCTACATCTCACAAGGCAAAAAACAAGAGGCCCGTAAGGACCTCAGCAAAGCAGGTGAACTTGGACTCTACAGTGCCTATAACGTAATGAAACGCTACGCCAAATAATGGTGATGCGTCATACATCATACATCATACATTATAACACACCAACCTTAAAATTTACTGTAGTACCAAATTAAACACCTCTGTAACGTCTTTTACATAGTGAAATCTCAGTCCCTTCAGGTAGATTGGCTTTATCTCATCTATGTTTTTCTTGTTATCCTTGCAAAGTATAAGCGTGGTTACACCTGCACGTTTGGCGGCAAGAATCTTCTCTTTTATTCCACCCACAGGCAGTACATCGCCAAGCAGGGTTATCTCTCCTGTCATAGCTATATGCGGCTTTACCCTACGCCCCGTAACAGCAGAGAGAATGCTGGTGGCTATGGTTATACCCGCCGATGGTCCGTCTTTAGGGATAGCCCCCTCCGGCACGTGAATATGAATGGCGGCATCATCAAAAAACTTATCCTTAATGCCTAACTCCTTAGCATGAGCCTTTATATAAGATAAGCCAAGCGATGCAGACTCTTTCATAACATCTCCCAAATTACCTGTAAGGGTAAGACTTGGAGTCTTGCTACGGCTTATACTTGTCTCAATCTCAAGCGTTACACCACCTACGGCAGTCCAAGCAAGCCCTGTCACTTTACCTACCTTAAGTTTATCCTTCTGTTTTTCTACATCGTAGGTTTCGGTTCCAAGCAACTTAACCACCTCAGTCTCATCTATGGTGTGAGAAATCTCCTCTTCCATTGCCACTTTCTTGGCAATTTTACGTGCAATGCTTGCTATCTGCTTATCCAAGGCACGCACACCTGACTCTTTAGTGTAATGGTTAATAATATAAGAGACCGATTTTTTAGACAGTTCAGCCTGAGCCTTGGTAATGCCATGGTTTTTCCACTCCTGCGGAATAAGGTGACGGTTTGCAATCTCCACCTTCTCCTGCTCTATGTAACCGCTTATGTTTATAAGCTCCATACGGTCAAGTAGTGCAGGAGATATGGTGCTTAGCGTATTGGCGGTAGCTATAAACAGAACTTTAGAGAGGTCATAGTTAATATCAAGATAGTTATCGTGGAATGAGTTATTCTGCTCAGGGTCAAGCACTTCAAGCAGAGCCGATGCAGGGTCTCCCTTGTAGTCAGCCCCCACTTTATCTATCTCATCAAGTATAAACACCGGATTAGAAGAACCTGCTTTAAGAATGTTTTGGATAATACGTCCTGGCATAGCCCCTATGTAGGTACGCCTGTGTCCACGTATCTCCGCCTCATCATGCAGACCGCCAAGCGATATTCGTGCATATTTACGCCCCAATGCCTGTGCCACAGACTTTCCAAGCGAGGTCTTGCCAACCCCCGGAGGTCCGTAAAGGCAGATTATCGGGGATTTTAAATCACCTTTAAGTTTAAGCACAGCCAAATGCTCTATAATGCGGTCTTTTACATCATCAAGCCCATAGTGGTTCTTATCTAATATACGCTGTGCCTTTTTAAGGTCAAAATCGTCCTCAGTATATTCATTCCAAGGCAAATCCACAAGGGTTTGCACATAATTAAGTTGTATTGAGTAATCTGGTGCACCCGATGAGAGAGCCTGTAGTTTCTTTATCTCCTTCTCAACATATTCTTTAGTCTGCTTATCCCACTTTTTGCCTTTAGCCTTCTCCTCTATGCTCTTGATGTCCTGCTCCTGTGTGGTACCTCCAAGTTCCTTTTGTATGGTTTTCATCTGCTGTTGCAGGAAATACTCACGCTGCTGCTTGCCTATGTTCTCCATAGCCTTGTTCTGTATGGAGTTCTTAATCTCAAGCAGGTGCAGTTCCTTAGTAAGAGCCTTGATAAGCAGTTCAGCCCTCTGCTGAAGTGTAGGAGCCTCAAGCAGTTCCTGTTTCTCTGCAAGCGGAATATTGGTGTTACCGCATATAAAGTTTACAAGAAACTGTGCATTGTCTATGTTCTTTATGGCAAACATCATATCCTGATGGAAACCACCGCTAAGTTTCAGTATTTTCTGTGCCGCATCCTTAATGGCAGAGAGACATGCCTTAAACTCCTTAGTCTTAGGCACTACATTAGACTGCGGCAACGGATTCACCCTTGCCGTAAAATATGGTTCTGTAGCCACAATGGCATCTATAGTGAATGCACATCTGCCCTGCAGAATTATTGTAGTGGAGCCATCTGGCATCTCCAATATACGCAGTATCTGTGCTATGGCACCTACATTAAACAAGTCATTCTCTGTAGGTTCCTCCACCACTCCGTCTTTTTGGGCAACAGCACCTATAATGCCGTTACGCTCAAAAACCTCACGTACAAGTTTCAGTGATTTTTTTCTGCCCACGTTAATAGGCAACACAATGCCGGGGAACAGCACTACGTTTCTTAACGTCAAAAGGGGAACCTCCGGCTCCTCTTTTAACTTTTCAAGGTAGCGGGTGTCATCGTCCGCTATCAATGGTATCAGTTCATTTGTATCCATTACATTGCAGAATCAAACTGTTTTAAGAACCGCAAATCGTTCTCAGAGAACATTCTAAGGTCTTTACAACGGAATTTCAGGTTAGCGATACGCTCCACTCCCATACCAAACGCATAACCTGAATAAACTTTGGAATCTATACCGCAGGCTTCAAGTACGGCAGGGTCAACCATACCGCAACCAAGAATCTCAACCCAACCTGTATGTTTGCAGAAATTGCAACCCTTGCCACCGCATAGGTCACAAGATATGTCCATCTCTGCACTTGGCTCTGTGAACGGGAAGTATGACGGACGCAACCTTATCTGTGTGTTCTCACCAAACATCTCCTTTGCAAAGTAAAGCAAAGCCTGTTTTAAGTCAGCAAATGATACGTTTTTATCTATGTAAAGACCCTCCACCTGATGGAAGAAACAATGGGCACGGTAAGATATAGCCTCATTTCTATATACTCTGCCTGGGCAAAGCACACGTATAGGTGGCTTCTGTGTGGTCATTACGTGAGACTGTACACTTGATGTATGTGTACGAAGCAGTATATCGGGGTTCTTCTCTATAAAGAATGTATCCTGCATATCACGTGCAGGGTGCTCAGGCGGAAAATTCAATGCCCCAAACACATGCCAATCGTCCTCTATCTCAGGTCCTTCTGCCACTGTAAAACCAAGACGTGAGAAAATGTCTATAATCTCATTCTTTACAATTGACAGCGGATGGCGGGTGCCAAACTCTATAGGGCTCTGAGAGCGTGACAAATCAAGTGCGTCTGCACCTACTTGATTATCAAACGCATCTTTCATCTCGTTTAGTTTGTCTTGGGCTGTATTCTTTAGCTCATTAAGCATCTGCCCCACTATACGTTTCTCATCGCCTGCAACATTTCTGAAATCTGAGAACAACTGCGATATTTCTCCCTTCTTGCTCAAATATTTTAAACGCAACTGCTCAACTTCCTCTTTGTTAGAGGCTTGCAGATTTTTAATCTCTCCTAATAACTGTTGAATTCTATCTCTCATAAATTTTTTAAATTTGAAATGCAAAGATACAAACTTTTTAACAACTATTCAACATCTGCTTATTTATTCGTTAAAAGTTATTATATTTGCAGACTAATTATAAAATGCCTTAATATGGGAAAGATTATTGCAATAGCAAATCAAAAGGGCGGTGTGGGTAAGACTACCACTGCAATTAACCTTGCGGCATCGCTCTCTGTATTGGAAAAAAAGGTACTGCTTGTTGACGCAGACCCGCAGGCAAACGCGTCATCGGGTCTAAACATAGATGTTACTAATTTAGATACAACTATTTACGAGTGTCTTATAAACGGAAATAAAGCTACAGATGCTATTCAAAAGACTGAAATTGACAAGCTGGAGGTACTACCATCACATATAGACTTGGTGGGAGCAGAGGTGGAGATGCTTAAACTTGAAGACCGTGAACACCTGCTAAAGAACCTTTTGGAACCTATAAAAAGTGATTATGACTACATTCTTATAGACTGCTCACCATCGCTGGGCTTAATAACCATTAACTGCCTTACCGCCGCCGATAGTGTCATTATACCTGTACAGGCAGAGTATTACGCATTGGAGGGTATTAGTAAGTTATTGAATACCATTAAGATAATTAAGAGCAGGCTTAACCCCTCTCTTGAGATAGAGGGTTTTCTGCTGACCATGTTTGATTCCAGACTTAAACTTGCAAACCAAGTATATAAAGAGGTAAAACAGTATTTTGGTTCTATGGTGTTTGAGACTGTTATTCAGCGTAATATAAAGCTTAGTGAGTCACCAAGCCATGGCATTCCGGTTATTCTCTACGATGCAGACTCCCGCGGGTCTCAGAATTATTTACAGTTAGCACAAGAAATTATTAAGAAATAGACTATGGCTGCACCTAAAAAAAATGCACTTGGACGCGGACTTGGAGCGTTAATACAATTAGACGATGTCCAGACGGGAGGCTCTTCACAAATTAGTGAGGTCTCTCTATCTGATATAGAGGCAAACCCTAACCAGCCAAGAAAGAATTTTGATGAGGAAGCACTGTCAGAACTTGCCGCATCTATCAAGGAACTTGGTGTGGTACAACCTGTTACATTAAGAGAGATAGCCAAAGGCAAATATCAGATAATATCGGGTGAGAGGCGTTGCCGTGCTTCTAAAATGGCAGGGCTTACAACCATTCCTGCATACATAAAGACAGTTAATGATGAGACTCTTATGGAGATGGCTTTGGTTGAGAACATTCAACGTGAAGACCTTAACGCCATAGAGATAGCCCTATCTTATCAGCGTCTTATAGACGACTATAAGTTTACACAGGAGAAACTTGGAGAGAGGGTTGGAAAAAAACGTGCCACAGTAACAAATTACCTCAGACTGCTAAAACTGCCTGCAGAGATTCAGCTTGGACTTAAGGCTGGCAAGATAGACATGGGGCATGCACGTGCATTGGTCTCCATTGATGACCCAGCCACTATGATTAAGCTCTATGAGGCTACCGTAAAAAACGGATACTCAGTGCGTAAGTTAGAGGAGTTGGCATCGGGTAACGGAAACAAGCCAAAAACATCTGTAAGCAAGGAGGATATATCTGTGTATGAGCCACTTTGTAAAAAGTTATCATCGCTGTTCAAGTCAGATGTAAAAATAGACCGTAGCATTAAAGGAAGCGGAAAAATAGTTCTTCAGTTTAAAAACGACGAGCAGTTGGAAAGCATAATGTCCATACTTGATAAACTATAATGCATAAACACCTTATTCTCATATTGTTATTTATTATCCCGATGCTGTCTTCGGCAGAGGATAATTACGTTGCAAGAGCATTGAGAATGTCAAATATCACAGAAAGCATGGTAGATGTAAGCATCAGTGAGCCTGATTATAAAAGCCTTGCATCTAAAAACTTTAAATTTAAGCCGCAAACTTTTGATATGGACTCTGCATCGCTCTCTGAATTGCTAACGGAGCAGGAACGCAAGAAACGCCATTATGAGAGAATAAACCGCATTCCAAAACCCGCTATGGCGGCTTGGATTGCAGCCATATTCCCAGGTGCGGGGCAAATATACAACCGCCAATATTGGAAACTGCCTATCATTTACGGAGGTATAGCAGGCTTAGGTTATGCCATAACTTGGAATAACCAAATGTACGTTGACTACAGAAAAGCATACACAGACCTTTGCAGTTCAGACCCTGCCGCCCGCTATTATGAAAAAGTGCTGCCTCCAGGCGTAAAAATAGATGCGTCTAATATGGATTACTACAAGCGTACATTTAAGAATAAGATGGATGGCTATCATAGAAACAGAGATTTAAGTTTTATATGTGTGGGCGTGCTGTATATGCTTTCCATAATAGACTCATACGTGGATTCCATATTGCGGGACTACGATGTAAGCCCTAACCTATCCATGCACGTGGGACCTACTGTAATTCCGCCAAGCATACACAATGAGTTATCAACATC
>JAKSNX010000079.1 GCA_024405815.1 Paludibacteraceae bacterium | reverse complement strand
TATATAAGGAATTTATGAAGATAGCATTAATTGGTTATGGAAAAATGGGGCATATTATAGAGAATATTGCCCTAAGTAGAGGGCATAAGATTGTAGCCCGCATTGATATTGATAATCAGGAGGATTTCCACACCGATGCATTCCGTAGTGCAGATGTGGCAATAGAGTTTACAGCACCAAGCGTGGCTGTAGAGAACTACAAAAAAGCGTTTGCAGAGGGTGTGAGCGTAGTTTCAGGAACTACTGGTTGGACAGACAAGATGCCTGAGATACAAGCACTTTGCAAAGAGAAAGGGCTTGCTTTCTTTTGGACATCAAATTTCTCTCTTGGTGTAAACATATTCTTTGCACTTAACAAATATCTTGCAAAGATTATGAACGGCTTTGAGAACTACAATGTGGATATGACAGAGACACACCACATTCACAAGCTTGACGCTCCAAGCGGTACAGCAGTAACACTTGCAGAGGGGCTGCTGGAGAACATAGACCGCAAGCAGAGTTGGGTACTTGGCAAGCAACAGAACGATTCCCAAATAGGTATAGAGGCCATAAGAGAGGGTGAGGTTGCAGGAATCCACACTATAAACTATGACTCAACTGTAGATAGCATAACCATAACCCACAGTGCAAAAAGCCGTGAAGGATTTGCCCTTGGTGCCGTTCTTGCAGCAGAATTTACCAATGGCAAGAAAGGAATACTCTCAATGCAGGATATGCTAAAATTTTAACATAGGGTCAAGGAACAAGGATCAAGGGACAAGAAATGTAATGTATGATGTATAAATGTATGATGTATGAAGCAATGGATTAAGTTCTCTATAGTAACGGTACTCTATGTATTGTTCTTGGCGTGGGTGGGTAATTGGTGGTGGCTACTGCTGCTTCCGTTCATATTTGACGTATATATAACCAAATTCATTCCTTGGGGATTTTGGAAAAAATATAAAGACACCAATCATGGGCTATATGTACTATGTAGTTGGATAGACGCCATACTTTTTGCACTTGTGGCAGTCTATTTTATAAACTTATACCTTTTTCAAAACTACAAGATTCCATCATCAAGCCTTGAGAAATCGCTGATGGTAGGTGATTTCCTTATGGTTAGCAAAGTTAGCTACGGACCACGTGTACCTATGACTCCGCTATCTATGCCGCTTACTCAACATACTATGCCTTGGTCACAAACAACCAAATCATATTCAGAACTTATTAAGTGGGACTATAAACGCCTATCGGGGTTAGACACTATAAAGTCACTTGATATTGTGGTGTTTAATTTCCCTACAGGCGATACTGTGGCCGTACTTCAGCAAAACCCCGATTACTACACTTTGTGTGCCATGTACGGCAGGGATTATGTACGCTCAAACCCACAGATATTTGGTGAGATAATAACCAGACCTGTTGACCGCCGTGAGAATTATGTAAAGCGTTGTGTGGGATTGCCTGGCGACACATTGCAAATAATAGACAACCATATATATATTAACGGCAAACCTCAGCATGAGCCTGAGTATATGCAGCTTAACTATTTTGTGGAGACCGACGGAAGGCGTATATCTGACTCACAATTTGAGACATTGGGAGTAAGCGTTGATGACCGTCTGCTTGTAAACAGTTGGAATCAAGGGAACAGCGTTCTTGCATTCTTGGGTTGCGGCACTGCAAGTAACGGACAGTTCAACCCTGTATATTACATACCTCTAACCAAAGAATCTGCTAAAAAAGCGGAAAAACTACCAAACATTAAGAAGGTTACTGTTGACCCTTGTATGTTTGCCCAACCTGTATATCCTATAGGGCATAATAATTGGACAAGAGACAACTACGGACCTATCTATATACCACGCAAGGGTGCCACCACACCTCTTACACTTGATAACCTACCTCTTTATGAGCGAGTTATAAAGAATTACGAGGGCAATACATTGGAGATTAAAGACAGCGTTATATATATAAACGGAGAGGTTGCTGACAGCTACACATTTAAGATGAACTACTATTGGATGATGGGCGATAACCGTCACAATTCAGCAGATTCAAGGTTCTGGGGTTATGTACCCGAAGACCACATAGTTGGCAAACCTATATTTATCTGGCTGTCACTTGATAAGGATAAAAGTTTCTTCTCTGCCATACGCTGGAACCGCCTTTTCAGTATGGTTGATAATATAAAGTAATGCAACAGGCAGTTGTATCATCTACATACGCAGGTCAGATTGCCCATTACGCTATACTATCAGGTGCATCTGAGGTTATAACAGAGGTTAATGACAACTACTGCCGTCAGACATTCCGTACCCGATGTCAAATTCTTGGACCTAATGGGATTGAGACACTTACAATCCCCGTAGTAAAACCAAGTGAGAAAACCAAAGTCAAGGATATTGTAATTGATGGTACCCAATGGCAAACGCAGCATATCAGGGCTATAGAGACCGCATATAATTCAAGTCCGTTTTTAGAGTATTATTTAGATGATTTAATGCCGTTTTACACTAAAGCATATAAATGGCTGTATGATTTTAACACTGAGTTGGAAGATAAAGTATGCACGCTTATAGGTATCTCTTTTAACCGTTGTGTTACAGGTAGTTATCTATCATACCCCGATAATACCGATTTTAGACAAATGGTTGAGAAAAAGTCAGTTATGCCTAAAAACTTCACTCCCGAACCATATTATCAAGTGTTTAAAGAGAAATTCGGGTTTGTAAAAAACCTGAGCATAATGGATTTGCTTCTGAATATGGGACCCGAAAGTATCTTAATCTTAAAAAAATCATTACCTTTGCAGATGGTATGAGACACTTTTTTTGCATATTGATTGCATTTTGCATATCTGTGGCATCTGTAGCGCAGATAAGCGGTGGCGGCAAGCCTCTGAAGTTTGAAGCGGAGCAGTTGCAGTCAGCAAGCAAATCTTTTCCTGCCCTTAAAAGCGGACCCGATTTTTACCAAACGCTGAATGTGGATACCGTAAATCATAATAGCTCCGCTGACACCAAACTGTTGTATGCGGGCAATGTTTGCCAAACAGATTTCACACCATATAACAGCGGTACTCTATTTACCAAAGACGGATTGCGTGTTTGGAGATTGGGTATAGTATCAAAAGGAGCGACTGCCATAGGTATTGTGTTTACAGAGTTTAACATACCCTCTGATGCCAACCTGTTTATCTACAACCCCTCACAAAGCATTGTAAAAGGTAGTTTTACATCTGCTAACAATAACAAGCACAATATGTTGGCTATAGCCCCTCTGCCTTGCGATTCACTAATTATAGAGTACTCTGAACCCGATACACAAGGCGGCGCATTCAAAGGCAATTTAAAAATTGGCGAGGCAAGCCATAATTTCATATACCCAACACTTAAAGTGGGACCGTGGGACAGTGATAAATGTATACCCCACGCTATGATAGCGGAGCCTGAAAACCCTGTAATAGACGCTGTTTGCAGCATTTATACCACAGGAAATAGCCAATCATGGTATGGTACAGGCACTCTAATAAACAATCCTGACCATAAACCATACATCATATCTGCAGGGCACTGCATTAAAGGGTTTGAGCTTTCCAAAACAAGCGTGTTCTATTTTCAATATCATGTACCTGCTTTAGACACCTTGGTGCAAGGTTCAAGAGAACTCTCTATTTGCGGAGCCACCACTGTAGCGTATGCCGAAGACTTGGATTTAGCCCTTATGGAACTAAACCAAATGCCTCCAAAAGATTACAGACCATATCTTGCAGGTTGGGACGCTACAGAACCTCAGTACGCACCTCTAAAATGTATTCAACACCCTAATGGCGACATGGCAAAAATATCGTATGCCAATGTCAATCCTGTAAAATCAAAAACCTCTTTTGAAACATCAAAATTTCCATACAAAACATTTTGGTTTATATCCCGCTGGAGCAAAGGTTGCACGCAAGAAGGCTCATCGGGGTCTGCACTACTAAACGCAGATAACAGAATTATAGGGACTTTAACCGGCGGTTCATCAGCCTGTTACAATCCAAAAGATGATTATTATTCCCAACTATCAGAGCAATATAGTTTCCATGCAGAATCCACCAAACGATTGAAACCTTGGCTTGACCCTCACAATCAAGGCATTACATTTATGGACGGATATAACCCTTATTCCACTGACCAACCATGCCATAGAGAGTCCAACATAGATACAGAAGATGATTTGACGGCAGTCCACATAGACGGTGGTGCAAATGGGTATATGGCAGGTCATAACTCATTGGGCTATGCAGAATATGCAGAGAAATTCACATTTGACTATGATGCAACCATTTATGGGGTTTATGTTATGACATATAAGGGCAAATACAATGCCTCACACCCTGTAAAAGTTAATGTATATGGCGATGGCGACACCCCTTCTGAAATTTTAGGCTCGGAAGAGTTAAAGCCAATTGAGCATAAGTATAAGTATTCAGGAGAAATACTGAATACAATCGTAACCAAATGGAACAAGCGTGAGACATACGTCCGCCTTAGCAAGCCCATTGAGGTAAAAAGAGGGTGTTTTATAGGCGTTGGAATTGACTATTATTCAGGACTCGATAGTTTGGGGCTTTATCAGACCGCAAACAGGGCGTGGGGAGCAGATAATACGGCATACTTTAGGGGAGCGAAAGGTTGGCAACCGTTTACCTCATACCCCGTGTCTTCTATGCCTGCCGCCATTTGGATAGAACCTGTGGTTAGCTATAATGGAGGCACACCTGTAGAGGCTGTAAATGGTGACAATCAGAATATTAACCTTACCATCTACCCTAATCCTGCATCGGGATATGTGAATTTATATAGCAAGAGTGATACAGATTTTAACGCTACCTACACCATAACAGATTTATGTGGCAAAGAGGCTCAAAAAGGGTATGTGGAATTTTATAACGGACACGGAACTATACTTCTAAATAACATAAGCACAGGCAGTTACATACTTACTATAAATGCTGACAAAGACCAAGGGCATAGTGTTACGCACCTTCAAGTACGCTGACAACAAGTGCTTGACTCATATTCTCACCCCTGAACATGGGAAGATTACATACGCAGTGTATGCACCCCAAAGCAAACGAAGCAAGGTTCATTCCAATATGCTGCAACCTTTATCATTGCTTGAGATTATAGCTGAACATAAGCCAAACCGCACTATTCAGCAGATTAAAGAGGCAAGAGCATTGACAACAGGGGTGTATATAATAAAAGACCCTGCCAGAACGGCTATGGCTATGTTTATAGCCGAAACTACCGATGCATGCGTATATGAAGAACATATTGACTCCTCTCTGTTTCTAAGATTAGAGAATATACTCAAATATTTGGATTCAGAGCAAACAATGGACTCACACTTTGCATTGCGGTTTTTAATAGAACTATCAGACAGTCTTGGATTTAACCCCACATACGACTCTGAGTCCATTATACTTGACTCTTATTTAAACTCTATTGAACTTGTAGATAACCGCCACTTATTCCTTAAATTTGTAGATGCCTGTAAATCAGGTGATATAAATATATTTTCCCACACAGAAAGACAGACACTACTACGTCTGCTGCTTGGTTACTTCCGCTATAACCTACCCGATATGCCTGAAATTAAATCTGTAGAGGTACTAGAAGAGATATTTTCTTAAAAATTTTAACAAATCAGGTGATTTTTAACAGTTAAAATTATAATTTTAACATTTGATTTATGTAACTTTGCACCGTATTAAGAATTTTAACATTTTATAGATATGAAAAAGAACATTTTACTTACATTAGTATCATTAGTAATTTTTGCTGGCTCAGCATGGGGAAATTACAAATTTAGTTATCCAAAAGAGGTGACATTAGCCTCTGCTATTGGTGAGAGTAAATCTATTTCTTTAGGTGGAACCGCAAATATTACCGCATTCGCCTGTAGTTTAAAAACTGAAAACAAATTAACTTATCAAAATATGCTTATTGGTTCCACTAATGGCGGAAGCGATTTATATAAGGGAAATCCTGGTGGTGGAAGTTCCACTTCCTTTATTTATCATTCAACAGAGGTTAGTTGCTCAACCGCAACCATATACTTTGAGCACCCTGCTCTTTGTGCAAAGAGAACTTGCAAAAATATGGTCTTTACTATAGCCACCGCTACTCCAAGTATTGCTGATGCTATTTTGTTCTCTACAACAACCTGCACATTTAATGTTTTCTCTGGGACAGCAATCAGTACCGCTAATTTCACAAGTACAGATACAAACTTTGCTGTTACAGCCGTGTCTCTTGTAAAAGATTACTGCTATAGTGTTACTATATCTTTCTCACCTACAAATGTAGGTTCTTACTCAAGCACAATTAAATTAAATGGCGAAGATGCCGCTACTGTAAGTGCAACAGGATTGCTTCCTACTCCAACAACCGCCCTTGATGCTACTGATGTTACATTTAACTCATTTACCGCAAATTGGGAGGCCTCTGATTTAGAGGGTGCTAAATATACCATAGAGGTTAAGGATGCCAATGATAACGTTATTGCTTCCGCTTCTGGTTTGGAAGAGACATCATACGCAGTTTCAGAACTTGACCCTGAATCTGACTATACTTACGTTGTATATGTTGTTGTAGGCGATGCCACAAGCGAGGCTTCTAACACCATTAGCGTTACAACACTTGCCAAACCTGCCATAATACCTGCTCAAGATGAGTATAAACTCACCTCTGACACTGGTATAGAAGGTTATACAAGCATAATTATAACCGCTGTAAATGTTACAGAGGCTACCGCTACTGTTACAGGTGATGCTGAGTTCTATTTCAAAGATGCTGATGGCAACCCTGTAACCACAAAAACATTGCCTATAGAGGCTGAAGGTCCTACAGAGTTTGAACTATACTCTATGTTTACAGCAGGCGGTGAGTACAGTGCTACCGTAACTATCAGTGCCACTGATGCTGACGATGCCATCGTATCTGTAACAGCCACCGCTACATTAGTAGTTCCAGCCACTACCGCCCTTGACGCTACAGATGTTACATTCAA
>JAKSNX010000078.1 GCA_024405815.1 Paludibacteraceae bacterium | reverse complement strand
GATGTAGGTTTGTATAGTACCCACTTATTATCAATAGTCTGCCAATATATTTGTCTCATTCCAAAACCTCCACCAATGTAAAAATAAAGAGGACAACCCATTTTACATACAAAACCTACATCCGCAACGATATGGGATTTTTTAGCAACTCCATTGTAAAAAGGACGTTCATCTCCAATATAGCCACCTTCTGTACAAGACAATCCATCAGTGGCTTTACCAAAAATAAAATTAGAACGGAACTGAGCGTACCAACCACATTGACTAACCATACCAGCCATTATGCCTCCTGAATATTGAGGTGTAGGAGAATATCCAAATGTTCCCAATATAAAAGTTTTCATAACTGGCTTGGCATTAACCTTAAAAGAGACATTGTCATACTCAAATTTTTCCAAACCAGTTTCTTCAAGCGGACTCCACTCTATTTTTTTATTTTTACCGGCATGCACCATTCCAATGTCACCTGTTACCTTTTTCATTTGAACTGGCTTATTTATATCTATAGAAATCTTAGCTCTTTCAGACAAATCATAGTATATCAGTACCTTTTGACCGTTTTGCTCCGCCCACACATTGGTTACTTTTTGTGCTTGCAAGTTGATTGTTATTATCAATGATAAAAAAATAGGAATAACAAGATTTAATATGCGTTTCATTATAGTATAGCAATAACACTTTATCGTTTATGTACACAAAATATGAAAAGGTAACGGGTACAATAAAAAAAGCGTGGACAACTTTGTTGTTATTCCACGCTTCTAGGTCTTAGCATACCTACATCAGTTGAACAATCAACGCAGAGACCACGCTGATATGTAAACACATATCAACTAGGTATCTATCGTTGCTTTGTTTTGACTGATGCTTGAAAAATTGCTAAGTTTAGAAGCGTCAATACAAAGCGTCAATAAACGCCTTTTATTATGTCATTAATTTGCCTTTAAAGTACAAAAATGCTCTATTCAGACAATTAATTCACAAATATAGCAACAATTTTGTTAATCACAAACGTTTATAGTGGCATTTTTAAGTTAAAAAGGGAAAATCATAAAATTGTCATTAAACGACAATTTTTGCACTATTAGTATAATTTTGATAATCAGTGATTTAATATGTAAAAATATTTTGTAGTATAAAAAATTATCATTACCTTTGCATTGTAAAAACCATTACCCAACAACAGTTATGCCTACGGTATTTACTATATTTGGTTATAGATTTATGTTCTACTCAAATGACCATGAACCAATTCATGTTCATATTGTAAAGGACGGGAAAGAAGCAAAATATAACACAAAACCATTAGAGCAAGTATTCAATAACGGATATAAAAATCACGAGATTGCCATTATAGAATCTCTAATTATGGAAAACGAAGATACTATCAAAGAAAGATGGATTGAATACTTCAAAAAACAGAATTTGCACAATGTTAAAGCATCAAATAAAACGAGTTTGGGTTGATGATGAGGCTGTATATGCCGAAACCATTGATGGGTTAAAAGCAAGTTACCTCTTTGCAGACTGGAGCAAACTTGCTTCTGCCACTCAAGAAGAGCGTGAAAACTTCCAATTATCTTATACCGGCATCCATTGGCCGTCTGTTGATGAGGATTTGAGTTTTGAAGGAATGTTCCACTCTAACAACTGTTGCAATATAACGGCAGGGGAAGATTCTGTATTCTACAACGCAGAATCACAAAAAAGGTAACGCATTTTAATCCACAAACGTTCATAATCCAAATATGGATTTTTCCATATTACGAAATTTTTCGTTACGAAAAATTTCGTAACTTTTTTTCGCTTTTTGTAACTTTTTTTCGCTTCGCTCAAAGAAGTTACTGGCACTCGGAAGATGCAAAAGCCTGAAGGCTTATGAAGGCTGTGCCTCAGCCTCAATAAGAGCACGCTCTCCCTTAGGCTAAGTCACAGTCTTCATAAAAACTCCGTTTTTTTTTGCATCTTCTCTCGTTTTTTGTAACTTTGCAATTTATTTGAAAATTTCAGGTAGAAATGGAACTTGCATCTAAGTACAGCCCTAATGAGATTGAGGCTAAATGGTATCAGTATTGGTTGGACAATAAACTTTTTAGTTCAAAACCCGATGGTAGAGAGCCTTACACCATAGTGATTCCACCGCCAAACGTTACCGGAGTGCTTCACATGGGGCACATGCTTAACAATACCATTCAAGATATACTTATTCGCCGTGCCCGTATGCTTGGCAAGAACGCTTGCTGGGTACCTGGCACAGACCACGCTTCAATAGCCACAGAGGCTAAGGTTGTGGCAAAACTTGCAGAGCAAGGCATTAAGAAAACTGACCTTACACGCAATGAGTTCCTTAAACACGCTTGGGCTTGGACCGATGAACATGGTGGAATAATCCTTAAACAACTACGCAAACTTGGAGCATCGTGTGATTGGGACAGAACCGCCTTTACTATGGACGAGACCCGCAGTAAAAGCGTTATAAAAGTATTCTGTGATTTATATAATAAAGGACTGATTTACAGAGGTGTACGTATGGTTAATTGGGACCCTAAAGCCCTTACCGCCCTATCTGATGAGGAGGTTATCTATGAAGAGGAGCAGAGCAAACTCTACTACCTGAGATATAAGATTGTAGGTGAAGACGGCTATGCAGTAGTTGCTACCACACGTCCTGAGACCATTATGGGTGATACCGCAATGTGTATTAACCCTAAAGACCCAAAGAATCAGCATCTTAGAGGTAAAAAAGTTATAGTACCGCTTGTAAACCGTGAGATTCCTGTAATTGAAGATGAGTATGTTGATATTGAGTTTGGTACAGGCTGCCTGAAGGTTACTCCTGCCCACGATGTTAACGACTATATGCTTGGCGAGAAATACAACCTACCTACCATAGATATTTTCAACGATAACGGAACTATTAGCGAAGCTGCCGGATTATATGTAGGCATGGACCGTTTTGATGTTCGTAAGCAGATTGAGATAGACCTACAGAATGCAGGTCTTATGGAAAAAGTGGAGGCTTACACCAATAAGGTTGGAAAATCAGAGCGTACAAAAGTTGCCATTGAGCCTAAATTATCAATGCAGTGGTTCTTAAAGATGGAGCACCTTGCAAAACCTGCTCTTGATGCGGTTATGACAGACGCACTTAAGTTCTACCCACCTAAATACAAAAGTACATACAAGTATTGGATGGAGAACATAAAGGATTGGTGCATTAGCCGTCAGCTTTGGTGGGGACACCGTATTCCTGCATACTACCTACCCGAAGGTGGTTTTGTGGTAGCCGAAACCAAAGAAGAGGCTCTAAAACTTGCAATACAAAAAACAGGTAATAACAACCTGAAGATAAGCGATTTACGTCAAGACGAGGATTGCCTTGACACTTGGTTCTCAAGTTGGCTATGGCCTGTATCTCTGTTTGACGGCATAAACAACCCTGATAATGATGAGATAAAGTACTACTACCCTACTTGTGACCTTGTTACAGGACCCGATATAATTTTCTTCTGGGTTGCCCGTATGATTATGGCAGGTTATGAGTATATGGGCGATATGCCTTTCCGTAATGTATATTTTACAGGTATCGTGCGTGACAAGTTAGGCAGAAAGATGTCAAAATCCTTAGGCAATTCTCCAGACCCTCTGAAACTTATAGCAGATTACGGTGCAGATGGCGTGCGTATGGGTATGATGCTATCCGCCCCTGCAGGTAATGATATTCATTTTGATGAGGCTCTGTGTGAGCAAGGACGTAACTTCAACAATAAGATTTGGAACGCATTGCGTTTGGTTAAAGGTTGGAAAGTTGAGGACAAGGCACAAAGCAACGCCGCCTCAGCCGCTGTAAAATGGTTTAATCAGAAACTTAACGCAGCCATCATTGAAATTGATGACCAATTCAGCAAATATCGTCTGTCAGAAGCTCTGTTAAGAGTTTATAAATTATTCTGGGATGAGTTTTCATCTTGGTATCTTGAAATGGTAAAACCTGCATACGGCGATTCTATAGACACTGCCACATACAATGCCACATTAGAGTATTTTGAAAAGTTATGTCTGCTTCTGCATCCGTTTATGCCATTTATAAGTGAGGAGGTTTGGCAAAGCATACAAGAGCGTAAAGCCGGAGAGAGCATTATGACAGCCGAATGGCCAAAAGCCACCGCACCCGATAACGCTATGCTTGACAAATTTGAGAACCTTAAAGAGCTTGTGGCAGCCATAAGGGCTATAAGATTGCAAAAGAATATTTCTGCTAAAAACGCCATAAAACTGAACATCCTATCAGACGGACATAATGCTGAGTATGATTGTGTTACAATTAAAATGTGTAACATATCGGAGATAAACAAAGTATCTGATAAAGACCCTATGGCGGTATCATTCCTTGTTCGTACCACAGAGTATGAAATCCCGATAGCTGAGAATATTGACATTGAAGCGGAAAAGCAGAAAACCATTGCTGAAATTGAGCGTTTTGAGGGATTCTTAAAGGGTGTTATGGCAAAACTTAACAATGAGAGGTTTGTAGCCAATGCCGCACCTGAAATTGTGGAGCGTGAACGCAAGAAGAAAAGCGATGCAGAGAGCAAGCTGCAAAGCCTGCGTGAGAAACTAAAAGCATTAAAATAATAACTATGAGTACAAAAGCTAAAGTTTGGTCTATTATTGTCGCTATCCTATTGATTGGCGGCGGTCTATGGTTCTACATCAGATACTACTTTGTATTTGGTGAGGGTGTAAAAGCAGGTGAACTTAACTACTGCACCTACAAAGGTTACATTTTCAAGACCTACGAGGGCAAGTTAATTCAATCAGGGTTCAAGAAAGGTGCCACAGGCTCCATTCAAAGTTATGAATTTAAGTTCAGTGTTGAAGACAAGGCTATAGCAGACTCACTGATGCGCTGCTCAGGCAAGAACATCGAGGTACACTATAAAGAGTACATTGCCCCTATTGTTTGGCGTGGTGTAAGTGAATTTGTAGTGGATAGCATTATAAGCGTCAACTAACTACCTCTTCAGTGTGAAGTGCCCGCTGATTTTCTTGTCCATATCCTCGCTTATAATCACATACCAATAGTCTGTCATTGGCATATCATGACCATTGTACTTGCCGTCCCAACCTTTAAACTCACTTGCCTTTACGGTCACTAGCAGTTTATCAAACCTATCGTAGATTTGAATATAGGCATTAGGATGGGTCTCTATATTCTCTATTAGCCATAAATCATTTATTCCGTCACCATTAGGTGAGAAATATACCATAGGCTTAATATCCTTAATCTCATACACTGTCAGTTTAAGCGTGGTTATACTGTCACAACCACACACTTTAGTTTTGCCTTTATTGGTTCTAGTTATAATGCCAACGTTTTGTGTCTCCTCTTTAGATACAGTAAATCCATTTTTATTATAAGACTCGCCTACAAGAACCGCATCTTCTATAGTAACGTTTTCTGTAGGGCATACAATCAGCGTAAGAGTTGTTATGCTATCACATTTTGTAACTACAGACTCATCTTTATGCTCACGTTCTATAACTGTTTGTCCTATAGTCTCTTCTGCAGTAATTGAAAATCCATATTTATTATATGGCTCACCCTCGCACACTTTATCGTCAATACTCTTTGTAAGTGTGGACACCACCGTTACTGTATGCAACTCTGTACGTGAGCAAATACCATCAGGCGAGCTTATAGTAATATCACAAACGTATGTCTTAGTACCTGTTTTTGAAACATCAATGCCTATCTCCCTTGTATTTTCACCTGTACTCCATTTATACAAGGTACCCTCCGTTTCCGCAGAAATCATATACGGCATATCGCTTTGGCAAACAATATATTCAAATGCCACTGTATCGGGGCAGCAAATGGCTTTTATATTAAAGGTGCTTGTACTTTTACACTCTCCATTATCAGTGTGCATTACATACACATCTGTAGAACCAATCTTTGTACTTACATAAATACCATCATACGATGCTACAGGATAATCAAACATAACCTCCCCAGGCATAGGTGTCCCATTTTTTTCAAGTGAGAAAGTTGGGTTAAAGTAATATTTATCAGGATATTGCCTAAAATTATTAGGAGTAGGAGCTACTGTCACCTCCATTATATACGGTCCGTCACCCGCACACAGTGCGTAATCTTTAGGAACATCGTTACCGGTATGCACATCTGCTATAACATGTATTGTCTCCGTAACTTGTGCTCCATTCTGTTTGGTGACAACACATTTAAGACTCTCGTCGCCAACCATAGCATCTATCCCCTCAAATTCAATAGTCCTACTGTTACTGCCATGCATACCTATATAATTCCATTGATATGAAACGCCCTCGTTTACCGCAGTAACAGAAAGTGGCTGACCATAACAAGCGTGAATTGTGCGCTCATCACTACACTCCTTAACTTTTATGGGGAACTCCTCGTTGGTTATATCGTCATCTTCCTGTGTCACAGTTCCAAAATAAACATCATCTATGGCAAAATCATTGCCTTCAAAAACCGTATTATAGTTCACTATGTATATATGACACCACCCCAAATCTTTAGTTGGAGTATATGTAGCGGTATATTCTTGCCAAACACCCAACGCCTCAGGAGCCGTAAACTCCAATAGAGTACCTGTACCTGTCTCATTCTCTATAACAAATTTAAGTTTGGGAAGCGATGCCTTACCATGTTTTGCGTATTCCAAATCTATATTGGCAGCCCAACATGAGAATTGATAACTCTCCCCCTTTTTTAGTTTAAGGTCACGGGCAGACCATACACGGGCATTGGAATTATTACTGCCATCACATACAAGCATATAACTGCCCTTATGTGGAGCAAGTTTTGAGAAATAAGCGGTTTTTACATTATTGGCATTAGTGGCTGTGGTAGTGGCACCCTGTGCTATATCTTTGCCACTCTTGTCAAAATTAAGATACTCATAACTTATCCAATCTCCAAGCCTGTTCTGAGCTCTTTTATTATTATCAACATCTTTCGGCGAAAATTCAAAATCACCTAATGTTATAAGGTTACCTGTATCTGTACTACCACCCTTTTTTGTTACCTTACAAACATATTTAGTATCTGTGGCAGGTGCCTTGGTCACTGTTTTTGTGGTCTCTCCGCCAGGTGTCCACAAGTATGTATCACCCGATGTCTCCGCTGTCAAGGTAACAGACTCCCCTTTGCAAATTTCTTTTTCCGGGTGGGTAACAGTTTGTGTTGCAGCCATT
>JAKSNX010000077.1 GCA_024405815.1 Paludibacteraceae bacterium | reverse complement strand
AAAGCGGCATATACCTCTTTATCTGTAAGTTTTGTAGCTTTTTTAATAGCCTTAACCTCAAGAGCAGCATTTGCTGCATTTAATGCTTGCCATACAAGACCTGCATTTGAACCAACATTTTGCATAATTTAAATTATTAGTGGAGTAACCTCCTGATTATTATTCTTAAAACGCTGCAAATATAACTATTAAAAATTAAGTAGCGTAAATTAGTTTTATTTATTTGCAAATAAATTTGTTTTTGTTACAAAATAGTTTCTTTTTGTTTACAAAAATTTGTAAATTTGCCCTGCAAAATTTTAAGGCATATTGCTGCCACTATGGCTCAGTTGGTAGAGCAACGCATTCGTAATGCGTGGGTCCGGGGTTCGAGTCCCCGTAGTGGCTCAAACTACTTGTTATTTTGTTTGGCAATAAACGGAAGTTTTACAAACTCAGCAGGGAAACGCTTACCACGGATATCAACCTCCACATTGCCTTCAATCCCTTTCATAACCCTTACCATAGCAAGTGCAACTCCGTTTGTAACAGAGAAATTACCAGATGAAACCAAGCCTATTTGGCGTACTCCCTGATATACAGGACTACCCTCTCTGGCAATACCCTTACCAAGCAGTCTTATACCTCTACGACAAAATGCCGCCACATGGTTTGTAATAGCCTCCCTACCTACAAAATCGCCCTTATCCATCTTTATGGCAAAATTAAGTCCTACCTCGTTAGCCGGTATATTGTCTCTTAACTCATGCCCGTAAAGTGGCATACCCGCCTCAAAACGCAATGTGTCTCTGGCTCCAAGGCCGCAAGGTATAATGCCCTCCGGCTTGCCTGTCTCAATAAGCAGTTTCCATAAATCAACCACTTTATCAGCCTCTACATACACCTCAAATCCGTCTTCACCTGTGTAACCTGTTCTTGAAAGCACACACCAACCGCCCTCATACTCTGTTTCAAGGAATGTATAGTTATGCAGGGTGTCTGCATCGGGGAACAGACGTTTAATAACATCTATGGCTTTAGGCCCTTGCACTGCAATCTGACCAATCTTAGAAGATATGTTCTCAAATGTAACCTCTTTACGTAAGTGAGATTTCATCCAGTTAAAATCCTTGTCTATATTGGCGGCATTAACCACTATAAGGTAGCTATTCTCAGCACGCTTGTAAATAAGAAGGTCATCAACTATGCCTCCACTCTCATTACACATCAGAGAGTATAATACTTTACCGTTTGGCAATCCTACTATCTGATTACTAACCAAATAATTAAGTTCCTCTTCTGCATTAGGTCCAGACATCAGAAACTCTCCCATGTGTGATACGTCAAACATACCTACGTTCTCTCTTACTGCTGTGTGTTCTGCCTTAATACCTGTAGATTCATACTGAACAGGCAATTCAAAGCCTCCAAACTCAACTATACGTCCGTTTGACGCTACATGAATGTCATAAAGTGGGGTTCTCATAGATAATTGAAAATTAGTTAGTTATTTGTATTATTGATTCACAAATAGATTCTGAAACCGTAGGATGGGCATGAATTACGCTACCTATCTCACTGGCTGTAAGCCCTTTTGAAATGGCTATTGCCATCTCTCCTATAATATCGGTGGCATGAGGGGCTACTATATGTGCTCCTATCAGTTTACCGGTAGCGGCTGAGAAAATGGTCTTTACAAATCCGCTGTTCTCTCCCATTATAAGTGCCTTGCCGTTTCCGTTTATACGGTACATTCCTATCTTAATCTCATCTGCCACACAGTCTTGCTCACGTTTTCCCACCGATGCTACCTCTGGTGATGTGTATATGCATTGTGGCACTAAATTAAGATTAAATGTAACTTTCTCCGATGCCCACTCCTCCACTATATTAGTGGCCTGAGCCGATGCGTAGTGTGCAAGTTGTATGCCTCCTGCAGCATCACCTGCAAATTTTATGTCATCATCAGGCTCCACTCCATCTGCCAAAACTCCGTCTCTGAACGGCTTTCTGCCAACGCATGCAATAACCTTATCATAGTGTGCAGTATGTGGCTTTTCCTTAACGCTTGCCTCTACCTCAAAGCCACCGTCTTTTGGAGTGATTTTACTTACGGCAGCCTGTAATTGGAGTTTAACCCCTAACTTTTTAAGTTGTATTGCAAGTTGCTTTGAAACATCGGTATCCATCATTGCGACTAAAGCATTCTGGAACTCATATATACATACTTCGCAACCGAATCTTGTAAGCATTTGTGCAAATTCCACTCCTATAACTCCGCCTCCTATAATCGCTACCTTTTCTGCCTCTACAGGTCTTGCCAAAACATCATCACTGCTTAGTGCATACTCTATTCCCTCTATCGGCAGACGTGCTGTTTGAGAGCCGGTACATATCAGTATCTTATCTGCCTTTATCTCCGTTTCTGTCTCCTCTACTCTTACTATTTTGTTTGGCAACACTTTAGCGGTTCCGCTAATTACCTCCACGCCTGCATTATTAAGAAGCATTGCAATTCCTTTCTGCAGTTGCTCCACTATTGCCGCCTTTTTAGCATATACTCCATTAAAATCTACGCTTACATCGGGTACTGTTATGCCCCACTCTGCTGACTCCTTTTTTATGGTATTATACACCGATGCGGCTTGCAGCAGTGATTTGGTAGGTATGCAGCCACGGTTAAGGCATGTGCCTCCTAACTGTGCCTTCTCCACAAGTGTGACACTCATACCAAGTTTTGCCGCTTTTAACGCTGCCACATATCCTGCTGGTCCTGCTCCTATGATTGCAATTTTCATAATTATAGTCATACTTATTATGTAGTGCCTTTAGATGAGGTACTACATAATTTTTTACTTATATCATATATCATACATCATACATCATACATCATACATCATACATCATACATCATACATCAACTTCATCACGTCTTTCTCTTCCTGCAAATCAAGCCGCACCGCACTCCACTCACTCACAGGGGTTTGCAGAAGTTTGGTTTTAAGGGTATCACACCAATCGGTGTTCATGGCATCTGTAAAGATTTCAATGTCTGTAAGTCTGTTGCCCTTAATCTCGTACTCCACAGATACAGAGCCCCACGCAAATCTGTGTTCCACCTTGTTTGTCAGCATCGGGTTTCTGCCCCAAATCCACTCCTTAGATGACAACTTATCCGCTATGGCAAGCAGTTTAGGATTGGTGTAATCCACTCTCTCTGTATAAACCTTATAGTCTGCGTAAAACTCTAAAAACGCCTTGGCTACCGCCTCTCTAACCTGTTCTACGGTAATATCCGTATTCCAATCCACCAAATTACCAACTCTTGACGCTACAGAAGCCACTCCCTTAGACTCCAACTTCTGCTTGGGGGGTCTTAAAGCAGCCTGAATACGCTCCACATTACTGTTTATAAGTATTGTACCATGATGGTAGCAAGCCTCTTTCCTTAGGCAGTACGCCTGACCCGATATCTTTTTACCGTCTATAACCACATCATTCCTGCCTGTAAATTCAGCATTAAACCCCAATCCCCGCAATGCGTTATAGATTATACGTTTATTGTTATCCACTGAATAGCAGTCTTTTGCAGATACAAATGTAAAGTTAAGGTTTCCTGCATCGTGATATACGGCACCGCCACCCGAAAGCCTACGGGTAACGTATCCGTCAAATGTGGGAGACACCTCTGCAAATGCGTTCTGATTTACTCCAACCACCACAGTATTGTCATTCTGCCAAAGATACAAAGCATGGGTATGTGGGTGCAGATTTTCCAATAAATACGTCTCAACTGCCAGATTCTTATATGGTTGCACTCCGTCTGCATGTAATAGCAATACGCTATGTTCTCCACTACATCCCATATCCTACAAAGTTAAGCACTTTAATATAAACAGACAATCTTTTACCGTTTAACTTATTAACATTGTTAACAACTTATTTATTATACAATATTGTACGCACAGAAAATTTCTTACTTTTGTAAAAAAATAAGACTACATTATGAAAATTATTGCAGACAGTGGTTCTACCAAAACAAAGTTTGCTGTTGTATCAGACAACGGCGATGTGAATTTTGTGCTTACAGATGGCATTAACCCCTATTATCAGAGCGGAGATGATATTCAGAAGTGCCTCAGCACCCAACTTCTTCCTAATATTAAAATACCAGAGAAGGTTACATCTGTAGAGTTTTACGGAGCAGGCTGCTCTGTTACCGATAAAATAGAGACCGTTAAATACGCCATTAAAAGCATTTTCCCGTTTGCATCGGTGACAGTGGGGTCTGATATGATAGGTGCGGCTAAAGCGTTATGCGGCAAGGATAAAGGCATTGCTTGCATTATGGGTACAGGTTCTAACTCTTGTTTTTGGGACGGAACTAAAATAATTCAGAATGTACCTGCTCTTGGATTTATAATAGGCGATGAAGGCTCCGGTGGTGTTCTTGGAAAACTGCTTGTGGCTGACATTCTTAAAAATCAGGCTCCTAAGGATATTCAAGAACTGTTCTATAGCAAGTATAACATGGATGCGGCTTACATTGTAGATAGAATATACAAGCAGCCTTTCCCTAACAGGTTTTTGGCATCGTTTGCCCCATTCCTTTCAGAGAATATAAATAATCAGTATTGCTATAATTTAGTCTATAACAGTTTCTGCAGTTTCATAAACAGAAACTTAAAGCAATATCCATCGGGTTATAAAGCAAACTTTACAGGTTCTGTAGCCTATTACTTTAGAAATATTCTTGCCAAAGCCATTGCAGACTGTGGCATGGAATTAGGAATCATTGAGCGTGAACCTATGCAGAGGTTGCTGTTCTAAAAGCCAAACAACCAAACAAAAGCACATTTAGAGAATACTTTATGATTTCTTTAGTCTTGAGGCAATCATTGCGGCGGTGACAAAAAGAATGATTACAGCAAGAGAGTTTATTCTTCGTTTTTGGAATTTAGTGCAATCTTGCACTAAATTCCAAAAACGAATCAGTCCAACTTGAAAAATAGTGCAACTTTGCACTAAATTCCGAAAATAAATTTGGAAAATAAAAACTAAATCAATACATTTGCATAAAAAATAATGCTGATATGAATTACATTAAGAGAGATATTTATTTGGAGCGTTTAAAAGTCAGAATGCACAATGGTCTTATTAAAATAATCACCGGACCAAGACGTTCCGGCAAATCGTGGATTCTCAGTCATATATTTACAGACTATCTTCTAAATAGTGAAGGTGTAAAGGAAGAACAAATAATCTACATATCATTTGACATTGATGATGACAATAGCCAGACTGATATGCTTGACCCAACATCGCTGAAAGAATATCTATACTCTCACATAACCAGCAGTGAATTAAAGTATTATGTTATGCTTGATGAGGTTCAGGATGTACCTAATTTTGAACGCATCGTAAATGGATTGGCGGCAAAGGAGAATGTAGATGTATATGTAACAGGCAGCAATTCAAAATTTCTTAGTTCTGATATAAACACCATATTCAGAGGGCGTGGAGATGAAATTCAAATCTGGCCATTAACATTCAATGAGTATGTTCAAAACAAAACCGAATCGATTTCTGAATTATGGAAACAATATTACACATTTGGCGGAATGCCCGGACTTACAACACTTAAAACATCAGAACAAAAAATAAATTATCTGAAAAGGCTTTGGGAAAAAACATACATAAGTGATGTAGTTGAAAGACATAAACTAAAGAGCCGCACTCCTATAGAATCTCTGACAGATGAGCTATGCTCCGCTATTGGGTCACTAACCAATCCAAACAAGATTAGCAACACCATAAAAAGTGTCCAAAACATATCAATATGCAGTGACACAATAGATTCCTACCTTACATTCCTTACAGAATCATATCTGTTTGAGGGTGCAAAAAGGTACAATATCAAAGGGAAAAGATATTTTGAATCTATAAAAAAATATTACTGCACTGATGTGGGGCTTAGAAATGCACGTTTGAATTTCCGTCAACAGGAGATAACCCATATTATGGAAAACATAATATACATAGAACTACGTTCAAGAGGGTATTCCGTTGATGTAGGTGTAGTTGAGATACGGGAGCAACTTAACGGCAAACAGAAACAAAGTCAATATGAGGTTGATTTTATAGCATCAAACGGCATTGAGAAAATTTATATTCAATCAGCATACCGATTAGACACTGCAGAAAAAAAGCAACAGGAACTCCACTCCCTACTTAAAATAGATGACAGTTTCAGAAAAATGGTTATTGTGGCAGATGACATAATGCCCTATACCGATGATAACGGAATCACCTATACAGGGCTTTTCAACTTTCTACTGCAGAACTAACAAAGAGTGAATTTCACTTTAATAAAAACATTAAAAAATTGTATCTTTGCACACAAAATCATTTTACAATGAAAAGACGTTTACTTCTATTTGGTTCTGTTATATTGTTAGGGTTACAGAATGCTGTGGCAGCGGAGCTGGCAAGCGGGTTTGGGGATAACAGGTATAATATATCTGTGGCTGCGGAATACTCTTACAACTACACTTGGCGTTCTATGGGAAACATAGATGTGCTATCCACTATTCCTATAAACAAGAATTTTGAGTTGCAGGCTCAGATGCAGTACTCATCTGCCAATGTGTTTACAATGGCTGCCACAATGCGTCCTAAATTTCCGCTAAAGGTGGGCGAGATTTTTATAGATACAGAGATTCTTTACAAAGCGGTGATACGCAACAGACAACACGATGCCAGCGTAGCCATAAGCCTTGGATACAGATTTGACTATCTGTCGTTCCAATTTGGGTGGCACGGCAGAGTGATGACTCCGTTTAACATAGATTGGCAATCACAGGAGACTCACATGGTGGAGCCGTTTAACATTCTGTACCGTATAGAGGTGTTCTGCCGTCCGCAAGCATGCAACTGGAACATATCTGCCTGTATGTCAGACTTTGATGAGTTCCAAATGGAGCGTATGCATCAGCCCATTTTTACATTGGGCGGCAGGTACGATATTAACAATAATTGGCGTGTAATGCTTACAGCCCAATGCAAGCCTACAGGTATGTTTCACCTTACTGCATCGTTCTACAGTGCTACGGTAAGGGCAGGTTTCACTTATAAGTTCTAACGCAATAAAATTCTGACACAATGAAAAAAGCAGCATATATATTAACACTACTTGTAGTAACATTAACATCGTGTGATAAATATGACGTAGGAGGTCTGTTTGCAAGTTCAAGTCCCGGGTCAGACAGCCGTTTCTCTCAATCAATGGAATGGAACAAAGTCCATGGCTACCAATCTATAACTGTACCCGATGACTACAAAGCCTACCTATGTACAGATAGCCACGTAACTGACTCTAATGAGCATGTAAAGAAATTTGTGCTTGCATACCGTTCAGACAAGGATTGTCCGTTTGCCATAAATTTGGGAGACCTTATCAACTCTAAGAATATGTTTCCAAAGTATAATGAGGCTCTAAATGTATATCCCGATGATTACGTACCTGGCAAGGA
>JAKSNX010000076.1 GCA_024405815.1 Paludibacteraceae bacterium | reverse complement strand
AGTTCAAACACATCGGGGTTCTTTTTATGAGGCATAATGCTGGAGCCGGTAGTATATTTGGCATCAAGTTTCATAAACCCGAAATTCTGGCTTGTAAACATACAGCTGTCAAATGCAAGTTTTGATAGTGTTCCAGCCACCGATGCCACCGCCTGTGCCACAATCCTCTCTGTCTTGCCTCTGCCCATCTGTGCATATACAACATTGTAGCACATTGAGTCAAAACCCAATAACTCTGTGGTAAGTGTGCGGTTAAGCGGGAATGAACTGCCGTAGCCCGCGGCACTGCCAAGAGGGTTACGGTTTGCAACCTTGTATGCTGCAAGAAGCATCTGCATATCATCTAAAAGACTCTCTGCGTATGCTCCAAACCATAATCCAAATGATGACGGCATAGCCACCTGCAAATGGGTATAGCCTGGAATAAGAACATTTTTGTATTTTTCACTCTGAGCCTGTAGGGTATCAAACAAATCCTTAACTGCACAAACTACCTCCTGTAGCTTGAATCGGGTAAAGAGTTTAAGGTCAAGCAGAACCTGGTCGTTGCGTGAACGTCCGCTATGCAGTTTCTTTCCAACCTCTCCAAGCATCAACTCCACCTCTGAATGTATATCCTCCACCCCTGGCTCTATCTTAAATTCTCCAGCCTTGATTGTTGCATAAATCTTTCTGAGACCGTCTATTATGGCATCGCGGTCAGCGGTGGAAAGAAGCCCTATAGTCTCAAGCATAGTGGCGTGGGCAATGGAGCCTATTACATCAAACTGTGCAAGATACATATCCATCTCTGCATCTTTGCCTATTGTATAACGCTCTATTTCAGAGTCAACTGTAATGTTTTTCTGCCAAAGTTTGTTTGCCATATCAGTATTCTATTTTTGTTAATGCCTCAGCCATCATCTCTATGCCTTGCTCCAATTTGCTGCCTATCATAGCCTTTATCATAAAAGGTAAGTCAGCCCTAAGTGTAAGCCTCATCTTGGTATCGCCAGGCTCCTTCTCCACTAACTGTATCCAAAAGTTAAAATCTAACGGAGAGCTTTCTGAGGCAAATTTTACCGTTTTATAAGGCTCTGCCTCTATTATTTTAAGCCCGATTTTACCTACAGGGTCCATTGTAATGAAACAACTGTCTCTATTGAGTTCTATGTCCTTAATCTTAACCTGGTCTTGTGGAACCTGCTCCTTATACTTATCTATTACAGGCTGCAATAGTGTAAGGTCTGTAAATTTAGCAAACACCTTTTCTGCAGGTGCCGCTATGTGTTTTACTGTGCTTTGATAATCTGCCATTATGCGTTACTATGCATTATGCGTTCCAAACAGAAGGGTCTTTACGCCACTCCTTTAGAGTAGGCAAAGCACTCTCTGGTATATAATTGATTGATAATGCCTTAGCTATTATAGCCTCATAGTTGCTAAGGGTTGTAAGTTCCACTCCTGCATTCTGGAATGCCTGTTGAGCTACTGGGAATCCGTATGTAAAGGTGGCTACCATTCCAAGCACTATGCTATTCTTCTCTCTCTTTATAGCCTCTACCGCTTTTAAACTGCTGCCGCCTGTAGATACCAAATCCTCTACAATAACTACTTTCTTACCACTCTCTATGTAGCCCTCTACAAGGTTCTCCATTCCGTGGTCCTTCTTTGCAGAGCGAATATAAAGGAAAGGTAGTCCAAGTTCCTCTGCCACCAATGCTCCCATTGCTATGGCACCTGTAGCCACACCTGCAATAGCCTCTGCATCGGGGTATTTCTCTATAATAAGACGGGCAAGTTCTATCTTAATTATTGAACGCACCTCTGGGAACGAAAGGGTTTGACGGTTATCACAATAAATTGGTGATTTCCAACCCGATGCCCATGTGAAAGGCTCTGACGGTCTTAATTTTACCGCCTTGATTTCAAGCAGCTTACCTGCCACTAATGATTCTACTGACTCCATAATTTTTAATTGAAAATTGAAAATTGAAAATTGAAAGTTAAAAGTTAAAGATCTCTCGCTTCGCTCGAGATGACGGAATGTGGTCATTTTCAACTTTCCACTTTCCACTTTCAACTATTTACATACTCTCTCCATTTATCTATCAGATTCTGCATATCTTCCGGAATGGCAGAATCAAAATTCATGCGTTCATGGGTCTCCGGGTGCTCAAAACCTAAAGTTTTGGCATGCAAGGCTTGCCTTGGGCATATTTTAAAGCAATTCTCCACAAACTGACGATACTTTGGGAATGTTGTTCCCCTTAAAATTTTGTCTCCTCCATAACGTTCATCAGAGAACAACGGATGCCCGATGTGTTTGAAATGTGCCCTAATCTGATGGGTACGCCCTGTCTCTAACCTACACTCCACAAGCGATACATACCCAAAACTCTCCAACACTCTGTAGTGCGTTACGGCATGTTTGCCGTTCTCACTGCCCTCTGGAAATACTGTCATGGCAAGACGGTCTTTAGGGTCTCTGCCTATGTTTCCCACTATTGTACCCTCCTTGTCAGGCACACCCCATACAAGTGCATTATACAGACGACTTGATGTCTTGTTAAAGAACTGCTCTGCAAGGAATGTCTTGGCGTGTGGTGTTTTTGCTATAACCAACAGCCCCGATGTATCCTTATCTATTCTGTGAACCAACCCTAAACGGTCATCTCCTGCATCAAACGCCTCTCTCTCTCCAAAATGCCAAGCAAGTGCATTTAGCAATGTGCCTTCAAAGTTTCCATGTCCTGGGTGGACAACCATTCCTGCAGGCTTGTTTACCACAAGCAGTGAGTCATCTTCATACACAATGTCAAGCGGAATATCCTGCGGCACTATTGAGGTATCCTTGGGTGGATATGAGAACATAATGGTAACCACATCGCCCGGCTTAACCTTATATGATGATTTCTGTGGCACTCCGTTAACCTCTATGTTGCCAGCATCGGCACTCATCTGCACACGGTTACGGGAGGCACCTGTAATTCTGTCTGTAAGAAACTTATCAAGCCTTATCAGCGTCTGTCCAGGGTCTGCCGTAAAACGGAAATGCTCATAACGCTCATCGGACTCATCGTCCTGCATATAGTCAAATATCTCTTCTTCACTTATCATCGGGGAATTATAGGTAGGTTCTATAAAACTTCTCCTTCAATAATCTCTCTATAAACCAATGAATCAATGGCGGTTGTGACAGAGTCTGACTCTCCGTTGCCATCACCTACATAAAGTTCTACGGCAGAACCGTCTAACAGCATAATGCCCTCATGCAGTTCCTGCCCTCTATAATAGACTCCAAGCACCAAATCCTTAAAGTCACTTGGCTTATATGTAACCTTTTCTACCCTAAGACCCGATGCCTCAATAATGCTGGTGGCTTGCCTTACAGATAAATCCACTACGTTTGGAAGCGGTATGGCACGGTCTGAATGTGAATTTACTACAAGATATATCTTACGTTCCTGCTTGACAATACTGCCTGCAGCAGGGGTCTGCTCCACTATAAAACCCTTTGGCACATCTTTGGAATAAACAGAGTCTATAACCTCATACAGAAGCCCCTTGCCCTCCAATAGTTTGGCGGCACTCTCCACACGTAATCCGCACACATCGGGTACACTCAGGCGGTCATTGTGGTTTGTATATGAATTAAGATATATTGCAACTATGACAATCAGCAGTATTGTCACCAATATTATATAGACTATATGTTTTAGTATGGGGTGAGCCTTAAAAAACTGTATTAGCTTATTCATCTACGGTAATTATTTATATACGAGGCAAATTTACAAAAAAAAAAGGATGACTGAAAATTTTAAGCCACCCTTTTATTAACACTCATTTATATTATCAGTTACGTCTTACGCAAGCCTCATCAGAAACTGTAAGTTTCTTACGGCCTTTTGCTCTACGTGCTGCTAATACCCTACGTCCGTTTGGTGTGGACATTCTTTCTCTAAAGCCGTGCTTGTTGGCTCTTTTGCGGTTTGATGGTTGAAATGTTCTTTTCATAAAAATTTATTCTAAATTTTTATGCATTTTTGTCGTGACTCGGCATAACTAAGTAAACTTAGTTCTGCTCTCGCTACTCCAAAAAGTCATAAATTTGTTATTATTCTAAAATTTTGGACTGCAAAGGTAATACAATTTATACTAACTACAAAAAAATAATGATGATTTTTTAATTTTTTAATCAGCAAATTCAAAAAAAGAATCTATTTTTGTTAGCTTAAGTATCTGTTTTATATCGGGTTTCATATTTTTAATGGTAACAACACCACTAAGTTGCTTTTTTATTTTAAGAAACAATCTTAGACCCGATGAGCTTATATATTCTAACTCTGAACAATCAATAACAAGCTGTTTCCCTTGAGATTGTGCAATCAGCTCATCTACCTGACTACACAAACCTGTGGCAACCTCCGTGTTAAGCCTGCCACTCAAGGAACAAACAATCTTATCTCCGTTTTGCAATTCAATTTTCACTTTTCTTTTTTCACTTTTAACTTTTAATTAAATTCCTCCCGTTCATCTCCTTTGGCTGTTCAAGCCCCATAATATGGAGTATTGACGGAGCCACATCGGCAAGCCTGCCGTTTTCTACTTTAGCAGACTTATTGTCTGTTACATATATACATGGCACAGGATTAAGTGAGTGTGCCGTATTTGGTGTGCCGTCTGCGTTAATTGCATTATCGGCGTTACCATGGTCAGCAATAATTATTGCCTCATATCCTGTGGCACGGGCAGCCTCTATAACGCTGTGAACACAGGCATCAACAGCCGTAACAGCCTTCTCTATGGCGGCATATACACCTGTGTGACCTACCATATCGCCGTTGGCAAAATTAACAACTATAAAGTCATACTTATCTTCTCTGATGGCATCTACAAGTTTGGCACATACGCTAAAGGCACTCATCTCCGGCTGTAAATCGTATGTGGCAACCTTAGGAGAGTTTACCAAAATTCTGTCCTCGTTCTTGTAAGGTTCTTCTCTACCGCCGTTAAAGAAGAAAGTAACATGTGCATATTTCTCTGTTTCAGCAATATGAAGTTGTTTCAAACCCTTTGAAGAGATATACTCTCCAAGTGTGTTCTCCACATTCTCCTTATCAAACAAGATGTGAACGCCTGTAAATGAGGCATCGTATGGGGTCATACAGCAATAGTGAAGGTTTGGAATTGTGTGCATTCCAGCCTCTGGCATATCCTTTTGGGTAAGTGCTATTGTCATCTCCTTGGCACGGTCATTGCGGTAGTTAAAGAATATTACCACATCGCCGTCCTTAATCTTACCATCTACAGAGGTATTGACTATAGGTTTTACAAACTCATCTGTAACACCTGCATCGTACGATGCCTGCATAGCGGCAACCATATCTGTAAATTCAGCACCCTTGCCATTTACAAGAAGGTCATAACCCTCTTTTACACGCTCCCAACGCTTATCACGGTCCATAGCATAGTAACGACCTACTATAGAAGCTATTACACCAGCACTTTTTTGCGTGTGCTCTATAAGTTGCTTAATAAACCCGATACCGCTTTTAGGGTCTGTATCACGTCCGTCCATAAAGCAGTGAATAAAGGTATTTTTAATATCGTACTCCTTGGCTATATCGCAAAGTTTAAAAAGGTGGTCAAGTGAGCTGTGAACACCGCCATCGGAGGTAAGACCCATAAGATGAACACTCTTACCGTTCTGTTTTGCGTATGAGAATGCGGCAACAATCTCTTTATTCTGAAGTATTGAGCCGTCTGCACAAGCCTTGTTTATTTTTACCAAATCCTGATAAACTACACGCCCTGCACCTATATTAAGGTGACCTACCTCTGAGTTACCCATCTGACCGTCAGGCAGTCCTACGTTCTCACCCGATGCCTGTAGTTGTGAGTTAGGGTAAGTCTTTACCAAATAATCCCAATAAGGGGTTGGTGTATTGTAAATAACATCGGCTTTGGAGTGATTTCCAATCCCCCAGCCGTCCAAAATCATCAATAACGCTTTCTGTGACATAATTCTATATTCTATATTTTGTATGTATATGAGGGTACAAAGTTACACAAACGAGAGCAAAAATCAAAAAATGTGAGCATTTTTCGCATATCTTTTTCAAAAACGGTACGTTTTTGCCTACACCCCCAGCACCAGCGGGACTTTCTTTTTAATGGTGATTTTAGAGGTGGTGAAGGCTTCAAAAACCACAACGTAGATGCCAAACGGCATAAGCAGGTTGCGGTCTGAATAGCCGTTCCAAGTTACAACCCCCGATGGGGATAGAAGTGCGTTGCGGCACAGCCTTCTGACCAAAACACCGTCAGATGTATATATGGATACATTAACAACCGCACTCTCATCCATTTTGTAATAAATCATAGCCAAGTCATTAACGCCATCGCTGTTTGGTGTAAATGTTTCAGGCTCTACACAAACAGAGCCTGATTGCTCATCATTAGGGTTATAAGGCTTATATTGTGAGTTCTCATATCCAGGAGTGGCAAAGCCTACATTCTCCGCCGCCGATGTCCACACATTTAACATAGGATTAACCCTCTCAAAACTAACGCCCTGATTATTAGAGAGCATTGGGTTATGCATGGTCTTGGCATTATAATAGACAGAATCTATAGGCATAGTTCCACATTTTAACACCACACTGCCTGAATCCTTTACCAGCGATGGCACCTTTACCTCAACTATGGCATCGTAATCACAATCATATATCTCTGAAAGCGATACAGAGTCTTGCGTAAGCACTTTGTAATCACCACTATAAAATTTTACAGAAGGTAACGGCACCTCTGATTTCCCATTTCCCAATGTCAAATCAGCCAGATTAAACGTGGAGTCAGAGTTATTGTAAAGTTCCACAAAATCATAACCATCGGGGTAGGGATAAGAAAGAATCTCATTTATAACAATATCACCCCTTTTAGGCTTGGGCAATTCCTTATAAGTACCGCCGTTACGCATAAGCCCCCACATTTTATAGCCTTGTGAACGTGTAGAAGTGTATTTCACGTAAAAGCCACCATACATAGCCCTTTCAAATGTTTTATCTGTTACAGAACATTCAAGAATAGTGTCTGCATCTGATTCCAAACAAGAATATACGTTCCACTTTCCGTTTTCAGAACGTTCCACCGCTATATATATAGAAGTATTCTCTATTATGCGTGATTTCTCTCCTTGAGTCAATACACTTACACTTGCACCATTCTGCCTGCACAAGGCAATGTTCTTATCGGTGTAGCCAACCCTTATAAAATAGCCGTTCAAATTTCCCTTTAAGTCAGAACTGTCTGAAACCAGATACCATTTCACATAATTGGAAGAGGATGCGGCAAACTCAAACTTAAAATTACAGTGCCACGCCGCATTATATATTACTGTCGATGTGTCAGACAAGTAGGCATCAGAGGTCTCCGCCGGAGCATTTAGTTGCAGAGTGTCACCATTCACCCTGAATTTTGACACATCGCCAGTCCATGCCTGAGATTGTTGACTACTTAAAACACAAATGCTTAAAAACAATAAATAAAAAAACTTTTCCATACTCATTTCAACTGCAAGCATTGAAGTGAGGATGAAAAAGCGAAACGGAGAATGCGACAAAGATACAAAAACGAGAGCAAAAATCAAAAAATGCAGGCATTTTTT
>JAKSNX010000075.1 GCA_024405815.1 Paludibacteraceae bacterium | reverse complement strand
AGTGCCGGTTGCCGTAATTTTGCCGAGCGATGTGTAAAGGCAGACTCACTTGACGGACTGTTATGCCCTGTGGGTGGTACGGAAACCATGAAAAAGATAGGTGCGATTCTTGGAATGGACGCAGCGGAGGCTACACCTATGGTGGCTGTAATAAAGTGTCAGACAAAGTGCAACAACCGCCCTACCACTAACCAATATGACGGAGTGCGTAACTGTAAGATTTCACAAGCCGTATATAACGGAGAGAGCACTTGTCCGTTCTCTTGCCTTGGGTATGGAGATTGTGTGGAGGCTTGTCCGTTTGGGGCTTTGAGCATCGATGCAGAGACCGGCTCCATAAAAGTAGATGGAGATAAGTGTACAGGGTGCGGCACTTGTGTAAAGAGTTGTCCTAAGCATATTATTGAACTACGCAAAAAATGGCCTAAGAATCGTCAGATATATGTTAAGTGCAGCAATACAGACAAAGGCGGTGTGGCTCGCAAGGATTGTGAGAACGCATGTATAGGTTGCTCTAAATGTGTAAAAGAGTGTCAATTTGAGGCTATAACCATTACAGATAACCTTGCCCACATAGATACCACCAAGTGCAGACTTTGCCGCAAATGTGCAAATGTATGCCCTACCGGTGCCATTGTGGTTGAGAATTTTCCTGTAATTAAGCCAAAAGAACCCGATAAAAAAGAGGAGGCTGGAGCATGATTACTTTTAAGATTGGCGGTGTACACCCGCACGACAATAAACTTACCGCTAAAGTGCCTTTTAAAAGGGTGCCTGTACCATCAGAGGTTACAATACCTCTTGACCAACACATCGGGGCACCTGCAAAACCATGCGTAGCGGTAGGAGACAAAGTAAAAGTAGGTCAGATGATTGGTGAACCGGGAGGATTTGTATCCGCCGCAGTTCACAGTTCTGTAAGCGGTACTGTAAAAAAGATAGACAAATTCCGTGATGCGTGGAGCACATACCACCCATGTATTATAATAAGTGTGGAGGGAGATGAGTGGCTTGAGGGCATTGACACATCTGACACACTTATAGCAGATTGCACTGCTGAGCCTAAAGAAATACTTGATAAGATATCAAAATCGGGAATCGTAGGTCTTGGCGGAGCGTGTTTCCCTACTCAAGTCAAGTTAATGCCTCCAAAAGACTGCACAATAGACACACTTGTGGTAAATGGTGTGGAATGTGAGCCTTATCTTACTCACAACCATCGTCTTATGCTTGAAAAAGGTGATGAGATTATGGTTGGCATACAGATTCTGCTGAAGACTTTAGGCATTAAAAAGGCTATAATCGGGGTGGAGAATAATAAGAAAGATGCCATTGAACACCTTAACACCCTACTACCTAAATATAATAGAGAGTGTGACATTAAAGTTGTGCCTCTTAAAATGAAATATCCGCAAGGTGGTGAGAAACAGCTTATTCAGGCTCTTACAGGCAGAATTGTACGCAGTGGTGCATTGCCGGCATCTACAGGTGTGGTTGTACAAAACGTGGCTACTGTTTTTGCCGTATATGAGGCGGTTCAAAAAAACAAACCTATAGTTGAAATATCGCTTACAGTTACAGGCAAGAAAGTTAAGGAGCCAGGTAACTTTATAATGAGGATAGGCACTCCTCTGAGTGCTGCAGTAGAGATGGCTGGCGGCATACCCGATGGCACAGAGAAACTTATTTGTGGCGGACCTATGATGGGTAAGGCTATGATTAGCACCGATACACCTGCAAACAAACGCACATCTGCTGTGGTTATGATAGATAAGAGTGAGGCTAAGCGTGGCAAGGAGAGTAATTGTACAAGGTGTGGAAAATGTATTGACGCTTGCCCTATGGGGCTTGAACCATACTTATTAGGCACTTTAAGTCAAAAAAATATGTTTGATGAACTTGAGAAGCACTATGTATATGATTGTATAGAGTGCGGTTGCTGCACATTCACATGCCCTTGCAACCGACCTCTGCTTGATTATATACATCAAGGGAAAGCAAATGTAATGATGATTATGAAAAATAAAAAACAATGATAATAAGTAATTCCCCACATACGCACAGTGGCAACAGTATTCAGAAGAATATGCGGCGGGTTATATACGCTCTGATTCCGGCATATCTTGTTGCCTTGTATTTCTTTGGGTTGGGTGCTCTGATAGTGAGCCTCACGTGTATGGTGTCATGCGTAGTATTTGAATACGTGATACAGAAATTCATGCTAAAACGTGAGCCTACCATTTGTGACTGTTCTGCCCTGCTTACAGGCTTGTTGCTCTCATTTAACTTACCCTCTAACCTACCTTGGTGGATGGCAGTGTTGGGAGCCGCATTTGCAATAGGAATAGGCAAGATGGTTTTTGGCGGACTTGGTAACAATCCGTTTAACCCGGCACTTACAGGCAGAGTGTTCCTGCTTATATCTTTCCCTGCCGCTATGACCACTTGGCCTCGTCCTATACCTCTTAATATGCACTACTTAGATGCCGAGACAGGTGCCACACCTCTTGCTTACATAAAAGAGATAGCACAATTAAAAGTTGATGCAACTTCATCTGCCACAGCAATAAAAGAAGCCACACAGGCAATAGGGCAAGTTCCTGATTATCTGCAACTGCTTATTGGCAACATCGGGGGAAGTATGGGAGAGATTTGTGCATTGGCGTTACTGATAGGCGGCATATACTTAATATGCACAAAGACAATTACTTGGCATATACCAATAAGCATACTTGCCACAGTAGCCATATTCACTTGGATATTGCATGCCCACAACCCTCTTATAATGGCTGACCCTCTTACACATATTCTTACAGGAGGTCTGCTGCTTGGTTCCATATTTATGGCTACAGACTATGCCACATCTCCAATGACACATTGTGGGCAGATAATCTACGGTATAGGCATCGGGTTAATAACCGTAATAATAAGGGTATGGGGCAACTATCCTGAAGGAATGTCGTTTGCAATTCTTATTATGAACGGCGTAACACCTTTAATTAACCATTACATTAAACCAAAACCATTCTCCAAATTATGAAAAGAGTAAAAGATACATTTACCGCTATGGTGTTATCACTGACACTGATATCACTGATAATGGGTGGCGTTTTGGCATTGGCATACGAGGCCACTCAGGAGGATAGGGATAATGCTCAAGCACTTTCCACGCAAAACAAGCTTAAAGCCATACTACCTGAATTCACTGCCCTTTTAGATACCGTCATTATGGACACTCCTGTATATGGGGCTTACATGGGCGATACATTAGTAGGCGTTGCAATAACCTCTGTATCAAGTGGATATGGCGGTAAATTCAAGGTTATGATAAGCTATAAACCCGATGGTGAAATTATAGACTATGCTGTATTGGAGCACAATGAGACTCCGGGGTTGGGTGCAAAAATGGACACTTGGTTCAAGAAATCAGTTCCAGGCAGGCACGCTTCTGAGACCTTTGCAGTAAAGAAAGACGGAGGTGACATTGATGCCATTACTGCGGCAACCATTTCATCAAGAGGATTTATTAAGGCAGTAAACAGTGCCGATGAGTTAGTTAAGGATATTGTAATAGAACTGAACGTACAAAAAGGAGGCATGGAATGAATAAGCTAAAGATTATACTTAACGGAATTATAAAGGAGAATCCTACATTTGTACTGATTCTTGGCATGTGCCCTACCCTTGCCACCACTACAAGTGCATTGAACGGAATGAGTATGGGACTTGCCACCACGTTTGTACTGATTTGTTCCAACATAATAATATCTGCCGTAAGGAATCTGGTTCCTGACAAGGTTCATATTCCTGCATATATTGTTATTATAGCATCTTTTGTAACTGTACTACAGTTATGTATGGAGGCGTATCTACCCGATTTAAACGCCACATTGGGTCTGTTTATTCCGCTTATTGTTGTAAACTGTATAGTTTTAGGACGTGCGGAGGCTTTTGCGGCAAACAACAATGTGTTTGACTCAGCCCTTGACGGCATTGGCATGGGACTTGGATTCACACTTGCCCTTACAATACTTGGCAGTATAAGGGAGTTGCTTGGAACAGGTAAGATATTTAATTTCACTATATTCCCCGATGATTACGGAATGATACTGTTTATACTTGCTCCAGGTGCGTTCATCACACTTGGGCTGTTGATAGCACTAAAGAATCATTTTGGGACAAAATAAAGTACTATGCATTATATAATAATATTTATTGCAGCGGTTTTTGTGAACAACATAGTGTTGTCACAGTTTTTGGGTATATGCCCATTTCTTGGCGTTTCTAAAAAGATAGACACCGCCATTGGAATGTCGGCGGCGGTTGCGTTTGTAATGACAATAGCCACAATCTGTACATTTCTGCTACAGAAATATGTACTTGACCCACTTGGCATCGGGTTTCTACAGACACTGACATTTATATTAGTGATAGCGGCACTTGTGCAGATGGTGGAGATTGTGCTAAAGAAAGTATCACCTACCCTATATCAGGCTTTGGGTATATTTCTGCCACTCATAACCACTAACTGTACTATACTTGGTGTTGCACTGATTGTAATACAAAAGGATTTTACACTGGTTGAGAGCATTGTTTATGCCATATCCACAGCCATAGGATACGGAGTGGCTCTTATACTGTTTGCCGGCATACGCCAGCAGTTAGAACTTGTAAACCTGCCTAAAGCGATGAACGGCACCCCTATCGCTCTTGTAACCGCCGGCATTTTGGCTATGGCGTTTATGGGTTTTGCAGGAGTTGTATAAAAAGCGGAACTTTAACATCGGGTTACTATGAAAAAAATAATTATGTTTACACTACTAATCTCTTTTATTTGCTCACTAATTTACGCAAAAAAGAAAAATAATTCTGACGAGACCAGAGTTACCGTAACTTTTTTAGTAATGATGGACAAGAATGCAAATGCAAACATTTCTGCCGCACTTAAAAGCCAAAACGGGATACTGGAGAGTAAGATTGATACAAACAAACAAGAGGTTGTAATTACATTTGACGGAGCCAAAAACACTGTAAGCAACCTACAGAAAATGTTTAAAGATGCAGGCTATACGGCAAATGCACTTGAAGTGGGTTGTTTCGGGAGCCCTGAAGGTTGTCTGAATGCCACCCACCCTATACCTAACTCAATGCCTTAAAATCAAATAATTCTATTACCACTATGAAAAAAAATTTTGTATTAGACACTAATGTAATCCTGCACGATTACAAATGCATCTACAATTTTCAGGAAAATGACATTTATATCCCGATAGTTGTTTTAGAGGAGTTGGACAAATTTAAGAAAGGTAATGAGGAAATCAACTATAACGCCCGCCAGTTTGCCCGTGAGTTAGATGAAATATCTGACAATGATTTGTTTAAAAAAGGAGCTTCACTTGGCGAGGGGTTAGGAAAACTGTTTATTGCATTGCCTCAGGAGCCATCTGATAATGTAAAGCGTGCCTTTATAGAGAATATAAATGACCACAGAATTTTAGCCTTTTTAGACTATTTAGCTACCAAAGACAAGAAACACAAGACCATTCTTGTTACAAAAGATATCAATCTTAGAATGAAAGCTCGTGCCATAAACTTGCTTTCAGAGGATTATTTCAATGATAAAATTACAAGCACAGATATTTTTGAGAAGGCTCACGAGATTTATGAAGGCATAGATGCCGCCATAATTGACCGTATGTACAGCACTGCGGCAGGTGTTCCTAAAAACAGCTTTGCATTTGAAAAGGATATAATACCAAATCAATATTTTGTGCTAAAGAGTGAGCGAAACTCCATTATGGCACGCTATAATCCTAATTATGATACGGTTGTAAAAGTACAAAAAGAGAGAGCATTTGGCATTGAGCCACGTAACTCTGAGCAATCTTTTGCAATGAATGCCCTGCTTGATGATGATATAAAATTAGTATGTATAACGGGTAAGGCAGGTACAGGTAAAACTCTGCTTGCTTTGGCTGCAGCACTTGAAAAGCGTAATGACTACAAGCAAATTCTGCTGGCACGCCCTATTGTGGCACTTGCAAACAAGGATTTGGGATTCTTGCCTGGTACGGAGAAAGAGAAAATCACCCCTTATATGCAGCCGTTGTTTGATAATCTTAACGTAATTCGCCATCAGTTCTCTACAGAGAGCAGAGAGAATAATGCCATACAGGATATGCAGACATCGGGTCAGTTGGTTATAGAGGCACTTGCATATATTAGAGGCAGAAGCCTTAGTGATGCCTATATCATTGTAGATGAAGCTCAAAACCTTACACCACATGAGATTAAGACCATCATTACAAGGGCTGGAGAAAACACTAAAGTGGTGTTTACGGGCGATGTTCAGCAAATAGACCAGCCCTATCTGGATATGATGTCCAATGGTTTGGTTTACACCATAGACAAAATGCGTGGACAAGAAATATTTGCTCACGTAAACTTAGTTAAGGGTGAACGCAGTTACTTATCAGAACTTGCAAGCAATTTATTATAACAATTTAACACAACTCAATATGAAGCAAATTCTTAAAATCATTACTCCTATATTGATGCTGTTTTTATGTGGCACAATAACCGCAAATGACTATATTTTAAGTCCCGATGCCAAAATATCTCTTATAACCTGCTCTCCTGGTACAGAAATATATGAGCTGTTCGGTCATTCAGGGATAAGAGTCCTTGACCCAAATAAAAACATAGACGTTACGTTTAACTACGGGCTTTTTGATTTTAATCAAGAGGATTTCATCTATCGTTTTGTACGTGGCAAAACAGATTACTCTGTAGGTGTATGCTCTACTGCTGATTTTCTTATGGAGTACATTTTACGTGGCTCAGAAGTTACAGAAAACGTTCTTAACCTTACACAAGAAGAGAAAGAGGCATTATGGGTATTTCTTATGGATAACATAAGACCAGAGAACAGCACTTACCGTTATAATTTCATATTTAACAACTGTGCCACCAAACTACGTGACCTTATAGAGCAGAATATAGACGGAGAACTCACCTACCCCGATGTTTCTGGTAGCGGGCTTTCTTTCCGTGATGCAATTATGCTCTATACCAAAACATCACCATGGAGTCAGTTAGGATTTGACCTATGCTTAGGTAGAGGACTGGACAGAGATGCCACTACGTATGAGAAAATGTTTCTTCCCGAAATTTTGGGGAATACAATATCTCAAACAACTATTGTAAAGGCAGACACTACAGTGAATCTTACTTTAAACAAGAATACAATATCGGAGAATACTCTTGTAAATCCAGAACCATGGATATCTCCGCTTACATTAGGTATAATACTATGTGTATTAGTGGCGGCTCTTAGTGTTTATGCAATTATCAAGCACTTGAACCTAAGATGGTTTGACGCCATAATATTCTCAGTAAACGGACTTTTTGGATGCCTTATTCTATTCTTGATTCTATTCTCAAAGCATCCGTTCACAGGAGCCAATTTCAATATAATATGGCTGAATCCATTTATGGGCATTCCACTGCTTTTTGCCATATTCAATAGTCTGCACAAATATGAAAAGTTCTACTATATGGCTGTAAGTGTGGTTCTTACCCTGTTCCTATTAGGAAGTTTTGCGTTGGAACAAGAGTTCAATCCTGCCATATATCCGTTTATCATCATGTATCTGATACGCTCAGTCTCATACGTTACCCGATGGGGATATAAACTGAACTGATT
>JAKSNX010000074.1 GCA_024405815.1 Paludibacteraceae bacterium | reverse complement strand
AGTGCGGCATCGGAGTTACCATCCCAACGCCTACACAAATAGAGGCTGCTGAATATACGCCCTATACGCCACTCACGGCTAATGCGGATTCCCATAGCGTAATCCTCTCCATAACTTGTATTAGGCAGTTGCAACTCTCTAAGAACAGGTGTATAGAAAGCACGAGGAGCCCCTAAACCGTTAATTCTAAGTGCGTTGTTATGTCCGTTCTCATCTGTCCACTCTTTATGGTCTATAAGTCCTGGAGGCAGAATATTCATATTAAAATCTGTAAGGGTATATGAGCCTACAAGCATTGCACACCGTTGCGAATAAAACCCATTTACAATGGTTTGTAGTACATTCGCATCTTGATATACATCATCACTGTCAAGTTGGACTGCAAATCGCCCACAATAATCGCTATTTACACCATAATTCCAGCAGCCGCCAATACCAAGTTCATCAGAATCAGGAACAAGATGCACTACCCTGCTGTCTGACTTTGCTAATGTGTCAAGAATATCACTTGTACCATCTGTGGAATGGTTGTCAATTATAATTACATTAAACTTAAAATCAGCCTTTTGTGACAAAACTGAATTTACAGCATCAGCCACAGTCTTAACCCTATTACGCACAGGTATAATAACAGAAGCCTCTACAGCAAATTTTCCGTCAGACTCATTAAAATCAATAAGTTTATGTTTACCCGATGGGATATATGCTCCTACAGCCTTCAAATGCTCTGTAACCACCTGTTCCATCTCTATCTGCACAGCACGGTTCTTAGGGTCAACGTATGAGAACTGTTTCTCCTCAGATGACTTGCTATGAGACTCACATTGAGTATAGAGGTATTCGGACAAATGGAAAATTCTGAACGATGCAGAAATCTGAAGTCTCATTGAGTATAGAGCAGCATACTTATAAGCACCTGACTTTACTTTTTTCAAAGCCTCAGCAGATACAAGAATCAACGGTCCAAAATCAAAATCATCACGCAGACTACCCTCCTGATACTCTATTGTGGGTATATTTTCTGCAACACCGTCTTTAATGTTTCTATAGTTACAATAAACCATACCGGCTCCTGTATTCTGAGCCACATACACCAAACGCTTTACTGCATTCTGACCTAAAACTGTATCCACAGGCTTGGTCTGGATAAGAGCATACCCTTCTGTTGTATTCTTAATAATATACTCTATTGATTCAGAAGAGCATACAGATGCAGGTATAGTTAAACACCTGTCTATGCCGTCAAGTGTCAAACCGTTACAAGAAAATAAAGTCACCATATCTTATTTAAAATTACTTACAATCAAATGCATTACGTCATTAACCATATCCTGTGTCTGTAATGCCTCTAAAGGGAAACCTACCACAACCCTATTTTCATAATATAGTGCTGCCGGCAAATGATTGCCGCTGTAGTACAACAACTTTTTGGCACCTCTGTACTTAGGGTCTATGGCATCTACATTCTGCAGAAAATACTTATCAACTGACGGTGTCATCTGCAATGAGTATGACTTATTGTCGGTAGCGGAAGTTACATTTCCATCAGTGGCGGCATACGGAGAACGGAACATATAACGGAACGTATTTTCACCAAAGGTACCGCCATCACGTCCTATAAAGGCACCACTCAATAGAACATTCCTGCCAGCTCTTGTATATTTCAGTATTGCACTCTGCAAGTTTGTAGGGAACAATTCAAAATTAGAGTCATTACGCTGCAAACCCATAATCAAATCAAGAAGATAGTAGGAACTTGGAGGTGTAACTGAATTTACAAAAGATTTCTTGGAGCAAGAGACAAAAGATATACCACAATCCTTTAATGCCAAACCGTGGACATACGGATAATCAAATGTATTGCCTGCTATAACTTGTGTTTCATAATTACCCAACGAAGAACCGAAGCCTGGATAATCATTATTGATGAACGAAACACTTCTGTCAAACTCTATTTGGGGACCTGTATAGGCTATATCATATAGGTATGGAACACCAAAATCCTTCTCATAACTAAAACCTGCAATATTGCCAAAATCAAATGTCAACGGACCTGAAACTCTGTCAAAACAATTTACAATAAGGGCAGTTTTACCCGACCCTGACACTTTACATACAGATAATATCTCTGATGGAAAACTCTCACCACCTTGATTGCACGCTGTAACCTTATAACTGTAAATGGTATCTTTGCTGATTGGCAGTGTTACATTTGTACCCCTTACTATAGTTCCATTGTCAAAACTTCTGCCATTCTTGCGTACATATACCCTGTATGATGTTGGATAGGCTGTAGGCTCTGTAGGGTCTTCAAATGGTCTCCAAGATAGTCTTACACTATCTCCACCAGCAAATTCAGTTCCAAAATCTGTTATAGGAAGAGGTTGCACCACGTATGTTTCATTATACTGATACGCTAAGAATTTAAGTACAGCCTTATATATGGAACGGGCATATATAAATCTGTATTTAGGCTCTAAAGCCACTTTCATATCTCCAAAATTCTGATGGGAAAAGCCTTCCACTATTACCATAGGCACCATAGGCACACGAGCCTCTGCATAATTATCGTGCCATACACCACGCTGTGTCCAATTATCTACACACGCATTCTTAAAATCAGACATCACCTGATTCTCAATAAAATAGCCCAAGTCATTGCTTGCCATACGGGAATATCCTGAAGGATATATGGAATCCGGCTTACAAATAACCAATATACCTATAACCTTATTTGAATCTCTGACAAAAGCATCTGTATGGATAGAGAATGCCATATCTATAGGAATCTCCAAACCAGGATATGATGGATATCTGTCTGAGCCACCCATAAGAAAATTCACCCATTTGCTTCGGCAGTATATATCATCGTAGTAATCACTCTTAACACCCTTCTTTTGGTCGTATGCAATGGAATCAGGAACTCCACTCTCCCTAAGATTATACAACGCAGACTCCATAAACCTTGGATAGCCGCTACCGCAATGGCTCATACCGCCACCTATAACCACAGAATCCACCAAAGCCACTTTATTACCTGCTGTGACAAACTCCACTTTTGAAAGTCCGTCAAAATAGAGTTTATCTAAGTATATCCACGTTCCATAACCAGCAGAGGCATTTATCTCATAATTTGACACCACTCCCGCATGGTCTATCTTTACCCTCAATTTATCTTTTTGCTTAGGGTAACGCACCTTAACCCAATACTCCCCTTTTTCTGTAACATCACATTTAAATTCTGTCTTTTTACCCGATGTTGATTTGTTGAATGAGAATTCATTAGTGTTGATATCACGCTCACGTGCATCATACACACCGGCTCCGGCATTTTGTAGCATCGGGATAATGTATGGAACTACAACAGATGTACTTAACAAATCCTCTACAGAGCCGAACATTCTGGGACGCATCCACTCCCAACGCTCAGAAGCACGGTTGTAATAGTAACCATGACTGCTCCACAGTGCAATGTTCCTTTTAGAAAGCCCTGCCAAATAAGTAGGCTTATCCAAGTTGGTTACAACAGAGAATCCATCAGAGTAATTAGGTTTTCTACACTCATCTATGGGCAGTTTATTGCGGTAAAAATTTGGAACATAACTCTCTATAGGTCTATCTAAGCTTTTTATTGACAGCCTGTAATTTTTATAGGCGGCTGGAAGTTGTGAACGTGCTGAATCATATACGGCATTTACAACATCTTCTGAAAACAAGAGGTTTGATAAAGACTTTTCAACATATAGGGTAAGCATGTCTCCCTTAAGAGTTGTTCTCTCCACCTTGTAAGGTTTTGCTTCATATATGCAATCTTTTTTAGATATTTCATATACGTTTGGAGGAAAATGTAAGCACTTAATAGGATTACTTATAATCCCATTATCAACCTTCTTTTTAGCGTTTACAGGTAACACTAAAAACAACAAACACAATATGATAGTAAATCTGCTATACATCATACATAAAAGTTACGGCAGAGCCGTAACTTTCATCTCCTTTGCCGCCTTAACCTCATCGGGTCTGCCAATGTAGGATTTAAGCGGTGCGGCATGCAAGGCATCGGGATTAGTGGCTGCTACATTAAATATAGAAGCCATAGTATCTGCAAGAGAATCAATAGATTCCTTACTCTCAGTCTCTGTAGGCTCAAACATCATAGCCTCCTTAACAATAAGAGGGAAATATATTGTTGGCGGATGTATGCCCTCATCAAGCATAGCCTTGGCAATATCAAGAGCATGAACACCATAGTCATCGCCAGCCTTGGAAGCACTTACTACAAACTCATGCATACAATAGCGATACTCCTCACCATAAAGTGACGCAATTTTCTTAAACAGATAATTTGCGTTAAGAACCGCCTTGCCCGAAGCATCTTTCAACCCCTCTGCACCAAGTGCAAGAATGTATGTAAGAGCCTTGACTATAACAGCAAAGTTTCCGTGGAAAGCTTTAACTTTACCAATGCTCTTCTCCTCATCAACACCCTCTCTGTAATTTAACTCAGTGTAAGGCAAGTATGCTTGTAAGAATTTTTTACAAGCGATAGGACCGCTACCAGGACCGCCACCGCCGTGAGGTGTTGAGAATGTCTTATGCAGATTTACATGCACAATATCAAATCCCATATCACCAGGGCGTGCCCAACCCATAATTGCATTAAGGTTAGCACCATCGTAGTACATAAGACCACCTGCGTTGTGAACCACCTTTGCCATCTCCGCTATCTGCTTGTCAAATATGCCAAGTGTATTAGGGTTTGTAAGCATCATGGCGGCTGTATCATCACCGACAGCGGCTTTCAAGGCGTCCATATCAACCATTCCGTTAGGATATGATGGTATTGTAACTACCTCAAAACCAGCGGCTACCGCACTTGCAGGGTTTGTTCCGTGTGAAGAATCGGGAACTATGATTTTAGTACGTTGACTCTGCCCTATTGATTGAAGATACTTGTGCATTACAAACAGCGATGTCATCTCTCCATGGGCACCTGCCGCTGGCTGGAAACTTACAGCGTCCATACCAAGCACACCGCACAATGCACTATGCATTAGTTTAAGCACCTCTGTGCAACCTTTTATGGTATCGGCAGGTTGAAGAGGATGTATTCCTGTAAAATCATCGAGCGATGCTGTAACCTCATTTAATTTAGGGTTGTATTTCATAGTGCAGGAACCAAGTGGATATGGTCCGTCCTCAACTCCGTGCACAAGACGTGACAATGCTGTATAGTGACGCATTACATCAACCTCTGGAATCTCTGGTAATTCAAGTTCATTATCACGGACTTGTGATAGTTTGAATTCAGGTACATCAAGTTCAGGCATTGAGAACTTATTACTACCCTTTTTGCTTAGTTCAAATAACAAATCTATCATTTCATACCTCCTTTCCCATATTCTTCAATTAGTGAGACAAGTGTATCCAAATCATCTTTTGAAGCCATCTCTGTTACGCACCAAAGTATCTCATTATCAGATAATTGTAAGCCACCTAAAATTCCTTTTGTCTGCAAGAAATCAAGTAAACCTTTAGGATTCTCACTCTCTGTTACAAACTCCATAAAGAAATCTGCTCCATACTTAATGCTCCAACCTTTTAGTTTTGAAAGTTCAGAAGCCAAGTAATGAGCTTTGCTGCAACATTGAGTGGCTACCTGTTTAAGTCCTTCAGCACCCACGGTTGCAAGATATACAGAAGCAAGTATAGCACAATTAGCCTGATTTGAGCAAATACTTGATGATGCTTTCTCACGCTTAATGTGTTGCTCTCTTGCCTGCAATGTAAGTACAAAACAGCGTTTGCCGTTCTTATCCACAGTCTCACCTATAATTCTGCCAGGCAATTTACGGATATGTTCCATTTTGGCAGTCATAAATCCAAGATAAGGACCACCAAAAGAGAGCGACAAGCCAAGCGGCTGTGCCTCTCCTACAGCAATATCAGCTCCGCACTCTGCCGCAGAAGGCAATATGGCGGCTGCAATAGGATTTATGCCCGCAATAAACAATGCCTTTAACCCTGCTATCAAATCTCCGATGGCTTTCATATCCTCTATTATACCGTAGTAATTGAGTTGCTCTACATATACCCCTGCAGTCTGCTCATTCAACATTGTTTTAAGAGCCTCAATATCGGTTTTACCCTCTTTTACAGGAATATACTGTAAATCTACATTCATTTGATAAAGGTAGGTCTCTATAACCTTTTTGTTTTCAGGTTTTATAGCACCCGATACCAAAATCTGCCTGCGTTTTTTGTCAAGTGCAAGTTTGCAAGCCTCCGCCGCCGCTGTTCCACCATCATAAACTGATGCATTTGAAGCGTCAAGACCTGTAAGCATACACATCATAGTCTGATACTCAAATGTGGCTTGCAATATACCCTGACTGATTTCTGGCTGATATGGTGTATAAGCGGAAATCAGAGATGTATTGGTTGCAATATGGCGTACTGTGGCTGGAATATAGTGGTAGTATGCTCCTGCACCTCTATATATATGCTCAAATTTTACATTTTTGGCGGCGATGCCACGCATCTGCCTCTCAACTTCCATTTCTGACTTGCCGTTGGGTAGCGGCAAGCCTCCTTTAAGACGCAGTTCCTCTGGTATTTGGGCGTCCATCAGTTCCTGTACTGATTTCAGTTCCAATGCCTGAAGCATTGCAGCCTCATCTTGTTTTGTATGTGGGGTGTAATTCATAATCAATTGAAAATTTCACATTCACATACACCCTTTCGTCGGACTTCAACCCTTTTGTAAAGGGTTTCAGCCCCTCCCATTAGGGTTTGTAACCCTAACGGGTTCCTCCCCCTGTACGACTCCGGGGGTGGAGACGCCTCCTAAAGGGTATATGTGAATGTTTTATTCTTTACAAATCTTTGTATATTCAGCAGCATCAACCAAGTTCTCTGACAATGCTGTAAATTCCACTTCCATAATCCAATTCTCATACGGGTCTTGGTTCAGAAGTCCTGCATCTGAATCAAGTGCATCGTTTACTGCTGTAACTGTTCCTGTAACCGGTGAGAACACCTCTGATGCGGCTTTTACGCTCTCTACATCAGCAAATGACTCATCGGCTGTTACCTCATCACCTACTTCTGGCAACGAAATATAAACTACATCGCCAAGCGCGTGCTGTGCAAAATCTGAGATTCCTACTTTTGCTTTGTTTCCCTCTACAAGTACCCACTCATGTGATGGCAGGTATTGTAATTTTTCTAATACTTTCATAATTTTTTTATTTAATGTTTATGTTTTCTACGTCTGTGAAGGAAAAAAATTATGAAATTATTTTCCTTTTTTACGGGGAGTACCCCGAACCCCCTCGCTTCGCGGAGAACTATCGTTCTCTGTCGCCTACGGCTCCTCATACATCATACATCATACATCATACATCAAATAGAGATTTTTCGCTTCACTACGTTTCGCTCAAAATGACGTAAATAGAGAGACCTCACTGTCAACTGTCAACTGTCAACTGTCAACTTTCCTTCATCCATCATACATCAAAACAGTTCTCCCTGAAACACCCCACCTAACTTATGCATCTTGCCAAGGTGCTTATAAGCAAGTTCTGTAACCTCTCTACCCCTTGGTGTACGCTTAATAAAACCTTCCATAACAAGGAACGGTTCATATACATCTTCTATGGTACCTGCGTCCTCACCAAGTGCCGTAGCAATAGTTGTAAGACCTACAGGACCACCTG
>JAKSNX010000073.1 GCA_024405815.1 Paludibacteraceae bacterium | reverse complement strand
CTACGCATCAGCAAACGCCATGCCGTTATCAAGTTTGGTCTCTAATTTGGTGTATTCTGTATATAAATGCTCTGCAATTCTGGAGGCATAAAGTTTTGCCATCTCTTTGGCACCCTCAAGTGAGTGAAGTGCATAGTTTCCGCAAGTGGCAGGCGTAGTGGCAGGAACCTCTGTCTGCTCCAAAATCCAATTTATAGCCCCAAGCATATAATTACGCATAGAGAACTCTGTGTAGCCGTTATCACGCATAATTATATAAAAGCCTGTGAGGCAACCCATCGGGCCTACATAAACCACATCACCCTTAATCTTGTCATTGTTACGGAACCAAGTGGCAAGCAGATGCTCAAGAGAGTGTGCCGTTTTCTGGTCCATAACAGGCTCTGCATTAGGTTCTGTAAACCTCATATCAAAGGTAATGAATCCCTCATCACGGCGGGACACGTATATGCCCGGCTTCAAATTTGTATGGTCTATCTGAAATGATGCTATTGCCTCCATACCCTATTTTTTTATACACCTTACACTATAGGCAGTAACACGACCCACTGTATCAGGTAAAAAAGTAGTTTGTTCCGCAACTATTGTACGGGTTATTATATCATTTTTGTAAGCATCTGCAGAAATAAAGTGGGTGTCGTACCCTATTTGCTCAGAGTCTTTACCATCTGCATAACCTGCAGGCAAGGCTGCAAACACAGATGACACATGGCTTGTATTAACTCCGTACCACCCGCTTCTTGTCTTAAGAACCGCACCTGACTTATCATCGGCACCATAACAATCAGATAGTATCTTAAAATCATTGGCTGTAGGGATACGGAATCCATTAGGACAAACACCTTGCCTTGAACCAACATACACCCATGTTTGCGATGAAGCCTCTGCAGCACTTTTGTATCCCATTGCGGCAGCCCAATTATACAAATATCCCAATTTTGACTTTTGGTCGTCACTCAATTTGCCTGCAAATGGCTGATTACTCCAATTTATAGTGTCTGCATAATTTGTATAATAAGGCTCTTCTGTCTCACTGTCTGCGGTAGCTATCACACTACCTGCCATTTCACTTTCTGTGTCATACTTATTACACCTTATATTATCTTCAAGCCAATACTGACCATCTATTGACACTACCCTATAAGAATTTCCACAAGCGTCGTTCACAGTTTCATAACCGGAATCTTTTTTACACGATGTAAACATCAAAGTACCTAAAGCCAAAATAGCCAAAAAATTTTTTACATTCATACTCATTGTTTTTTTTGCAAATATAGTGTTAAATAAATAAAAATCCAATTACTTCTGCATATCGGGGTCAATATCATTGATATGTGCCTTAGAACAATATTTTTTAGTTTCTGCAGCCACCACTCCACTAAGAGCAAGCACACAGACAAGATTAGGTATTGCCATCAAGGCGTTGGCTACATCAGACAGCAGCCACACCGTGTTAAGCCCCATAATTGAGCCTATCATAACTGCGGCTATCCATGCAAGTTGAAACCATTTTATAAGTTTAATCCCTCCAAGATATTCCATACACCGCTCGGCATAAAAAGACCAACCTAAAATAGTGGAGAACACAAATGTTATAATGGCTATTGTAAGAAAATGAGACCCCAATGAGTGTATTTTCCCAAATGCCATTGTGGTAAGCACAGCCCCATGTTCAAAATCAATATCGGGGTAAGCAATAACACTTGTAACAATTACAAGTCCGGTAAGGGTACAAACTACCAAAGTATCCCAAAATACCGCTGTAGAAGATATAAGTGCCTGACGTACAGCATTATCTGTTTTAGCAGACGCTGACACTATAGGAGATGAGCCAAGACCTGCCTCATTTGAAAACAATCCACGTGCAAGTCCGTATCGCATTGCAAGCATAAAACCTCCGCCTATCAAGCCACCCTCCACTGCTTCTGGAGCAAATGCCGATGTTATTATAAGTTTAATGGCAGGTGCTATATATGTACCATTAGCACACAATAAATAGATGCAACCCAATATATAAAAACCAGCCATAAACGGAACCAACCACTCACATACTTTTGATAGCCATTTAATTCCGCCTACCATAACGGCTCCAACAATAAATGCCATTATAAAGCCTGTGATATATGGACTTACTCCAGTGTTATTTTCTACAAGAATAGCAACAGAATTTGCCTGATTAAGGTTACCTATGCCAAATGCGGCACAAATGGTGGCAACGCAGAAAAACACAGCAAGTCCACGTTTATGTAAAACCTTGTCAAGCACAACCATTGCTCCGCCAATCATCTTACCTTTCTCATTCTTAACACGATATTTAACGGCAAGCAGTGACTCTGCATATTTGGTGGCAATTCCAAAAAGGCCTGTCAAAAAACACCAAAATATGGCACCCGGTCCTCCCATAGCCACTGCAGTTCCTACTCCTATTATATTTCCCGTTCCCATGGTGGCAGCAAGAGCAACCATCAAGGCACCAAAATTACTTATCTCACCAGAGGCTGATTTATCGCTGGCAAAAGATAGTTTTACTGCAAACAACATTTTACGCTGAATGCCGCCTGTGCGTATAGTCATCCACAGATGGGTTCCCATAAGAAGCAGAGCCATAGGCACACCCCAAATAAAGTCGCCCATCATACGCAATATGTCATCTACCATTTGCACTATTCAAATTTTACAGGTGCAATTTTATACATCAAGCTCTGGACTTGGGAGGCACGCCTACTCATATACGGGCCGGGATTGGACACACTGTACTTACGTGGGCTTGGCAGAGCGGCGGCAATAAGTGCAGCCTCATAACTGCTCATTCTTTTGCTTGAATGGTTAAAATAAGCCTTTGAAGCAGCCTCTACCCCATAAATATTTGTACCTGTTTCTATTACATTAAGATAGACCTCCATTATTCTCTCCTTACCCCAAATAATCTCTATTAAGAAAGTGAAATACGCCTCCACCGCCTTTCTAAAATAAGTTCTGGTGCCAAAAGTAAACACATTCTTGGCTGTCTGCTGTGATATGGTGCTTCCACCCCTCACTTTCTTTCCCTTCTTGTTACGTTCATACGCCTTTTTCATTGACTCCACATCAAATCCGTTATGAGTCATAAAAAGATTATCCTCCGATGCCACCACTGCCAACACCATCTTGTGGTCAATTTTATCTATAGGTTCCCACTGTTTGCGGAACTTGTAATCCCTGCCGTCAGCAGCGTACTCAATACTACGCCTCAGCATTACAGGTGTATAGCATATTGGCACATATTTAAGCACTACAACCCATAGGATTGTTGCAATAAAGAGCCAAAATAATATCTTAAGAACTTTTTTCATCTGTCAGACCAAAACTTTCAGCCCTCTGTTCACTTTTACCGTAAATGCACCTGACGGACTCTCTACATAGTCTCCGTCTATATGGAACGGTGCATCCGCCGGTAATGTGATTTCAAGACTTTGGCATTTGAAAGTCTCTATAGGTTTCATCTTATGCAACCTATGGGTAAACATTCCAAATGTAAGGCGTAAGGCAGAAAACAAGTTTACAGGTGGCACTATAGTAACATCAAGCAGTGAGTCCTGTACACTTGCAAGCGGTGCTATGTATGCCCCAAATCCAAATTGCTTTATATTGGCTGCGTTTAACAGAAATACTGAACGTTGCAATGTATTGCCATCAACGGTAAGAGTTACATCTATAGGCTTGAATGTAAAGAATGTCTTTACGCTAAGTTTAAGGTATTGCCAGAAGCCACGCTTCTTATTGGAGACAAAAAGACGTGCAATCTCTGCGTCAAATCCTGTGCCGCATGTGCAGAAGAACGGAGCGTCAAACGCTGTTCCGTAATCCACCTCTGTAACTTTTCCGTTACGCAGTGTCTCTATAGCCTTATCAGCAGACTTTACGCTAAGCCCAAGTTCACGTGCAAGTCCGTTACCTGAACCCATTGGGAATATGCAAAGTACGGTTTTGCTGCCTACCAATGCACTACCTATCTCATTAACGGTGCCGTCTCCACCTACCGCCACCACTATATCTACGCCCTGTTTTACGGCATCGGAGGCTATTTTATGACCATGACCCCGATACTCAGTCTTAACTACGGTAATATCATAGACACCATCAAGTTCCTTTACAGCCTTATCCACCCAAACTTTTCTGTTAGATGTACCCGATACAGGATTCACTATAAACCAAACTTTTTTCATACACTCTAATCTATTTTCAGGTGAGTTCTATTTATTAGCGTGTAAAGGTACAACTTTTTTGTATATATATGGTTAAAGTATTTGATATTATTGCTACCTTTGTAAAAGTTATTGGGCAACTATGTCAAATTTTTTAGTATCAGGGTTAGTGAATTTGGAGACCAATGTCAAGACAGACGGTTTCCCAATAGATTATATACCCATTACATATCCGCTGTTTGGTGTAAGAACGGCAGTATCGGGCGTGGGCTATAATATATCAAAAGCACTTATGACACTTGGTAATGGTGTTGATTTCTACACCCTTATTTACCCCGATGAACCTGGTAATTGCATTAAAGAGACTCTGCACAGCCTTGACATTTCAACTCACATAGAGCAAGGCAAACTTAAAGCCACCCCCACCTCTGCAAACCTATATGATAAAAAAGGTAAACGCCGCATTTTCTGTGACCTTAAAAACATTCAGGCATGCAGGCTAACTGCTCTACCCACAGAAAATGATTGGGGAAGGTTCTGTGCGGCAGTGATTTGCAACATTAACTTTGCAAAACCGCTGTTAAAGGAGGCTAAAAGGCATAATGTACCTATTATTACAGACCTACACGTGTTCTCAAATATAAACGATAAGTATAACACTCCTTGGCTAAAGAGTGCAAATACAGTATTTCTTAGTGACGAGGGGCTACCTTGCACTCCAAAAACATTTCTTAGGCAACTCTCTGCCGCATATCCTAATATAGAGATAATAGTGTTGGGTCAAGGCTCAAAAGGAGCATTACTTTACAAATGTAAAGAGCATACTTTCATAAAGCAAAAGGCGGTAAAACCCGTTAAGGTTGTTAATACTGTAGGTGCCGGCGATGCTCTGCTCAGTGCATTCACACACTTTTACTACGGGCTTCACATCTCTGCAGAAGATGCCCTACATAAAGCCCAAACCTTTGCCTCCATTAAAATAGGCTTTGACGGCGGTGCGGAAGGGTTCAAAAAAATCTAATAATTTTGTATTCAAATACAAATTTATTGCCATATTTTTGTATTCAAGTGCAAAAATATTGATTAGTCAGTCAATGCCATTGAGTACTGTCCGCCTTTTTTAAGATTACAATTTTTGCAAAGCATCTGGCAATTCTCTGTTATGGTTTTTCCACCTTTGCTCCATGGAATAATGTGGTCACCCTCCATAGAGTTAATATCAAAATGTTTACCGCAATGAGGGCATATTCCGCCTTGTTTTGTATATACAGCCAACTTTTGAGCAGGAGAGAACTCCCTTATGTTTAATTTTGATTCATCTTTTGTAATAATATACGGATATATGCCTTTCTTATTTGTAACATCATCGTCCATCAATAGTGTGGCAATTTCATTATTCACCTCTTCCAAATCAAATATTTCATCTTTATATTTATCATACAAGTAACCCCAATCAAGCCCTTTCATAATTTTCTTTTGCTCTTTTGTAGGCTTAAATGTTGATTCCACCCAACTGATTACAGAATTAAAATATTGCCACAATGCAGCCGCATTTTTATCGTGCTGATGCTTGCCCATATAACCAACTATATCACCTTTTGAAATCCATTTAATGGCTGTTTCAAGATACTCTTGCCTTATGGCACTGCCATTAAGATAATCAGAAGCCATACCAGCGGCAGGACAGCCTGTTTTAGAAAAATACCTTTTGACATCGGTAACCCAAGGTCCTGAATACACAGCATTACGCAACTCTTGGTCTGTAAGTTCCTTACCTGCTATATTTATCGTCTTGAACCATTTAAGTTTCTCTACATCCGTACCGCTACAAAAATATACCTGCAACTTATAATCGTAGATTTTATTCTTTTCACTATCCTGCAAATTATGAAAAAACCTCAAATCAAATGAGAAATTACCAGTTACATATTGGCATATAGATATTGTACGTTGCTGACCGTCTATTATCTCGTATGTGCCGTCTCCGTTGTCAGCCCAATACATAACATTAAGCGGGAATCCGTTTGTAAGCGTATCTATTACGGCATCTCTTTCTTTTTCGCCATATACAAATTCTCTCTGATATGGCGGTCGTACATTTAATTTTCCATTATAAGCCCAAACACCGTTTTCATTGTTATCTACATACTTCTCTGTAAGTTCTCGAACTGAAATTTGTCTTAATTCAATCTTCATAATATTATGTTTTATTTGGTTTTATACTCTTCTGCATCCTCTGCTGCCATAGGCATCGATGTTTCCTCATTCACTATTCCCCACTTTTGCTTGCGGCGAATAAATAATCTTGTATACAACTTTTTACCATTCAATTTCGGACTGTCCTCCAATTTCTTTGATAACCTTATCGCATTAATCTGTGGTCTATTATCTCCACCCCTATCTGAACATCCTAATATTTCAAATTGCTGTGGATTATACTTATCCAAAAAAGTGATAGGCACACCCATTACACCATCATAATCACAGGGAATATCTGTGTAAATATTCACATTTATAGCATCGTAGTTATCAAATTTTGGATATTCAAATGGTGTATAATGTTTATACAATACCAATTCTTCATTATGCTTCTTTACTGGCATATTTGTATACCAACATGACGTTGATACACGTGCTATCTTTTTCCCATTTTCAATATGATGAAATTTTGAATAATTGTCTGGAACTTGAAAATACATACCTGTATTAAAGTGTGTATAACCTGTCCTAATCTCATCATCCATAAATAATTGAAAACACTCCTTATACTTTAATGCATTTGTATTTCCTATAATAATAAATTGTTTGTTGTAATAAATTAGTAAAGATAGAAACTCCTTAAACAAGGAAAACGGTGGATTGGTTACTACAATATCTGCTTGCTGTAGCAATTCCTTACACTCAACAGAGCGAAAATCTCCGCTTCCGTCAAGTAGTGTCAAAACATTTTTGTTGTTTTTCAAAAGGAACTCAACATCTGCTAAATCTATAGCACCATCATTGTTAACATCGGAGACTTCTGTTATCTCTATCTTATAGGCTTTTTTAACTGCCTCCTGTGGCACATTGTTTTCAAACAAATCCAATTCAACACCAGCAATAGGAGATGGGCTATAACAGGTGGCAATAAGTTTCTTTAAGCCAAAAGCGTTGAAATTCAGAGCAAAATACTTAAAAAAGTTGCTCTCGTAGGGGTCATCGCAGTTGCAAAAAACAACCTTGCCCTTGAAATACTCTTTGTAATAACGCAGTTCTAATTGAATGTCGTTGAATTGTGTATAAAACTCATCATTTTTGTCTTTTTTAGCAGACTTTAAGTCTCTTGCTGCCATAATGATTGATAGTTGTAGCATCACTATCAATCAAAATCGGACAAATAAAAAAGTGTAAACTTTTCTATTCACATTCACGAGGAGCCTGACTGAACCCCGTTCCCTGCATATACTCAGTTTACACCCTTAAGGTGCAAACATTAACTACGCAGGAGACAATAGTCAAAACAGACTACTCAAAATTTATTATCCGACTTTCAAAAAATCAGTTGTCAGGCTTTTCTTTTGAATGTGATAATAGCTAATGCTTAATTTTTAATATGTTAGTTTAATTCTTAATTTTCTGTTTTTATAATTGTTCTAATAATTCATCAATTGTATGAGCCTTCAATTTGCCTTCTGAAATTAAAATAGCTTCTTTTGCCGCAAGTTTCAAATCGTCAATAAATTTTATTTCTGATTTTGTCATCTTTCTTTTTGTCTTGTTCAACATTGTGATAGCAAACTTTCTACAAAGTTACAAATAAGCAATCAAAAATCAAAAAAAATTATAAAAACACAGCGTTTTTTCTTCTGAGTTTATTTGTTTTTATCGCTGATTTTCAGTATCTTT
>JAKSNX010000072.1 GCA_024405815.1 Paludibacteraceae bacterium | reverse complement strand
ATAAATATAGGAATGGTGATAGGATTATTGCCCGTCATAGGCATTCCGTTGCCGTTCTTCAGTTATGGAGGCTCATCAATGATTGCATTTACAATATTGCTGTTCACCTTTATAAAACTTGATTCACGAAGAATGTATATATCATAACATTATGGGTAATCTTTCTACAATTAAACAACCTATTCAGGATTCATATCTGCTTTTTCAAAGCACATACGATGAAATGTTAAGCTCTGTAAATCCCACATTGGGTCTTATGATGGAGCATATAAAGCAAACTAAAGGCAAACAGATGAGACCGCTTTTAGTATTGCTCAGTGCAGGTATCTGCGGTGGTATAACTCAGACTACAATAAATGCCGCTGTTGCCCTTGAGTTGCTACATTCTGCAAGTCTTGTTCACGATGATGTTGTAGATGATAGTGATGAGAGACGTGGCATGCTATCCGCTAAGGCAAAGTTTAACAATAAGATAGCCATTTTGGGAGGTGATTATATTCTGTCAACTGCCCTTACAGAGGCTGCAAATACAGATAATATTGCAGTTATTAAAACATTGTCTGCATTAGGCAAGCAACTTTCTGAGGGTGAGTTCTTCCAGATGGAGAATACAAAAGGGAAACTTTTTGATGAAAACGCATATTTTAACGTGATAAAGAACAAGACTGCCGCACTGTTTGCCGCATGTGCTAAAGTTGGTGCCATTTCATCTAACAATATTGATATTGAGAAGGAGCTTAAAATGTCATCTCTTGGTGAGATTATCGGGCTATGCTTTCAGATAAAAGACGATATTTTTGATTATATTCCTACCTCTAAAACAGGTAAACCATCGGGGAAAGATTTGCTTGAAGGTAAAATAACACTGCCTCTTATTTATGTCTATAATAATGCCGATACCGCTACAAAATCCGCCATTTTATCGGCACTTGATGAGTTTGATGTAAGCTTTTTGCAGACTATTGTAAAAGAGAGGGGTGGAATAGATTATGCAGAAAACCGCTTGAAAAACCTGCAAAAAAGGGCGTTGGAAATGATTGACGCTTTCCCCAACACCCCTTATACCAAGGCTCTGAAAGAGTATGTTAATTATGTAGTGGATAGGAGTAAATAGTTTACTCTTTATCCAAGTCTGATGCTTTGCCTGTATATTCCGCAGGTCGTTTTTCAAGGAATGATTTTATTCCTTCTGCATAATCTTGTCCTCTATATACCTTTTCTCTGTAGGCATCTATCCTCTCAAATCCTTCGGATGAGATTAGGCTTGAAGCACGTGCCAACACTCTGAACTGACGTTTTATGGCACTCATAGACATTATAGAGTTGCGGCGGAACGGGTTAAGGAATCTCTCTTCAAGCACTTTTGGAAGCTCATCGATAGGTGCAATGGCATTTAAAAGACCAACGTTTAGAGCGTCTGTAGCCTGGATTGGCTGTGCTGTAAAGAACATTTCACGTGCCTTATTAATACCTAATTGGTTTATAAAGTGCATAATACCCGATGCGTTGTAAGGTATGCCTATCTTGGCTGGGGTAATTGCAAAAGTTGCGGTATCTACAGCCACTATCATATCACAAGATAGACAAAGGTCGCAGGCTCCTCCCCAAACGGTCCCTTCAACGTATGCCACCACAGGGATAGGCACATCTTGAACTTTACGTAAAAGTTTCTCCATCGGGACATTAAAGGCAAGTGGGTCATGACCATCAGTAGGTAACTCCTTTATATTATGACCTGCACTCCATACGCCATGGCTTATCTGAGCTTTAATTACTATACCTACACATTCAGAGTCATACGCATAGTCAAGTGCCTCTGTCATCTCTGTACACAACTGCTCACTAAGGCAGTTCAGGTGGGCGGAATCTTGCATCTCTATGAAGCAGATTCTGTCAATAATCTCTTTTCCTATCATAATTGTTTAATTTAGTATGGCAAATATAGTCAATTTTTTTTATATTTGTAATTCAAAACTATGTCAATATTAAATATTATGGAAACACCTTTTCAAATACGCAATGCCAAATTGGCTGAAGTTATAGTCAAGAATCTTAATAGCCGTTATTTTGATGCTTATTATTGTTCCACCAAAGCGGAGGCTTTAGGAAAAATCATGGAACTTATACCGTCTGATGATGTGGTGGCGTGGGGCGGTAGTATGACAATGGAGGCAATTGGTGTAATAGATGAGGTAAGAAAAAGCCGTAAGGTGATAGACCGGGATAATGAGACTGACCGTGCTAAAAAGGTGGAGATGATGCGTCAGGCACTGCTTGCCGATACTTTTCTGATGGGAACCAACGCCATTACCATTGATGGTGAATTGTTTAATATTGATGCAAATGGCAATCGTGTGGCTGCACTTACTTTCGGTCCCAAGCAGGTTATTGTGGCTTGCGGAATGAATAAGGTTACAGCATCTATAGAAGAAGCCATAGCACGTGTACGCAGCACAGCCGCTCCTATTAACGCACAGCGTTTTCCAATACAGACTCCGTGTAAGGTAAATGGCGTATGCACTGATTGCAAATCAAAAGAGAGTATTTGCTGCTCTTTTGTACGTACACGTCTTTGCCATTTCCCAGGCAGAATAAAGGTGGTGCTTATAGGAGAAAGTTTAGGGCTTTAGATAGTCTCCATCATAATTCTGCCTATGGCGGCATTATCGTGAAGTATTTTTATAAATTCTGTTGCCGCCCGTTTTTTATAGGTGTTTTTAAGATAGTGAATGCATCCGTTCATTACACGCTTGATACCTTCAATGGGTACGGCTGTAAGCGAAGGACACAGGTGTACCGCCAAAGTGGACAGTATAGACACCATATTGGTATTTACCAATGCCTTTAGAATGATGTCAATATCGTTTGCCTCCGCACATATATTAAGGTGACTGGTATCCACATCCACAAACCTTTCAAACGCTTTTCTTGACTGAAGACCGCTACCTGGCAGTATAACCTTGCATTTCCCCAAATCATCCAGAGTGAGCTTCTCTTTTTTTGCAAGCGAGTTATTTTTGTTCATCACGGCGCCTAACTCACAGGAGAATAACAGTTCTGATTCCACATCTTCATATTTTACAGCAGGTTTAAAAGCCAGAATTAAATCTAATTTATGCTCTAAAAGCATATCATATAACTCCGATGCCGTACTATAGTGGATATTCAATTTCACTTGGGGATATTTCCGCACGTATATATCAAGTGTTTTTATTATCAGTTCGCTAAAGGAGTGTGTTACTCCGATGTAAAGCGTACCCGAAACCTCTTTTGTGAGTTCCTTCATCTTTGTCTTACACTCTACCGATGTTTCCACCGTTTTTTGTACAAGAGGGAGTAACTCCTTACCGGCATCAGTAAGTTCCACACTGTGTGATGTTCTAAAGAACAACGATGTGCCTACCTCCGCCTCCAGTTGCTTTATTTGCTGCGAAAGTGTACCCTGTGTTATAAAAAGCTTGGATGCGGCATCAGAAAAATTAAGTGTTTCCGCAAGGGTTAAAAAATAGTTTAACTGCCTTAATTCCATAATATTAGTTGTTATGTGTCTGCAAATATAGGTATTATTATTGATAAAATCAATAACTAACATTGAAAAATATTATTAAAATCAATAGTAAACAGTGTTGCCCGTATTCTATATTTGCAATGTCAAGACATCGGGGTCTTGAGTTAAAATTAAAATAACCCATTAAATTTTTATGTTATGGAAAAGAAATTTTATTACTGCAAACGTTGCGGCAACGTTGTTGTAAAGCAAGTGGACAGTGGAGTTGACATGGTCTGTTGCGGAGAGAAAATGCAGGAGTTGGTGCCAAACACCAAGGACGGGGCAAGAGAGAAACATCTGCCTGTAGTGGAAAAACTTGAGAACGGAGGTATCAGGGTGACCGTTGGTGTAGAGCCTCACCCTATGACACCTGAACACAGAATCCTGTTTATCTATTTGCAGACAGAGAATGGAGGCAAGGTAAGATACCTGGATCATGCTACAACTGCCACTGCCGATTTTTGTGGTTGCGATGACAAGTTAGTGGCAGTTTATGAGTACTGCAATCTGCACGGATTGTGGAAAACTGAAATCAAGTAGTGCAAAAAAACAAGTTAAACCATTTAAATTTAAATTATTATGATTACCAAGAATTTACAGAATGCTATCAACAGCCAAATCAATGCTGAATTATGGTCTGCTTATCTTTATCTTGCAATGTCTCTTGATGCAGAGCGCAAGGCGTTAAAAGGAATTTCAAACTGGTTTTGGGTACAATGGTTGGAAGAACAGGACCATGCCAGGATTTTTCAAAAGTATTTAAATGATCGTGACGCTCAGGTAATATTGGAGCCTATCAAAGGTGTTCCTACTGAGTGGAATACTCCAATCCAAATGTTTAAGGAGACATTAAAACATGAGCAGGAGGTTACCGCCATGATAAATAATATTGTCAAGTTGGCAAGAGAACAAGGCGATAATGAAACATTAAGCCGTTTGCAATGGTTCATAGATGAACAGATTGAAGAAGAGGCCAATGCAAGGGATATGATAGCCACACTAGAGTTATTGGCGGACAGTGGAAGCGGAATATATATGTTTGACAGAGAACTTGCAGAACGTAAGTATCAAAAAGCCACGCCTCTATTGGAAAAATAAGCCGATTTTGCTATCTTTGCACACTATATGACAGATAGCAAACAAAAATCAAACCTGCTGACCATACTTAAAATAATTATTATGGTTGGAGCATACGGGTACTTGACGTATTCACTGATTACGTTCAAGTACTACGATGTTTTAATATCGTCATTCAAACTTAACGTTGGGGATAAATGGTTCCTGTTTGTGGCGGCATTGTTACTTATGCCAATAAATTGGGGCTTGGAGAGTGCCAAATGGTTTACCATTGTACGTCAAATCCAACCATATAAGTATTTTGTAGCATACAAGTCTGTACTAATGGGACTAGTATCAGGGTTTTTCACACCAAACAGAATATGTGACCCTATAGGCAGAGTGCTGACTTTAGAGCCTGAAAATAGAGGAGGCGGTATCTTACTCACATTTGTAGGTTCCCTTGCACAGTCTTTTGCCACATGTCTATTCCTTTTGATAGCGGTTACATTTGTTCCGGATATGCCTTTCCTATCCGGAGACGAGGATTTTGAGACGCTAAGATTATGTTCTGTTGTGTTTGCTTTGATAATTTCATTGCTTTACATTACATTGCCGTTGTATGCTCCAAAGATATGGATAACCAAATACCCTAAAGTCAATAGGATATTGCAGGCTGTATCTGCCATAAAGTATAAAGCATTGTCTATAATAAGTGTGGAATCAGTAGTAAGATATGCCGTATATTGCATTCAATACTTTCTGATGTTGAGATTTATGGGAGTGGAAATATCAGTTGCCAGTGCATTTATTCTGATTCCCATAAATTATTTTTTAGTATCGGTTACACCGTCTTACTCGTTTTCAGAGATAGGAGTCAGAGGCTCATACGCTATGGTATTATTTGGTGGAATGGGGCAAATTACTGATGACCCGATATCGGCCCTAAACGCAATGGCGGCCTCGATGGCGGCTGTCACCATTTGGGTGATAAATTATATTATACCAATGCTTGTGGGGTCTTGGTTCTTGGCTATAGAGAGGCGTGATGTTAAAGAGGAAACAGGACAAATGCAGCCACATCCCACAGAGAATGAGAAATAACTAACGCCGTAAGCCAATTTGGTTTTAATCGGTACAACAATCCCCAGAATCCTCCGGCAACCATCGCAGCCATTACAAGCATAAAGTTGAAGGACCATATATGGACTATAGTGTAGGTTGCCACAGTAATGATGAATGCAGCATCGGGGTTATAGATATCACTTAATTTAGCCTGAATAAAACCACGCCAGAATAGTTCTTCTGCAGGACCAATCAGAAATAAAAGGGTAAATCCTATAATCCAATTTTCAGATTCAGATTTAAGGGTATAGATAGCATCCACTTCAGAGCGTGCAAAATCAAACATCAACTGTGAAACCTTATCACCTATATAGAACACGCACCACAGGACAAAGGCGATAGCTACGCCCAATAGTATGTTTTTAGCGGTGAAACGGAGGTTTTTTAGCCAATTGCCATCAAAAAATATACTTAATGTTATAAGAATTATAGCGGAGGCGGACATGCAACTCCAGAATGGCAAATATGGTGAGGTCCATGGAGAGAACATGATAAACCACAGTACGGCAGCCACTGATATAGAAAGCCATATTTTAGATTTTTGTGTCATAAAAAGGCACTGATTAGCAATCCTAAACAGAAAAGAGCACCAAATGAAAGCTGTAGTTTTGCCTGCTGTTGGTCTAAAGTGGCGATAGGCAAATCTGAATTTACTGGTGCCGATAACATAACCTTACCCAATTTTATGGCAAGAGGCAATGTAATAAATGGCAACAATGCAAAATATGGTAAGATTCCTAAAATTGCATAAATGATTATAAGAACGAACGGAACCGATATTTCTACCACATATAGCCATTGAGCCGTTTTGCCTCCTAAAAAATGATTCATAGTGTGTATTCCTGCCGCCTTATCAGTGCATATATCACGAGTATTGTTGGCATGAAGAATGGCTACGGTCTGCAAGCCGTAAGGAAGGCAGATATAAAGGATAGGCCAAAATAATTGGTTTGTAAGAAGAAATCCCATTCCAAGTGCAGGTAGCATTGCAAAGAGAATCAGAATATCCAAATCTCCCATGGCATGGTATTTAAGCCAATAATAAATTACCGTCATAAAAGCCCCTATTCCGCCAAACCAAAGCAGGTTCCAGTTGCTGGTCATAAGGGTTATTATCAAACCAAGTAATGTTCCTGCAAGTATCAGACTCCAGCCGTATAATTTAATCTCTCTAGGTGTGAATTTGCCCGATTTCATGGAGAGAACTCCATTGTAGTCATTACGGCTGTCCACTCCGTGAATATGGTCTGCATAATCCCCCAGCAGATTGCCTGCCGCATGAAACAAGAGAATCATAGGGAGACAGAGCCATGCCGCATTCCAGTCAAGATTGATTGTACATAGTTTCATATCGGGTTGTAAAAACCAATAAAAAAATGCCATTGGAGCCAAAATGCCAATAGTTGATGCACTGAAAGACCAAGGTCTTGTGGCAATAATCCAATCTTTAAAAGTACGGTTTTTCATAAATTTTATAAAATGGAGTGCGAATTTACTAAAAATTCATCAAAAATTCATAACTTTGCAAAGATAAAGTTAAATTTTATTCAAGTTATGAGTACAATAGCAATAATCGGCGGTGGTAATATGGGTGGTGCCATAGCACGTGCCTTGACACAGAACAGTGTCATTACAAAAGTTAAAGTGAGCGATATCAATGAGGATACGTTACGCTCATTACAGAATTTTAATAATGGCATTGAGGTTACAACATCAAATAAGGAAAATGTAAAGGGAGCCGATATAGTACTACTTGCAGTTAAGCCATGGTTGGCTGAGGCTGTAATTGCTGATATTAAGGATTCAATGGACTATGGCAAACAGATTTTTATGTCAATAGTAGCAGGTGTTCCATTTGAGAAACTGACAGTTGCACTGAGCAAGGGGAATTCTCTGCCACCTATTTTCCGTATGATACCTAATACCGCCGTAGATGTTTTGCAAAGTGTGCTATCGATAGCACCATATATCAATGCAGGTCATGCTCAGATGCAGCTTATAGAGCAGATATTCAGTGAGACTGGTAAAGTGTTCTTTGTTCAGGAGAAAGACCTGAATGCCTTTATGGCATTGTCAAGTTGCGGTATAGCATACGCTTTCCGTTATATTAGGGCTGCCGTAGAGGGTGCAGTGGAGATGGGCATATATCCAAATGTTGCCAAGCAAGTTGTAACTCAGACTCTGCGTGGTGCCATAGATTTGATAAACACCAATGATTCACATCCAGAAGCGGAGATAGATAAGGTGACCACACCTGGGGGCATAACCATAAAGGGATTAAATGAGATGGAGGCAAACGGTTTTACCAATTCCGTAATTAAAGGACTTAAAGCAAGTCTTATAAAATAAGATGACAAAAGGAGACAGAGGGCATTTTGCCACAAAATTCGGCGTTCTCATGGCTACGGTAGGTTCTGC
>JAKSNX010000071.1 GCA_024405815.1 Paludibacteraceae bacterium | reverse complement strand
CAAGTGGTCTGATAATGAGACAGATGCAGAAAGATATTTTGAAACGGAAACAGACCTGACCGCTATAGCAATTAGTGAAAAGGGTTGTGAAAGTAATCCAGTACAATTACAAATAGATGAGAACAAGGTTAAGCCTGAACTATCTGTTAAGAGTACCGATGCCACAGGGGCGGAGAACACACTGCTTACATGCTATGTTACAGAACTTACTCTTACAGCCACTGTTACAGAAGATGAGAAAGTAGGTGCTTGTGATTATACATGGACTTGCGGCACTAGTACATTAACTAACAATCCTATAACAGTGGAGGTTGATGAAACACAAAGTGCGTTTGTCAGAACATATAATGTAGAGGCAAAATCTCAAGAAAATGGTTGTACAAGTACAAGCAGTATAAGCATATCGCAGGATATCAGAATACCTATCGCTAAAATTACAACCCTGCGTGATACTCTTACATGTGCCGAGGGCGAAAATGTAACAACACTTAATGCAACGGCAGATATTGTGGATTGTAAGTTTAAATGGTCAACAACGGCTGAGACTGCATCTATTACGGTAGATACAGAGGGTACCTATAGTGTTATTGCAACGGCAGAGAACGGATGTGAGAGTGCAGAGGTTGATACTATGGTTGTAGATAAGATGCAAATACCTGAAATTCTTATTACACCGTCAGCAGAGAAGGTTACATGTAGTAGCGTAACACTTACTGCAAGTTCAGATTCTCCTGAAATGACGTATGTATGGAATGATGGTACAGAGGGTGCCACACTTGAAATATCAGAAAAAGGCACATATTCTGTTACGGGTGTTAACCGTTACTCATGTGCAGGTACACAATCTATTACAATAGATGAGGATAAGACTGCTCCTAAATTAGAAATAACTTTGGACAGGGATTCTATTACATGTGTAGTAGAATCTGTAAAAGCCACAGTAACAGAGACATCGGGTCTGGAAGGAGTAACGTATAAGTGGAAAGATGACGTGTCAAAAACTAGTGCTACACGTACATTTACAGTGGCAGGTACATATACAGTAATTGCTACGTATGGTGCAACTGCTTGTAAATCAGAGAAATCTGTTACAGTTAAAGAGAATAAGCAGTATCCTATTGTAGATATTCAGCCACTTGCAGCGGTTTGTCTGCCTGCTACAATAGATTTGAGTACTGCCATTACATCGGCGTCTAAATATGATGAGATTAAGTATTACAACGATGATAAAGGGCAGAGTGAACTTACAAGCCATGTAGTTGATGTAGATACCAAGCGTATGTTCTATGTCAAGGGCATAGGTGTTGATGGCAGTGGGTGTATTGGCGACATCAAGCCTATAGAGATGGTGGTTAAGGCAGTGTCTGCCACTCCTATAGTTAAAGCCTACGATGAGTGTGCAGTAGCAGAGACCAAGAGCATGACTGCTCTTGTTACATCTGATAAGACCGAACTTAAATTCTATGATGAATCGGGTGCCGCCCACAGTGATAAGTTTGATGCTTCTCAAGAGAATACAGACCTTACCTTCTATGTAACTAACACAGAGGTAGGAAAGTGTGAAAGTGAGAGTGCAGAGATAGATATACATATAGAGGGTACAATAGACTATAACTTAGTTGCAAGTGCCGGTGGTATCACTGATATTACAGAGGTTCCTGCCGCAAGCACAGAGATTACCCTTAATGTAGTGCCTACAAAAGATACACCTATTATATCTTATAAGTGGTGGAAGAACTCCAAGTTAATGGATAGCACAGATGATGTGGCTAATGCCTATATCTATACCAATACTAAGTTTACTGTTGCGGTAGAGGGTAGGTGTAACTCCATAACCAAGGATGTTACCATAAGGGCTATTTGGCCTACACTTATATCGCCGTACGATGGCAACGGCAAGAACGATTATTTTGCTCGTGGTTGTCAGATAACGGTATTCAACAGGTTTAATGAGAAAGTGTTTGAAGGACCCGATGGGTGGGACGGCACTCTTAACGGCTCTCTATCCAAGAGTGGCGTTTTGGCAGAGCCTGGTGTATATTATTACAATATAACCACCCCTGACGGCGATAACCAGAGAGGTACAATAGAGGTTGTGAAATTCTAACGGATAATAACTAAAAACTTAAATACTTATGAAAACTTTATTTTTAAAAAGCTTTGTTAAATTTGCTCTCATTGGGGCAATGTTATTTGGGACGTTTGCAATGTATGCTGATGAGAATTTTTGTATTTCAGTGTACAAAGATGGCAGTTCCAGTCAGATGTTCTATTTTACCCTATTAAGTGGTGATGAGTATTTGTGTGATAATATTGTTATAGAAAATTACACAGGTAATCCAAGTGATTACAAGTATTGGGTAGGAAAGGATAATAATTGGCAGGAGGGAATGTCCGCTAATTTCAACCTTGGCTCCTCAAATAGTTCTCAAGGCTCTGTCTCAGGCACAGATTACATATCTTCTTGCTCTACAGGTGCGTTTTCTGTGAAAATTTATTCGGGTAGTGGCGATAAAAACTGGTATCCACATAATTGGACTTGTGAAACCGCTCCAGAGCCAGGTAGTTGTGATGTGCAGACTAAAGGAGCATCTATTCCTGCTAATACCATAATCTTTTATGATAACTCTGACAAACTGTTCAGCGGTGAAATTTGGCTGTCAGTGCCTACTGAGAGTGGTAACGGTAATGCCTCTAACGTTAAGCAAGGCTCATACCATAGGAATAAGGACAAATGGTACCAAATGAAAAAGGTGGATGGTGATATTTGGATGGCAACTATAACAACTGCTTCATCGTACGGAAGAATGAGTTTCTGGAATGAGAACGGAAGTTCGGCTGATGATGTATGGCAAAATACTGTTGTTTTTCAGGCTCCATATACAAGCGGTAAGAATTTGTACAAGCCTGATGCCTCTAAAAAGTGTCCAAATTCAAGCAGAAAAAGTGATGTGTATTTTAAGGGTTCTTGGGGATTATATTCAAATGTAGTTCTTGTTTCAGATATTTACGCATATAAATATACTGAGAAACCACAGGGCATTAAGCTTACTGCAATACCTGTTGGATTAACTGACACCAAGTATGTTTTTGAATATAAGGATTTTGACAAAGATACATGGGAACCACTTGTTTCTCAGGCAGATGTCTCATATACCCTTACAGGTGAGAAAATTCCAAGTAAAACCACATATTATAGAGTGTCTTACGGAGGAAAAACGTCACCAGAGGTAAAAATTCAGGTAATAATAAGCTGTGCGGACGGTGGCTCTTCCGCCCACTTGTTTGGAAACGATTTTGGAACATTGCCATCATTAAAGGGTACAGATTCAAGACGTGGTGGTGAGGACATGAGTTCTGACTACACGTATCAGCCATATCCTAAAAAAATCAATGACGGATACTACGCTGTAGTTGCCACTCCTTATTATTGCGGTTGTGGAGAGGGAAGTGCTATGGATGAGTCTGTAGAGGATTGTGAAGGAAACAATATGTGGTTCAGACAATATTTTGCCCCAACTTCAGATAAGAAAGAGTTTAGAGACCATACTGTAGGCGATGCAGGTACCGCAGGTAATTATGGTGGTATGTTGTTTATAAATTTCAAAGACGGCAAATCAAATATTGCTTATCAGCATGAATTAACAGCAGAAGAGAAGAGCTTGTTTAAAAAGGGTTCCACTCTTAGTTTCTCAGCATATTTTGCTAACGCTACCAAAAATGAAGGTGGCTCATTGCCTATAGATATGGAGTTGGTTATTCAGAAGAAAAAGGCAGGAGACCCTGAAACAGCATGGGTGGATGCCACTAAAGTATCCACTAAGGTTGGATTTAATGACAACTGGCAATATCAAGAGGCTTCACTTGATATAGAAGAGAACGGTAGTGCTGCTGATTATCAGTTGATTATAAGAAATAATGGTGGTACAGGTGTAGGTAATGATGTTTTGATAGATGATATTTCAGTAGACCTTTGTGTTCCTACATTCCCTGCTGAATACTACGATAATACTAAGACGCCATCTACTTATACATCCGCCACATTTGAAAAACTAACAGATAATGAGGTTGTTAGAATAGCGGATATGGATTTTGGATTAGGCTCAAATCCTTGTGTATATCTGCTTAAGGTTGATGAAACCAAAAAGACTGGAGAAGCGGGAAGATACAAATACATTAAATCAATGTCATTAGATGGTAGCTATTATACTGCAAGTGTTAATGCCCGTGAGATACTTACATCTGTACCTCAAAGCGGTAATTTGCAGGTCTTTGTTACAAAAGAGTCTCTATGTGGTCAAGCAACCATTGATAAACTTGAAGCTGGAGACATTGTGCCAATGCAGAGTGCTGATTATATGTTCTCTCAAAACTTGCTGGATTACAGCTCTACTTGTAGTATTGTGCTGGCAATGGCGTTTGACGGTAACGATACCGTTTGTGAGGAAAGCGGTAAAAAAGAAGATGACCTTCCTAAAATAAATGTTACATTTGGTTGTGTATCTGAGTTTGTAAAATACACACTAAAAGAAGATGAGACAGTGCTGATTGACCAAAAAGATGTTACAGCACAAGAAATCTCTGAAGGTAAGTTGGTAATAGATTTGAACGAAGTTACAGGTGTTGTACGTACATCTGGTAGCCATAAGTTTGTTATCTTAAAAACAGAGTATTTTACTGACGGTGGTTCCGAAATTTGTAAAAGTGTTGCTACGGCTCTCACTCTTACAGTTAAGGCGGCTCCATCATACGATACTACAAAATGGCCTGTTGAGATAAATTATTGCCAGCAGAAATCAGTAACTGTAAATGCGTCTAATGCAACTTATTATCAATGGTATGTAGATAAAACCAAAGGTGAGGGTTCTGAAAATTGGGAAGCACTGACAGGTGCAACATCTGCAACCTATAATTTGCCTGCTGATGCAGAAAATGGCTGGCGTTATAAGGTTGAGTTGGGTAATGATTATTGTACCGTAGTGACAACAACTCCTGTTACACTTGTTAAAATAGCGGGTGTCGCACCTACCGTTAAGCCTTATGAAGAGTGTGCAACTAAGGAATCTAACAAGATAGAGTTGTCAACATTGGTTACATCTTCATATGCTAATTTAACGTGGTATAAGGATGATAAGACCACAAAAGTTACAGATGCTACATTTGACGCTTCTGTTCCTACAACTGAGCCAATAATATATTATGTTACAGATACTCCTGATGGTGGTTGTGAGAGTGAGTTATCTTTACCTGTAAGTGTTATGGTTAAGAAATCGGCAGTTGCTCCAACTGTTAAAAATTATGATGAATGTAAAGATAGTTCAAAACCAAACCTTGACCTTTCTACACTTATTGTAAATCCAAGTGCCGGCACTCAATATAAATTCTATGATGAAACTGGTGCTGAAATAGACAAAACAGTAAGTATATCAACATCTGGTGTTAAAACGTATAGCGTTGGAGCGGATGCTGCTGATGGTTGTGGCTTTGAACCTGTTAAAATTACTGTTACGGTAAAGAATACAATTGAATCAATAAGTCTTACACCAGAAGAGGAAAATATAGGTTTAGGTAGCAGTGTTACAAAAACTCTTTCATACGAGCCTTCAGATGCCGCTAAAACTATAGATTGGACTATAAATGAAACAACATTTGATGGGGCATTTCCTCGTAAGCCTTATACTGATGAGATTTATAAAGTAACTATTACAGATGAGTGCGGAAATAAATTTAATGCGTCTGCAAAAGTAACTGTTGAGTGGCCTACAATCTTTACTCCTTATAATGTAGATGGTGCTAACGATGATTTTGTTAAGGGTCTTGAAAGCCCGATTTCAATTCAGGTTTATGACCGTACTGGAGATATGGTTTATGAGGGTCCTGACGGTTGGGCAGGTGAAGGCAAGAACGGTACACTTGTAATGCCAGGCGTATATTACTATGTGGCTACATTACCCGATGGCTCAAAACGCAAAGCCACTGTGGAGGTTTACAAATAGTCTATAAATATTATCAAATACATCTATGAAAAAACTTTATTGGTTAATAGGTTTTATAACATTGGGTATGGTGAGTGCGTATGCCCAGAATGATTTCTCTCTGAATGAGCAGTTGTTCTCACGTATAGCCATAAATCCTGCCGGTATAGGAAACAGTGCTAATGTCAATATATTCTCTATAAGCAGGTTCCAGTATGCAGGTATGCAGGGCTCGCCATTTACCACAATGCTTAATGTGCAGACCTACATTGAGAAAGCGAAATCGGGTATAGGTGCCACGTTTAGTTATGACCAGAGTGGTATTGCTTACCAGCAGATAAACGCCAAGGTTGTATATGCCTATAACCTGAATTTTGGTAAGAACAATATATTCTCATTTGGTGTGGGATTGGGTATTTATAACAAGACTTTTGACCCTACCAAGCATGTTTATGATGACCCTACCGAGATGGGTGAGACCATACCAGACCGTTTCCAGAGTAATACCAAGTTTGATGCATCGTTTGGTATAGAGTATGCTAATCCATATATTCTAATAGGTGCCTCCATTAACCATATTCCAGGATATTTTTATGAAAAGACCACGCTTAACTCTCAGCCGTCTTATTATGCGTATGCCAGAGGATTGATACCATGTGCACCTAAGTTTAAGTTGGCTCCTGCCGTTGCATATTACTATACAGGTCAGTTCCATGTAATAGATGTAAATGTTACAGGCTTTATAGGTAAGTATTTTTATGCTGGCTTAGGATATAGGACAGAGACTACAGGTTACGCAATGGTTGGTTTTGAGTGGAATTGGCTGCGTATAGGCTATGCCTGCGATGTAAACTTTGGCAAACTTAGCAAGGTGGCTTGGACAAGCCATGAGATTATGTTATCGTTCAATATTCCTACAAAACGAGGTGAGAACGGCAAATGGATATACTAAATAGTGGACATGGGAAAAGTATTGATTATTGGTTGTGGCGGTGTAGGTACCGTGGTGGTGCATAAGGTTGCACAAAATTCAGATGTGTTTACAGGCATAATGCTTGCAAGCCGTACTAAGAGCAAGTGTGATGCTGTGGCGGCGGATATTAAAAAGCGTTATGGTGTTGATATTCAGACTGCCGCTGTTGATGCAGATGATGTTCCTGCACTTACAGCATTGTTAAAGGATTATAAACCTGAACTTGTTATAAATGTGGCGTTGCCGTATCAGGATTTGCACATTATGGACGCTTGTCTTGCAGCAGGTGTAAACTACTTGGATACAGCAAATTATGAGCCGCTTGACGAGGCTCATTTTGAGTACTCGTGGCAGTGGGCGTATAAGGAGAGGTTTGAGAAGGCAGGGCTTACAGCAATTCTTGGTTGTGGTTTTGACCCTGGACAAACAGGTGTATATACTGCGTATGCCGCAAAACATCATTTTGATGAGATTCACTATCTTGATATTATTGACTGTAACGCAGGAAACCATCACAAGGCGTTTGCCACAAACTTTAACCCAGAGATAAACATCAGGGAGATTACTCAAAAGGGCAGGTATTATCTTGATGGTAAATGGGTTGAGACGGGTGCTCTTGAAATCCATCAGCCTATAACATACCCTGAGATAGGTCCTAAGGAGTCTTATCTTATGTTTCATGAGGAGTTGGAGAGTCTTGTAAAGAATTTCCCGACCATTAAACGTGCAAGATTCTGGATGACATTCGGGCAGGAGTATCTTACTCACCTGCGTGTAATACAGGATATTGGTATGGCACGCATAGATGAGGTGGAGTATAACGGAGTAAAGATAGTTCCTCTGCAATTTTTAAAGGCAGTACTTCCTAATCCGCAGGATTTGGGCGAGAACTACGATGGTTACACATCTATCGGGTGCCGTATCCGTGGTATAAAGGATGGTAAAGAGAAAACATACTACATTTATAATAATTGCAGCCATCAGGAGGCATACAAAGAGACAGGTATGCAGGGCGTAAGTTATACTACAGGTGTTCCTGCAATGACAGGTGCCTATATGTTTATGACAGGAAAATGGCGTAAGCCTGGTGTCTATAATGTAGAGGAGTTTGACCCGGACCCATTTATGCAGAAAGTTGCCGAAAGCGGACTGCCATGGCACGAGGTCATTAACGGCGATTTAGAGTTCTCCTCGTCATTCTGAACGGAACGTAGTGGAGTGAAGAATCTTTATCTA
>JAKSNX010000070.1 GCA_024405815.1 Paludibacteraceae bacterium | reverse complement strand
CAAGCCAATACAGAGCGTGTTGAGTTTATGCTTGATGAACTTAAAATAAGTGGCTTCACTTTTTTTGAACAAGTACAGGGTAGAGGTACAAACGGCGGAGAACCCCGCCGTGGTACCCACACTTGGCCAGAGATGAATTCCGCTGTTATGACAGTGGTGGAAGACAGCAAAGTGCCTGAACTTCTGCTTACAGTCCGCAAACTTGATGCCCGTAATCCAGAGGTGGGCGTAAAAGCGTTTGTTTGGAATATAGAGCAGATGGTATAAATGTTAAAAAAATGTTAAGAAATTGGCGTTTTTAACATAAAAAGTTATGAACATCTAATTTTTTTAACATTTCAAATGCTAAATGTAAAAATTTTTTAACTAAATTTGCAGTGTTTTTAATGCCTATGGGCTAAAAATGCTGTAATATGAGAATTTTTACATTAAAAAATCTAAGATTTTTCACATTTTTAACATTCCTGTTAATTTTTATTAACAATTCTTTTGCCGCAAAATACCAACTTGATAACGCTGACTTTGAAAATTGGAATTCTACATGGAACGGAAAACCGCAGCCCGATAATTGGGAACTTGCCAATGTTGAGCAGATTGGACTGAAATTCAATATTGGAGAAAGGTCAGAAAGAGCACATACAGGTAAATATTCCACTCTTTGCCAAGGCACAGAAGTGGGAGCTGTGGGAATCACGGCTGTATCACCATCTTGGGTTACACTTGGACATCCCTGGGCGTACCTTGATGGTATAAAGGTGGGTTCTGCCACTGCAGGTACCGATGGTGGTATTCAGTTTACAGCACGTCCCGACACTATGGCTGTTTGGGTTATTCGTGAGAGTAATGAGAATGAGGATATGAACCTCCTTTATTACGCTTGGAAAGGGGAGTCTAAAGGAACTAAATATAAAAACAAGGATAACGGTTGTACTTCAACCACCCATTATGATGAGGAATCAGACATTCGTATAACTACAGATGCTAACGGTTGTAATACAGAAATCAAGGCAACGCAGGTATGTGAGGGTTGGTTTAAGACAAAAGAGGCTTTTCCAGATTGGACATTATTTAAGGTTCCTATAAAATACTACAATAATGAGATACCTGAAAAGATGAACATTATTTTGTCAGCCTCAAGGTATCCCGATTTCAGAGCCAATTCAGGGCAATACACTTCCAGTAAATTGTGGGTTGATGATGTATCTTTAATATACTCATCGCAGGTGTATGACATGCGTTTTGATGGTTTGTCGTATGCTAAATTTAATAAGGACGTATATGAATATACACAAGAGCTTGCAGATGATGAGCCTATTCCTACCATTACATGCTACAGAAGTAGCAGACTACTAAGCGGTAGTGAAATCACTATTAAATATGGTAAACGTGATGGAGCTGCAACCGTTATTACAGTTAAGGCTGAGGACGGCAGTTCCACATCTACATATAAGGTTTATTTTGTATCTCACAGAGATATAAATCCAGAACCGGAAGGTATATTGATAAATGGGGAGCCATTATTGGGTTTTAACCCTAAAGTTTCCACTTATAGCAATATATCATTGCCTTATGGTACTGTAGATAACCCTAAAATAGAGTTGATTAAATCCAATGAGTGGCAGACCTTAAAGGTTGAGCCATACACCGTGCCAGGTACAGCAAAGGTTACTGTTTATGCACAGAATACTGATTACAGCGTAACATATTATCTCTCTTTTACAGTGGCAGAGTTGAGCGACACCACACTTAAAGACATTATTGTTAACGGTCATTCCATTCAAGGGTTTGCTCCTACCAAATCTATTTTTATGGTAACCATACCAGAGGGAACTACAGAGAATCCTGAACTGAAACCTGTTTCAGCATATCCGGAAGGAGAGCAGACAATAACTACAAAAGTTGTGGCTAAAGATATATCGGGTATGGATTCTGTTGTTAATATAACAGTTTCAGCACCTGCCGCCACATCTGTCAGAGTGTATGAGGTAATATATAAAATAGCCCCCTCATCATATTCATATCTTAACGATTTGAATATCGACGGTATAACCATAGACGGATTCAGACCCGATTCTACGAGCTATACATACGAGTTGGAGCAAGATGCTACAGAAGTTCCTGAAATAGGGTATGAGAAAGGTGAATCGGTGCAGAATGTGGCTATAGACAAAAAGGGTGTTGGTGAGGTGTCTAAGATTATAGTAACTGCTCAAGATGGTGTAAGCACATCTGTATATAGAATACATTTCAGAATGCCAAAATCCACAAACACCAAGCTGAAAAACATATACATAGGTGGTGAACCTTTACAGGATTTTGATTCAGAGGTGTTTGATTATGTGTATTATTTACCCGATGATGCACAAGAAGTGCCTGATATCACTGTAGAGAAAGAATTAACACAACAGGTTATTATTACTAAGCCAGATTTGTATGGAACATCAATTATAACCGTTACTGCAGAATCTGGTAAAGAGGGTGCATACAGCATTAATTTTGTTAAGGAGTGGACGTCAAGCAAGTTATCTGACATAAAGGTAGGTGGCGTAACCATTGACGGATTCTCACCAGAAAAGTATGAATACACCTATACTATCCCTGCAGATAGTGAGGTATTGCCATCTATCAGTGTTACAAAACAAGATGAGAGTGCAACTATGTTCTCATCACTGCCTGTTCTTGACGGAGACGCAATTTATACACTTATCTCACAAAATAATGATACCACTAAATACACTGTTCATTTTATAAAAGCGGTAGTTGAGTACAATACAGTTTCAGCCATTAAGGTTAACGATGAGCTTATAAGTGGTTTTAACCCTATGAAGACCAAATATGTGGTCTTGATAAAGGAAGACCCTGCAAATGTATATGCAGAGGGCGTAGATGTATCTAAAACAGTAGATGCACCTACTCATAAAAGGTTTGTAACACCCGATACAGATGAAAAAAGGGGTATGACATACGATTTGTATTTCCACTATACAACAGACTCTATTCCTAATAATGATTTTACAGAGTGGACCACACCTAAATATACAGATGTAGCTACAGCGGTAAAACCTGTAGGGTGGAACGTGCCTGCTGATGCTGTGGGCAAGCAAGATGTAGCATGGGCTGCAGTGCTTGTTTGTGCTGGAAACAGAACAGGTTACGCAGGTTATGAAATTACAAAAGAGAGCAAGACAGTTGTAGGCTTAAATACTAACGAGTATCAGTGCCCGCTTGCAGGTATGGTTCCGTCTGTAATGACATTAGGAAATATAACATGTAACATTAAAGAAGCATGTGGGTCAAGTGTAGGCTATTCTGGTGGTATAACTTTCAGAAACACACCTGATTATGCACTATTCTATTATAACTTTAAGAAAAAGGCGGCTCATGGAGACGGTGCGGAGTTTGCTTTCAGATTTTTTGACGGTGGTACAGAGATTAAGAAAGATGTTCATATAGGTAGTACTACAAACGGCTATAAAGAGTATAGGCATCCGCTTGGACTTAACGGCAAAACTCTAAATAAAATGAACATTGTGGTTAATCCTAACGGACTTTACACCGGACTTGAGGGCGGATTGCAGGCTACCACAGGTGATTTCTCAGAGTTGTATGTAGATTACATAAACTTTGAGTATAGCTCTAAAATAAATGCTATAAAGGTTAATGGAGTAGATGCCACAGTAACAGGTACTAATGCAGAGGCAACCATTGAGCCTAACTGTTCAGGTATTCCTGCTATAGACATAATAGGTGAGGTAGATGACCAGATGTACGATATAGAGTATGGTGCTGAGGTTGAAGGCATACGTGAAATCAAGATTCGTAGTTTTGCAGAGGATATGTCGTTTACAGATTACACGCTAACTGTTACAAGACCGGGTGCAAGCGTATTGCTCTCTGATTTAAGAATAAACGGAGTTACAATAGAGGAGTTTGACCCAGTGGTGTTTGATTACAGTGTAACACTACCTGCAGGTACCAAGTCTTTACCTGATGTAACAGCCTTTGCCAGTGGTGTTAATCAAGTGGTGACAATGGTTGTAGATGGCAGTAGCGTTGCTGTAGAGGTGGCATCGGGTGATGGGTCTGAAAAGAATACCTACCATATAGAGTTCAGCGTAGAGAAAGAGTCCACCGCACTTGATATGATATACTTGGGTGGAAAACCATTAAATGGTTTTAATTCAGATGTGCACAATTATTATGAGTTACTTGTAATAGGAGATAAGAATATTCCAGACTTAAGTTGTGATAAAGGTTTTGATTCTCAGAGTATAGAGATAAAGGTCTCTGATGATAGACGTCTGCAAACAATAGTGGTTACAGCGGCAGATAAGACTGTAAGAAACTATATGGTGCGGTTTGATTACACCTTATCTAATAATGCGTGTCTTAATAGTATTACTATAGGTGATGAGCGTAAGCTTGTTCCAAGTTTTGATAGCGAGACATTCTCATATAATGTTACACTTCCTTACAAATCAACGGTTGTACCTTCAATAAGCTATGATAAGGGCGAGGATACACAAACCACTATAGAGGATTTTACTGACGATGTTAATGGAACATCTACAATAACCGTGATAGCGGAGGATAATGTGACAAGAAATGTATATTCCATCAAGTTTAATGTTGCAGAGAGTGATGTTAATACATTGGAGATGATTTATTATAATAATATTGAGATAGAAGAATTTACACCCGATGATAACTTATACGATGTGGTGTTACCGTATGGTACGGAATCTGCACCCGATGTAACATATATTGCCACAGAGCCAGAGAATGAGAAAGTGGAGGTTTCCACTACAAAAACAGATAAAGGATGGCAGACCGAGTTAAAAATAATACCGCTTAACGGTACCCCTAATAAATATGTGGTTGATTTTATAGTTGAACCTGATAGAGAGAACAGACTAAAGGCGATATACGTTTTTGGTAAGTTGCTTGAAGGTTTTAATCCCGATGTAAATGAGTATAATATAGAACTTGAGGCATACTCTGATTCCTCTCTGATTCCTACCATAAAAGATTTGATTTTAGACCCGTATAGTCCTAATGCGTATGTATCTGACACTATACAGCAGTCAAGAGAGAGTATAGTAATCAGTGTTATGTCTAAGGAGAGCAAAGATGTAAGGAATTACATTATTAACACAACCATTAAGATATCTGACAACTCAAATCTTAACGCTATATATTATAAAGGTGTAGTGTTAGAGGATTTTGACCCAAATGTTTATGAATACACATATAAATTGCCTTTTGGAGCAGCGTTTGTGGACGAGGATTTAATTACATACGATAAGCAGGAAGATGCCCAAATGGTTAAAATTCAGAAATCTGAATTAAGTTCATTTGATTTTATAATTTCTGTTTATTCACAGGAGGATGTATTAAAAGGTGCGGACAAACCGTCAGGTGTCTATTTCTTAAGCTTTGTTCCTGATGATTTTGACCCTACAACAGAGCCTACAGCCAGCGATGTATGTGTTACAAGCACACAAGATGGTGGTTGGAAATTCACTACCAAATGTAGAAATGTGTTTATTGTACTAAGAGACTTGAACGGTGGATTCTTAGATGTGGTGATATTGCCGTTAGTTGACCCTAACTGTGAAAGCATTTGTGATGCAAAAGCCAATGGGTATGTATATTATGGACATTCAGGTAAAGTGGTAATATACAATTTTATATATGCTAATAAGAAACGGTTTGCAACAGGTAAATTCAAGTGCTTTTAACACATATATTTAATGGAAATTAAAAAAAAATCGGGTAATACCGATTTTTTTTTGCAAAAATATATTGAATTTAAGAATAAAGTGCTATATTTGCAGTCCAAATGTAAGAAATACAAATAATTATAAACAAATTAAAAATTACAGTTATGACAAAAGCAGAAATCGTTAACGAAATTGCCAACAAAACTGGTATTGAGAAAGTTGTAGCCATGAAGGTTGTTGAGTCTTTTATGGAAGAGGTTAAGGCTTCTTTAGAGGCTAAGGAGAATGTATATTTAAGAGGTTTTGGTAGCTTTATTATTAAGGAGCGTGCAGCAAAGGTTGCCCGTAACATTTCTAAAAACACCTCTATCAACATACCTGCACATTCAATACCTGCATTCAAGCCTGCTAAGGTTTTTGTTGGTAAAATCAGTAAGTAATATACTAATACTTTAAAAATATGCCAAGCGGAAAGAAGAGGAAGAGACATAAAATGTCCACTCACAAACGTAAGAAAAGACTGAGAAAAAATCGTCATAAACATAAGTAGTATTTGACGTAACGTCTTATAAAGAACAAACATCTGCAAGGCTGTTTGTTCTTTTGTTTTTAAATTTATCTGGTTATAATGGATAGCAAATTACTTTTAAACGTAACTAATGAAGAGATAGACATAGCAATGCTTGAGAATTCCACACTGGTGGAGTACTACAAGGAGAAACGCTCATCGTCTTATGCTGTGGGAGATATTTATTTGGCAAAAGTGAAAAAACTGTTGCCTGGACTTAATGCGGCATTTGTAGATGTGGGCTATGAGAAGGAGGGTTTTTTGCATTATCTTGACTTAGGTGTGAATTTTAATACTGTTAATGAGTTTGTAAAGAATAATGTAATGGTTAAGGGCAAGAATCTCTCTATGAATAAAGTCAAGCAGGAGAGAGAATTGCCTAAAATAGGTCATATAGCGGATAATCTTACTGTAGGGCAAGAGATACTAGTTCAGGTTACAAAAGAGCCTATATCCACTAAAGGACCAAGGCTTACTGCAGAAATCTCATTGGCAGGCAGGTCTGTGGTGTTGATGCCTTTTTACAATAAGGTGTCTGTATCGCAGAAAATAGTAAGTTATAAGGAACGTAACAGATTACGTAAAATAGTTAAGGCGGCTTGTCCTAACAATTATGGTGCCATAGTGCGTACGGTGGCAGAAGGAAAATCTGCCGATGAACTGGAGAATGAATTGGAAATACTGGTGGAGCGTTGGGAAGAGGCGTTGGTAAGTTTGCAGAAACACAGAAAGTCTGCACCGTTCCTTGTAGTGGAGGAGGTGAATAGGGCGGAGGCCATACTCAGAGACCATCTTAACCATAATTTTGAGAGTATTGTAATAAACGATAGAGACGTATATGAGGAGATAAAGTCTTACATCGGGTTAATAGAACCGTCAAAGAGTGGAATAGTAAAGTATTATGATGACCAGTTGCCTATCTTTGATGTCTATAATGTAACCAAGCAGCTTAAATCATCGTTTGGACGTATAGCCCCGTTCAGTAAAGGAGCGTATCTTGTAATAGACCATACAGAGGCTATGCACGTAATAGACGTAAACAGTGGAATACGTGTAAACAAGGATAGCTCAGAACAGGAGGAGTCTGCATTTGAGGTTAATATGATGGCTGTAGATGAGGTGGCACATCAATTACGGCTTCGTGATATGGGTGGCATTGTAATCATAGACCTTATAGATATGCATAAACAAGAGCATAATGATAAGGTGTATGAGCGTATGGTTGAGAATCTTAAGTCTGATAGGGCAAAACACAATGTGTTGCCTATAACCAAATTTGGCTTGATGCAGATTACGCGTCAGAGAGTTAGACCTGTAACATACGTAAATACAATGGAGGATTGCCCTATGTGCGGTGGTTCATCTAAAATATACTCTTCTATTCTATTTACCGATATGCTTGAACATAAGGCTGATTTTGTTTTTAATGTGCTTAAAGTAAAAAAATCAACTTTGTTTGTTCATCCTTATGTTTATGCCTATTTAAGACAAGGGTTCCTGTCTCTAAAGACAAGAATGTGCCTTAAACATTTATTCCGTCTTAAGATTTTGCCTAATCAGAACTTCTCATATTTGCAATATAGGTTTTTAGATGCTGACGGTAGTGAGATTGATGTTACAGAAGAGGTGGATTCGATGTTTGTTAAGGTTAAGGCGTAAAATGTACAGGAGTACATGTATGATGTATGATGTATGATGTATGTTTCATACTGCAATATTTTGAATCCACTATGCCCGATGCGGCAAGTGAACTCAATTTCAGAAATCCGTTTGAGCTTATAGTGGCGGTGGTGCTGTCTGCCCAATGTACAGACAAACGGGTGAATATGGTGACACCAGCATTGTTTGCCACTTATCCCGATGCTTTTTCAATGGCAAAAGCCACAGAGTCTGAAATTCTACATTACATAAGCAGTGTATCTTATCCTAACAGCAAGGCGGCTCATATATTAGGCTTATCCAAAAAGTTAGTCTCTGATTTTAATGGGGTGGTTCCATCTACAATGGAAGAGCTGACCACACTTCCAGGAGT
>JAKSNX010000007.1 GCA_024405815.1 Paludibacteraceae bacterium | reverse complement strand
TTACATGTATCAATGCCACCTGCAAAACTTGTAAAGAAGGCACTTAAAGCAATGTTCAAAGGCAAAAAGAAATCAATGCCGGGTGCACTTAACTACCTGTTTGTACCTATGATAAAGCACCTGCCTGATTGGGTGGTGTTTACCGCAATGAAGCGTATTTCATGCTTTCAGAAATAGGATTTCAACCAAAGGCTAATCCTTTTTTACAAACCTAAGTTCTGTATCGGCAGAGATTTTGTAAGTTCCATTATTGTGGCTGCTTAAATACTCTATAAAGCGGTCACAATAATTTACGTTATCCATAAATATCGGCTTCCCTTTTGAGAGAGAGGTATAGTTATCTCCACCACTATACATAAAGTCTATAGTCCCAATATTGTAGGTTTCATCGGGATTTATGGGATTTCCGTTTATAAGAGCCTTAGTCAATTTAGCATTGGAGTCGTATTCTACATACACGCCACTGCTGACACAATCACCACCTCTGCTTGCCATAACCTGAAATGCTTTAAGCAAATCCTTTCCTTTTAATCTTATTATCATAATGTTACTTTCAAAAGGCATCAAACTCTTGATAAAACCTTCTGAAATACCGCCTTTAGGGATAGGGTGTCTCAAACCCTTCCCATTTATAATAAAACAATCAACTCTCTCTGCCGTCAATGATTTGCATATATCAAACATAACATCTGTAACCCAATTACCTGCTTCATTAACTTTTCCGTTATCAAGCGGAGTGGGATTATAGGCTATTATACGTTTCATTGCACTATCCACCTTTGTCTTATAACCATCTATCCATTGCCTCATTGCCACATATTTGGCTGTGGCGGAATCAAGTCTTGAATCAACAGGGATAAGTTTATGCTCTATTGCTCCGTTCTCTAAATTAAGGTCTAATATGGTCATATACTTACCATACCTGCCTGTTTGTGTAACTATTACATTTTTGCCAGTTTTATCGGGAATAATTGATGGTATATCCACACTCTGGTTGTTTGGCTTTATAATAGTGTGAGAGTGTCCACCTATTACTGCATCTATGTAGTGGCTTCTATGTACAATCATAGTATCGCTGGTATTGTTTCCGTTAGATGGCATATACCCGATGTGCGAAACCATTATAACATAATCCGCCTTACCGCTGTTTTTAAGCTTTTTAGCAAGACATACCGCTGTTTTTGTAGCATCAATATACTTTACCCCATCATATTTGCCTTTATCAACGCTACCCTTCAGATTTACACTTACCCCTATAAAGGCTATTTTCCTTCCACCTATCTCCACTATGTCGTATGGCTTAAATATCCGATGAAACCTTTTGTTTTTGAACTTATAGTTTGCATTGAGTTTCTTGCATTTAAGTTTGGAATAATATTTATACAGTTCATCTGTTCCGTTATCAAACTCATGATTTCCAGGTATAATGTAGTCATACCCCAATGAGTCTAATGTAGGATATTCCACATCTCCCTTAAAATAAGAGAAAAACGGCGTACCTTGCACATTATCTCCTGCATGCACCGCTATAACATTCTTATCGGCGGCACGCACACTGTCCAAGATTGCACGCTGACGCAGTACCCCGCCAAGATTGTCAATATCAGGCAATACCATGGAGTGGGTATCATTTATGCCCACAATAGTAAGATGCTCCGCATACACACAAGCATAAACAGATACAAAAAAGGCGGTCAGTATGGCAACCGCCCGTCTTTTTGACGCAATTTTTATCATTCTATTTTAGTTGGATAATCTATTGTATAGTGTAGTCCACGGCTCTCTTTGCGTTCCATTGCCATCTTTATTACAAGATAACCTGCATTTATAATGTTACGTAGCTCACATAACTCTTTGGTAACCACAGAACGGTCAAACAAATCCTCAGTCTCTTTATACAGTATCTCAAGACGGTCAAATGCACGTTTTAATCTCAAATTTGAACGCACAATGCCAACATAATTACTCATAATCTGACCAACCTCCTTCTCACTTTGGGTAATAAGAACCATCTCCTCATTAAGACTTGTGCCTGCATCATTCCATAGCGGCACATCATCGTTGATTTTTATGCTGTCTATAATTTTAAGAGAATCTTTTGCCGCCTTATCAGCATACACAATAGCCTCAAGAAGTGAGTTTGATGCAAGACGGTTTGCCCCATGCAGTCCGGTGCATGAGCATTCTCCTGCCGCATACAAGTGATTGATTGTGGTGCGGGCGTTCATATCCACCTTAATGCCTCCGCACAGATAGTGTGCTGCAGGCACTACAGGTATATAGTCCTTAGTAATGTCAATACCTAAACTCAGGCACTTATCATAAATCATTGGGAAATGCTCTTTTGTCTCCTCGGCAGGCTTATGTGTTACATCAAGATATACATAATCACATCCTGCAAGTTTCATCTCTGTATCTATGCTGCGTGCCACTATGTCACGAGGGGCAAGTGAACCTCTCTTGTCATATTTGTACATAAACTCCTCGCCCTTTCTGTTTCTTAATACTGCTCCATATCCACGCATAGCCTCTGTAATAAGGAATGACGGACGCTCAGACGGATTGTAAAGGCTTGTGGGGTGGAACTGCACAAACTCCATATCCTTAACTATACCTTTAGCCCTGTAAACCATTGATATTCCGTCTCCTGTGGCTATTGATGGGTTAGTTGTGGTTTGGTAAATGTTTCCTATACCGCCTGTAGCCATCATAGTAACTTTAGATAGAAATGTATGCACTCTGCGGGTCTTTGGATTAAGTACATATACACCGTAGCACTCAATGTTTGGTGTGGTATGCTTTACAAGCTGACCAAGATGGTGTTGAGTAATTATATCTATTGCAAAATAGTTCTCAAAAACCTCTATGTTAGGGTGCTCCTGAATACGCTTTACAAGTGAGTGCTGAATCTCCGCACCTGTACTATCCTTATGGTGTAGAATACGGAAATCTGAATGTCCTCCCTCTTTATGCAGGTCAAAGTTACCCTGAGCATCTTTATCAAAATCTACGCCCCAATGTACAAGTTCCTGTATTTGCGATGGGGCGTTCTCTATAACCATACGTACCACCGCCTCATCACAGGCACCATCACCTGCAATAAGAGTGTCATTCACATGATTCTCAAACTTATCTGTAAGTTTAGTTACAGAGGCTATACCACCTTGTGCAAGATTTGTATTAGCCTCTTCAAGTTTTGTTTTACAAAGTATTGCAACCTTGCCTTTATCGGCAACTTTTAGTGCAAAACTCATACCGGCAATGCCGCTTCCGATAACTAAAAAATCAAATTTACGTACCATAGTACTTTATTTTATACCAAAAAGGTCAGAACAACTTGAGTTCCAACCTTTTCCTAATTTAAGTAGCGCCACCGGGATTCGAACCCGGGATCTTCGCCGTGAGAGGGCGACGTCCAAGACCACTAGACGATAGCGCCAACTACTTTTGCGGTGCAAATTTAATGCAAGTTTTTTATATATGCAAATTTTTTTTGACCGCTATTTGAAGAATTTGTTAAACTCTTCAAAACTTACACCTTTTTCCGTAATTGTAACCTTATCTTTAAGGATTGCAATAACTTTATCTTCTAAAGCACGCTCAACCACATTTTTTCTGCCATCCTTATTTTGTAGCATCTCTTTAACGTAGTTCTCAAGGTACTCATCGGGTATGCTTAGCATTCCATATTGTGCAAATTGTGCTTTAGCCTGCCTTTTTGCAACCTCCTTAATATCAGCCTCTTCTATTTTTACATCAGCCTCTTTAGCGGTTTTGTCCTTAAACAACTGCCATTTAAGGTCATCAAGCATTTTGGAGAATTCACTGTCAATTTTCTCATCAGTCATCTCCTTATTCTGCTCTTTAAGCCAACGTTTAAGGAACTCTTCCGGGAATTTTACATCTTTAAGCCCGTCTAGTACAAGGGCTCGCATGTCAAGTATGAATTTTATATCGCTGTCTGCAACAAATTGGTTTGCAAGCTCAGATTTAATCTTTGCTTCAAACTCTTCCGCACTTTTTACAGTTCCTTTGCCAAAACACTCATCAAAGAACTCTTGATTCATCTCTGCCTCTGCAAATCGGGTTATCTCCTCTACTGTAAAGCGGCAGTCAGACTTGAATTCTTTTGCTTTTTCTTTATCTAATTTAAGCAAAGATGCCAGCTCAACCTCGCTGCCACCAAATGCGTTGAATGGATTAAAATCAAAGCTTTCTCCTATCTTTTTGCCATAACATTTTTTCTTCTCCTCATCCTTTTTCATATAGTTAGGACTTATCATGGCACCTTCAACATTTACTCCATCGTCTTTTACAGACCCTTTGTCATCCAATTCCACCAATTTACCCTTAATTACATCTTTTTCACCTGTTTCTTCTGCCTTTACATACTTACCAAATCTGCCTCTGTACGATGCGGTCTGTTGGTCTATCATCTTTTTGTCAACATCTATGGTGTAGTATGTAACTTTATTCTTTTTAGATAGAGAAACCTCTATTGCAGGTGCTATTGCTATGTCAAAGGAGAAATTGAATTCCTCTCCTTCCTTTAAATCAGGTGTAGGGAAATCTATTGTAGGTAGGGGTTCTCCCAATATATCCAATTTATTATCTGTGATGTGCTTGTATAGAGCCTCTGAAATCAGTTTATTCACTTCTTCGGCTAGAAAAGCCTCACCAAATTTACGCTTAATAAGGCTGGCAGGCACTGTTCCTGGACGGAAGCCTGGCATAACTGCCTTTTTTCTGTAATCCTTAATGGCTTTTTCTACCTTCTCTGTGTAGTCGGCTGGTGTTACTGTTACCGTAAGGGTAGCATTCACTGCATCGGAGTTGTTTTGAAGTACGTTCATAATCAATTGAAAGTTGAAAATTGATAATTAAAAATTTAAATAGTCAATGTTTTACGAATAGAAGGAACCCTAAAATGGGCTCCTTCTATTTGTGCGGATGACGGGACTCGAACCCACACGTCGCAAGACACTAGATCCTAAGTCTAGCGCGGCTACCAATTACGCCACATCCGCAAGGGACTGCAAAGATATAACACTTTTTTTATTTCACAAAATATTAACGTAAAATAATTTTTTATTTGTACATTTGCAGTCGTAAATGTTACAATATTATGGTAAAACACGTTATTCTTTGGAAACTAAATGACTCTTTGACTCCCGATGAGAAAGAAAAGGTAAAGAAAGAGATTAAAGCAGGTCTTGAGTGTCTTAAAGGGAGAGTTCCTAACATAGTGGAGATAAAAGTGAATATTGATGGGTTAGAGACATCAAATGCAGATGTAATGCTTGATTCCACTTTCACTGATTATGATGCACTGAAGTCATATTCCGTAAATCCACTTCATGTAGAGGTTGCAAACACAAAGGTAAGGCCGTTCACATCATCAAGGACTTGTATGGATTATATATTATGAGTAGAGAAGAAACCATAAATTTAGCAGTGTCCTATTTTAAGGAGGGGTACGCCTGCTCACAATCTGTGGTTTTGGCTTTTGCTGAACGTGTAAAACTAGACCCGATGGTGGCAAAACGCATATCAGGTACGTTTGGTGGTGGTATGGGGCGTTTACGTCAGAAATGTGGAGCCCTTACAGGTGCTTTTATGATACTTGGAATGGCTAAGGGTTATGACCGCCCTGATGATATGGACGGAAAACTTGCCGTATATAGTAAGGTGCGTGAGCTTAACCGCAAGGTTGAGGAGACTTTCGGTACATCACAGTGCAATGAACTCCTTATTAAATACTCAAATCCTGAACACGTTCAGCAGCGTTCACATCATCAGGATATATGCGTGAAGATAGTGGCTGACGTTACAGGAAAATTATACGATATGCTGAATAATTAAGTGCTATTGGGGAATTAGCTCATCTGGTAGAGCGTTAGGTTCGCAATCTAAAGGTGGTGGGTTCGAGTCCCATATTCTCCACAAAACTTAGGGGTCTGAGATTCCTAAGTTTTGATTTTCATAATGCCTATGGATAAACTGTGGAATAAGAATTATACTAAGGTGTGGGTGGCAAACTTTATGTTGTTCCTCTCCTTTATGCTGCTTATGCCTCTTCTTCCTCTGTATCTTAGTGATACATTTGGGGCTAATAAGCAGACTATAGGTATAGTCTTGTCAGGTTATATAATTACAACGCTCCTTGTCAGACCGTTTAGCGGATATATAGTTGACAGTTTCCCAAGAAAAGCGGTACTCCTTATTTGTTACAGTGTTTTTGCCCTGTTTTTTGCAGGATATTTGGTTGCCGGTTCTTTGGTGCTTTTTGCAATAGTCAGAACACTTCATGGAGTGCCATTCGGGGCTACAACGGTGGCAAGCAGCACTACCGCTATAGATGTACTGCCATCTTCACGCAGGGCGGAGGGAATAGGGTACTATGGCTTAAGCAATAATATAGCCACAGCGATAGGTCCTACAATAGCAATATATGTACTACAATTCACAGACAGTTATAAGTTGTTATTTGCATTGTCATTGGTCATTGCCTTGATAGGTCTCATAATAAATTGTACTGTTGATTTGCCGTCAAAACCTCTTGTAAGGTATCATCCCAAATTGTCCATGGACCATTTCTTCCTGCTACCTGCATGGAGTGAGGCTATTGTGATGTTCTGTTTTGGATTCTCTTATAGTGTGGTTTCCACATATCTTGCCATATATGGCAAAGAGGAACTTGACATAACAAGTGGAGCTGCACTCTATTTTGCGTTGTTGTCGGCAGGTCTTATATTATCAAGACTGACAGGAGCCCGCAGTTTAAGAAACGGGAAAGTTGTTCGGAATGCCATTATGGGAATGGTAGTCTCTCTTATGGGTTATGCTTTGTTTGCTGGCGTACATAATGAGTACGCATATTATGCAAGTGCTGTTATTATAGGACTTGGGAACGGACACATGTTCCCTGCCATTCAGAATATGTTTATTAACCTTGCCCATAAAAACAAGCGTGGTACCGCTAATTCCACATTCCTTATTTCTTGGGATAGCGGTGTCGGAATGGGAATTCTATTAGGTGGAGTTGTAGCTGAGGCAATAGGGTATCATGCGGCATTCCGGATGTCTTGCTTAGTGAACGCCGCAGGTGTTGCTTGGTTCATATTATATGCCCGTAACAGTTACGACAAACATAAAATATAGTGATTTTTATTTTGTGGTACCATAAATTATGGTTACTTTTGCATTGAAACATATTATGTTATAAGGTTTTATATGGAACATAAATTATTTATTTACAACACATTAAGTAGAAAAAAAGAGCAGTTTGTACCATTACATGAACCGTATGTGGGCATGTATGTGTGCGGACCTACAGTCTATGGAGACGGACATTTGGGTCATGCACGTCCTGCCATTACTTTTGATTTGCTATTCCGTTATCTACAGTTTTTAGGATACAAAGTGCGTTATGTCCGCAATATAACTGATGTGGGGCATTTGGAACACGATGCTGACGAGGGAGAGGACAAGATAGCCAAAAAGGCAAGACTTGAGCAGAAAGAGCCGATGGAGGTGGTGCAATACTATCTTAATAGGTATCATAAGGCTATGGAGGCTCTTAATGTGTTACCCCCTTCCATTGAGCCTCATGCATCGGGGCATATAATAGAGCAGATAGAGTTCGTTAAAAAAATTATGGATTCCGGGTATGCCTACATAAGTGAAGGCTCAGTATATTTTGATGTAAAGAAGTATAATAAAGACCATCATTACGGACAGCTTTCAGGCAGAAACATTGATGACCTTTTAGAGACTACAAGGGAACTTGACGGTCAGCAGGAGAAACACTGTCCGCTTGACTTTGCACTTTGGAAAAAGGCTCAGCCTGAGCATATTATGCGTTGGCCTTCACCATGGAGTGACGGTTTCCCAGGTTGGCACTTGGAGTGTTCCACTATGGGCACCAAGTATTTAGGACAGGAGTTTGATATACATGGAGGCGGTATGGATTTGGTGTTTCCGCATCATGAGTGCGAGATAGCCCAGTCCACTGCGGCTCTTGGGCATCAGAGCGTTCACTATTGGATGCACAATAATATGATTACCATCAACGGGCAGAAGATGGGCAAGTCATTAGGTAATTTTATAACATTAGATGAATTTTTTACAGGTAGTCATAAATTGCTTGACCAACCTTATAGCCCGATGACAATCCGTTTCTTTATTCTTCAGGCTCAATACAGAAGTACTGTGGATTTCAGCAATGATGCTTTGAAAGCCTCAGAAAAGGGTTATCAAAGGCTTATGGAGGCATATAACCGCCTGAATGCTTTAAAACCTGCCGCCACATCTACCGTAGATGTCAAGAATCTAAGGCAGCAATGTATTGACGCTATGAACGATGACCTTAACTCACCTATTGTAATATCGTATCTGTTTGAGGCCGCAAAATCAATAAACGCCGTGGCAGACGGTAAGGCAACAATCAGTGCAGAGGATTTGGCAGAGTTAAAAGCCACATTCAAACTATTTATTGAGGATATACTTGGTCTTAAAAATGATACGCAGATTGAGGCGGGTTCATCGTCAGATGCATATAAAAAGGCAGTTGATTTGTTGCTTAATATAAGACTTGATGCAAAAAAGAGCAAAGATTTTGCAACAAGCGATAAAATCCGTAACTCTTTGCAGGAACTTGGGTTCACTATTAAAGATACAAAAGATGGATTTGAGTGGTCTTTGTAAAAGACAACCTAAACCAAAAAAAAAGAATTTTCTTTGTGAAAATTCTTTTTTTTATTTGTATAAATGTATTATATTTGCATTTGTTAGTTAGATTTTGAGTTAAAACCGCTTTACAGCACATTACAAACACTATTATGAGAAACGAATTTAAAGATTTTGCAACAAAACATTTAGGTATGAACTCCCTGGCCCTTGATGATTATATGAAAATCACAAGCAGTTATGGTTACATTAACCCTACAATCATAGAGGAACGTCAGCTTAATATAGCCCAAATGGACGTTTTCTCACGTCTTATGATGGACCGTATAATTTTCTTAGGCACACAGATAGATGATTATACCGCCAATGTAATTCAAGCACAACTACTTTACCTTGATTCAGCAGACCCTGGTAAAGACATTTCAATATATCTGAACACACCTGGAGGCAGCGTTTATGCCGGTCTTGGCATTTATGATACTATGCAGTTTATCCAAAGTGACGTTGCCACAATTTGTACAGGTATGGCGGCCTCTATGGGAGCTGTACTTATGACAGCAGGAGCAAAAGGGAAGCGTTCAGCACTTAAACACTCACGCATAATGATTCACCAACCTATGGGCGGGGCTCAAGGGCAAGCATCTGATATAGAGATAACTGCACGTGAGATACAGAAACTGAAAAAAGAACTTTACTCTATAATTGCAGAACATTCAGGCAATACTTACGAGAGAATAGAACAAGACTCTGACCGTGACCATTGGATGACAGCAGAAGAAGCTAAGGAGTATGGAATGATAGATGAAGTCTTAATAAAACCTAAAAAGTAAGCATAATGCCACAAAGTAAAAAAGAGGAGAGATGCAGTTTCTGCGGAAGGAGTGAAAAAGAGGTCCCATTTCTCATTTACGGACCCGATGCCAATATATGCAGTGACTGTATTGAACGAGCACAAGAGATTGTAGGTGAGCATCTGGCAAAGAAATCAAAATTTGATGTAAAACTTGCTGAACTACCAAAACCTAAAGAGCTAAAAGAATTTCTTGACGGGTACGTAATAGGTCAGGACGATGCAAAAAAAAGTCTGTCTGTTGCCGTTTATAACCATTATAAAAGGTTACTTCAGGAGAAAAGCAGTGATGACGTTGACATTGAGAAATCAAACATTATCCTGATTGGTTCTACCGGCACAGGAAAAACATTGCTTGCCAAGACAATAGCCAAGAAACTGAATGTACCATTCACCATTGTGGACGCTACAGTTCTTACACAAGCCGGATATGTAGGAGAGGATATAGAGAGCATACTTACCAGATTACTGCAAGTAAGTGATTATGACGTAGCGGCAGCAGAGCGTGGAATTGTATTCATAGATGAAATAGACAAGATAGCCCGCAAGGGTGATAATCCTTCCATTACCCGCGATGTTAGTGGAGAGGGAGTGCAACAAGGGTTGCTTAAACTATTGGAAGGCTCTGTTGTTAACGTGCCTCCACAAGGTGGCAGAAAGCACCCCGAACAGAAAATGATACCTGTAAACACGCAGAATATCCTGTTTATTTGCGGAGGTGCGTTTTCGGGCATAGAACAGAAAATAGGAGCAAGACTCAATACTAGATTAGTAGGATACGGAGCCTCAGCCAAAACAGAAAAGATTGATAAGGATAACATGCTACAATACATTCAGCCGCAAGACCTTAAATCGTTTGGACTAATCCCTGAAATAATAGGAAGGCTTCCCATCGTGACACATTTGGACCCTCTTGACAGAGATGCCTTAAGGCGTATTCTTACGGAGCCAAAAAACGCCATCACAAAACAATACATAAAGTTGTTCAAGATGGACGGGGTTACGCTTGTATTTGAAGATGAAGCCCTTGACTATATAGTTGACAAGGCAATAGAGTTTAAGCTTGGAGCCAGAGGACTAAGGTCTCTTGCAGAGAGCGTTATGATGGACTTTATGTACGATGTACCATCAACATCTGTAAAAGAATTACGTATTACAAAAGACATTGCAAAAGAAAAAATCAGCAAGGCTAACATTAAACAGGAATAGAAGAGTTTTATAAAATATGTCTAAAAATTCTGTATTACTAAATGCATTAAAGGAACACTTTGGATTTGATTCCTTTAAAGGAAATCAAGAGGCAATCATCCAAAATCTATTGGACGGCAAAGATACTTTTGTATTGATGCCTACAGGTGGAGGTAAGTCTTTATGTTATCAGTTGCCTTCACTCCTTATGGACGGTATGGCCATTGTTATATCACCACTTATAGCCTTGATGAAAAATCAAGTGGATGCTATGCGCTCATTCAGCGAGGAGGACGGTGTCGCTCATTTTATAAATTCATCTCTGACAAAATCGGCTATTGACGAGGTTAAAAGTGATGTGTTAAGTGGCAAGACAAAACTGCTTTACGTAGCTCCCGAGTCGCTTACAAAAGAGGATAATATAAATTTCCTACAAGGCATAAAAATCTCTTTCTACGCAGTTGATGAGGCTCATTGTATCTCCGAATGGGGTCACGATTTCCGTCCTGAATATCGCCGCATACGTCCAATCATATCAGAGATAGGCGAGGCTCCTGTCATAGCCCTTACTGCAACCGCCACTCCTAAAGTGCAGCACGATATTCAAAAGAACCTTGGTATGAATGACGCTACCGTGTTTAAATCATCATTCAACCGTCCGAATCTTTATTATGAAGTACGTCCAAAAACTCAAAATATAGATAAAGACATAATAAAATTCATTAAGAGCCAAGAAGGAAAATCGGGAATCATATATTGTCTAAGCCGTAAAAAGGTGGAAGATTTAGCGGAGACACTAAGAGTAAACGGTATAAGTGCCCTTGCATACCATGCAGGTATGGATTCTGCTGAGAGAACAGAAAACCAAGATAGTTTCCTTATGGAAAAGGTTCAAGTTATTGTGGCTACGATAGCGTTTGGTATGGGAATAGACAAACCCGATGTACGCTTTGTAATACATTATGACATACCCAAAAGCCTTGAAGGTTATTATCAAGAGACAGGACGTGCAGGACGTGATGGTGGAGAAGGTCAATGTATAGCATTCTACTCATGTAAGGATTTACAGAAATTAGAAAAATTTATGCAAGGCAAGCCTGTGGCTGAGCAGGAGATAGGCAAGCAGCTTCTTGCAGAGACCGCAGCATACGCAGAATCAAGTGTATGCCGTAGAAAACTTCTACTACACTATTTTGGTGAGGAGTTTGGAGCAGATAATTGTGGAAACTGTGATAACTGTCTTAATCCTAAAAAGCAAATAGAGGCACAAGATTTACTCTCAATTGTTTTAGAAACCATAACCGCCGTTAAAGAGAAGTTCAAGGCAGACCATATAATCAATATCATTATTGGTAAAAAAACCACTGAGATTGCTGATTACAAGCATAATGAATTAGAGAATTTTGGTGTAGGAGAGAAAGACGGACCTAATTTATGGCAAGCGGTTATCCGCCAAGCTATGATTGCCGGCTATATAGACAGAGAGATTGAGAACTATGGTGTCCTTAAACTGACAGATAGCGGAAAAAAATTCCTTGAAAAGCCCGTATCATTTATGATAACCAAGGATAATGAGTTTGAGGACGATGACGATGAAGCCCCAATAAGACGCGGAGGTGGTTCAGGAGCAGCGGACGAGACTCTGTTCTCTATGCTCAAAGACTTGCGAAAGAAAATGTCAAAGCATCTGAATGTACCCCCATTCGTAATCTTCCAAGACCCATCGTTGGAGTCTATGGCAACAACCTACCCTATAACCATAGAGGAGCTACAGAACATACCTGGAGTAGGTGCAGGAAAGGCAAAACGTTACGGAGATGAGTTTATTCAACTTATAAAACGCCACGTAGAGGAGAATGAGATTGAACGTCCTGAAGACATGCGCGTGCGTATGAAGCCAAACAAATCATCACAAAAAATATATATAATACAAGCCATTGACCGTAAAATAAGCCTTGAGGACATTGCCATATCAAAAGGTTTGGATTTTCCCGAACTTCTGGACGAGCTTGAGGCAATAGTCAATTCAGGCACTAAGATAAATATAGATTATTTTGTAGAGGATGTAATGGACCCTGATAAGGCAGAAGAGATTTTTGAATATTTCCGCGAGGCCAAGACAGATGACATAGATGAGGCCATGACGGAATTGGGAGGCGACTACACCGAAGATGAAATAAGACTTATCAGAGTAAAGTTTGTTTCTGAGATGGGAAACTAAAGCCGAAGCCTTTAATCACGGATTTGCGGAGCAAAGACGTAACTAATGAATATCATAAAACACATACTGGATTACTTCTACCCTCTTTTCAAAAAGTTCTTAAGCAGGGAACTTTATTATTATCTTGCTTGTGGTACCATTAACACCCTATCTGATTGGTTTTTGTATTTTATTATATACAACTACATAGTTTGCAAGCAGATGGTGGACTTGGGTTTTGTAGTGATTTCAGCCCCTATTGCTGCTCTTATCATAGTAACGCCATTAACATTCACCATCGGGTTTCTATTATCTAAATTTATAACTTTCAGAGGCTCACATGTTAAAACGTGGAGACAAATTTTTAGGTATGCACTAATACTTGCAGCCAATTTTGCAATATCATATTTAAGTATGAAGATTTTATGCGAGGCATGCCATATATGGGCAACCCCATCTAAAATGATAACAACAATATTTACAACTATTTTCAGTTATTTAATGCAAAAGCATTATTCGTTTCGCAAGCGAAACGAATAAATTAACTTTCAATTTTCAATTATGATTAACATTCTTTGGGCGGACGATGAGATAGAACTTCTCAAGCCGCATATAATTTTCTTAGAACAAAAAGGATACGCTGTAACACCTGTTGTCAGCGGTACAGATGCCATAGAGACATGTCAGAACAAACATTTTGACGTTGTATTCTTAGATGAGAACATGCCTGGTCTTAGCGGACTGGAGACATTGCTTGCCATAAAAAAGGCTCAACCTGCACTACCTGTTGTAATGATTACAAAAAGTGAGGAGGAGAACATTATGGAGCAAGCCATAGGACAACAGATTTCAGATTACCTGATTAAGCCTGTAAATCCAAATCAAATTCTTATGTCAATTAAGAAGGTGGTTCATGCACAGGAGATTATTACAGAAAAAACAACCTCGTCATACCAATCAGAATTTATGAAATTAGGTATGCGTATAAATGAAACATTTAGCGCTGAAGATTGGCAAAAAGTCTATAATGACCTTATCTTCTGGGAGATGAGACTTGAAGAGACTGAAGGCGGAATGGATGAGGTGTTGCAAACACAAAAAACTGAGGCTGACAGCCAGTTCTGCAAATACATACGCAAGAACTACGAGAATTGGCTGACATCGGGTAACCACCCTATACTTAGTCCCGATATATTTAAGACTAAAGTGTTCCCACTACTTGACAAAGGAGAAAAGGTTTTCTTTATACTTATAGATAACCTGCGACTTGACCAGTGGCGTGTTATTCAAAAAGAGATAAGCTCCCTCTTCAATTTTGACGAAGACGGCTCATTTTTCAGCATTCTGCCCACAGCTACACAATACTCAAGAAATGCCATATTCTCCGGGCTTATGCCATCTCAAATCCGCAAGATGTATCCTAATCTTTGGGTTGATGAGGAGGAGGATGAGGGCAAGAACCTGAACGAAGAGGCACTTATAAAGACGCAGATAGAGCGATTTCGCAAGCATTACACATTCTCTTATAACAAGATAAATACAAATCAGGCTGGAGAAAAATACAATGAGAATTTAAAGTCTCTGTTAAATAATGACCTTAATGTAGTTGTGTTTAATTTTGTAGATATGTTATCTCACGCACGTACAGAAGTAAAGCTTTTCAGGGAATTGGCACCCGATGAGGCGGCATATCGCTCTTTAGTTCAATCATGGTTTAAGCACTCCTCTATAGCGGTTTTGTTCAAGATACTGTCAGAGCAGAATGTAAAGGTGGTTCTTACCACTGACCATGGCTCTATTAGAGTAAAAAACGCCATAAAAGTGGTTGGAGATAAGAACACAAATGTAAACCTGAGATATAAAGTAGGTAAAAATCTGGCATACGATAAGAAAGAGGCTTTTGCCATTCAGAAACCCGATGCTGCAGGTTTGCCATGCCCTAATCTTAGCAGCGTCTATATTTTTGCCGACAATCAGAGTTTTATGGCATATCCTAACAATTATAACTATTACGTTCAGTATTATAAGGATACATTCCAACACGGAGGAATTTCACTGGAGGAGATGATAATTCCTTTAATCACTATGAGCCCTAAGACTATATGAACAACAAAAAAGCAAATATCATTATAGTTTCACCATCAGGTGCAATAGACCCCACATACATTGATGGGGCTCAAAGAGTATTGACACAATGGGGGTATAACGTCTCTGTCTCCCCTAATGCAAAAGGCAAATACGGAAGATTCTCTGCTACCGACAGAAAACGTATTTCTGACCTTCAGCAGGCCATAAACAATCCTACCTTTAATATTATTCTCTGCGCAAGAGGCGGCTATGGACTTAGCAGAATTATTGATAAGATAGACTTCTCTCCACTCATTGGAACCGATAGGCTTATAGTAGGATTCAGTGATATAACCGCTATTCATAATGCTTTAGGCAATTTGGGTGTTAAATCTATACACGCACCTATGGCAAAGCACATTGCAACAGAGTGTGACAGTCCTGCTGTGTGGGAATTAAAAAAATGCCTGGAAGGTAAAACCTTACACTATACATTTAAGAATATGGAACTTAATCGTAAGGGGAAAGCTACAGGCAGACTTATTGGCGGCAATTTAAGTATGATATACGCATTACGTGGAACCAAGTTTGACCTGAACTACGATGGAGCCATTCTTTTTATTGAAGATGTAGGTGAACGCCTATACCATATAGACCGTATGATGCAAAACCTTAGGTTAGGTGGGGTATTTAATAAAATAAAAGGTTTGATAGTAGGGCAATTCACCCTCTGTGATGTTGATGATTCTTTCCCTGATGGGGCTTACGGCGTAATTGCTAATGCAGTTAAGGGATACCGATTCCCTGTGGCACTTAATTTCTCATCAGGTCATATAGACAATAATAACATGCCTCTTATGTTAGGGGCAAACTATACACTCAATGTTCCTGAACTTCCAAACAAGGTCATCTTGGACCAAATTGCTGATTAGCATTTTAGTTCCTGTTTTTCTGTTATGCCTATGGAGTGTGGCAGAGTATCTGTTTAACAGATTATCAGGGGCTGATACTACAACTCAGACATATCTGATTACAACACAAGCTCTAAGTTCTGTGTTTGTCTTCTTTGGGGGAGCATTGCTTTCTGCATGTTTTATTTCTGACAAGCCTTTTTCTTTTTTGAATATTGATACCCCGATAGGCGGAAACAAAGGCGTTCCTTGGAAAATTGCAATTATAAGCTGTTTTGCTCTGCTTACAATTCTACCATTTGTCAGTCTTGCTACACAACTCAATGAATCCATCACTCTACCTGAGTGTTTAAGTGAATTTCAGCATGCCATAGAGAAATTAGAGAAACTGGCGGAAGAAGCGACCAACCTTATGGTTACAGGTAAAAACCTTAATACTCTGCTTATTGCAATATTTGTAATGGCTATAATCCCTGGAATCTGTGAAGAGGTGCTTTTTAGAGGATTGCTGCAAAACGTTTTTAAGGAAATAACCAAATCCACACATGCAGCCATTTGGATTACGGCTGCTCTATTCAGTTTTATCCATTTCCAATTTATGGGATTTATTCCAAGAATGGTATTGGGTGCTGTTTTAGGTTACATTTTAGCATATACAGGTTCCGTTTGGGTTAATGCTATAGCCCACTCTCTTAATAATTTACTGGCTGTAATAGTGTTGTGGTCTACGGTCAATTATCCTGAGCTCACAGACATTCAGAACGTTGACATAGATAAGATGCCTATTGACGCTTGGACTGTTACAGGTGCGGTTATATCCACCGTAATATGCTTAATTTGTTTTTATTATCTAAGAAAATATAAAATGGAAAACAAGAAAAACATTGCCATTGTATGTGGCGGTTACTCATCGGAGTTTGAGGTATCACTCCGCAGTGCGGCTGGAATCAAGTCGTTCATTGATGCTGAAAAATTCAACACCACCATTGTAGTTATCACTAAAACAGAATGGTATGCACAACCATCTGAAACTGAAAAATTTGCCATTGACAAGAATGATTTCAGTTACACAGATGGGGAAGGGGTTCGTCACACATTTGATTTTGCCTACATCACCATTCACGGAACACCTGGTGAAAACGGAATTCTACAAGGTTATTTTGAACTTATAGGACTTAAATACTCTTGCTGCGGACCTCTTGCGGCTTCACTATCATTCAATAAGTTTGCATGTAACAGATATCTTCAGGCATTCGGGGCAAAAATTGCCAAATCTGTTCTGCTACGCACAGGAGATTCAGTAAATCCTGCTGAAATTGAAGAAAAACTTGGATTGCCGATGTTTATAAAATCAAATGTGGGCGGAAGTAGCTTTGGTGTTACTAAAGTTAAGGAGACAGCACAAATTCTACCTGCAATTAAGCGTGCGTTTGAAGAGGGTGATGAGGTTATTATAGAATCATTCCTGAAAGGTACTGAAATTACATGCGGAATGTATAAAACTAAAAACAAAACAGTTGTATTCCCAATAACAGAAGTTATCTCATCTAATGAGTTCTTTGACTATAACGCCAAGTATAATGGTCAGGTTAAGGAGATTACACCTGCCCGTATAAGTCCGGAGCTTACAAAAGAGGTGAAAGAGCAAACTGCGAAGTACTATAACATACTTGGTTGTAAAGGTATTGTTCGCATAGATTATATTATTACTGAAGACGGTGTTCCGCATGTTCTTGAGGCCAACACCACCCCAGGCATGACCGCCACAAGTTTTGTTCCACAGCAAGTAAAAGCGGCAGGCTTAGATATAAAAGATGTTATGACTGACATAATAGAGAATGAATTGAAAGTTGAAAGTTAAAAATTGAAAATGGAAAGATACTTACAAATAATTGAAGAGGCTATAAGAAGTAATGCTTGGAAGAGAGAGCCAATAGGGTTGTATGAGCCTATTGAATATGTTTTGTCATTGGGAGGAAAGAGAATAAGGCCATGCCTTACACTTATGGCATGCAATCTCTTCTCTGATGACCTTAATGATGCTGTCACTGCAGGACTTGCGTTAGAAGTGTTCCATAACTTTACGTTGCTACATGATGACGTTATGGATAAGGCAGATACACGTAGAGGATATCCTACTGTACATAAGCGTTGGAATGAGAATACTGCCATTCTAAGTGGAGATGCAATGCTTGTAGAGGCATACCGTATTTTATCAGGTATAAAAAGCCATAAATTCACTGAAGTGCTTGAGGTATTCACTAAAACAGCAGATGAAGTATGTAAAGGTCAGCAATACGATATGGAGTTTGAGACACGTGATGACGTTACACTGGACGAATATATGGAGATGATACGCCTTAAAACGGCGGTTTTGCTTGCCGCAAGCCTTAAAATAGGTGCTATATTAGGCGGAGCCACAGATACACAAGCTCAGTTGCTATATGACTACGGAATAAACATCGGGTTAGGATTCCAATTGCGTGACGATTATCTTGACTCATTTGGAGACCCTGTAATATTTGGGAAAAAAATTGGCGGAGACATATTATGTGGCAAAAAGACATTTCTGCTTCTTACGGCAAAAGAAATAGCCCATAATAAAACATTAGATACACTTAACTATCTATTATCATTGGATGATAAAAAAGACAATCAAAAGAAAATAGACGGAATTATAGAAATATATAAAGAATTGGGGGTAAATAATCGTTGCGAAGAGATGTGCCTTACATTAAATAACAAGGCTATGCAATGTATAAAAAAGCTACAACTGCCTGATAATAAATGTATTTCTTTTATTGATTTTGCAAATAAAATGGTAAATAGAAAAAAATAATTTGTTAATTATATATTTTTATTGTACATTTGCATCGAATGGATATTAAAAAATAGATAATAAGAGCCCATTCGCCAATGCTTATGCCTTACAGAAGACTTCCAAATACAGATGCTGCAAGACTTAGAGCCATGCAGACTGCAAGCAAACAATATGAGTCATTAGGCATCAATGTGCCTTTCCAACCAAAAACAATTCATGAGATAAATGCTCTTATTCCACAATATGAGCGTGCAATTGAGGATTTCAAATATCAGAGCAATGCACAAGCCACAAAGAATAAGAAATACCAGAATATAGTTAAAACAGCAAGGATGTACATATCCCACTTTATACAAGTGCTTAATCTCAGCTGTATAAGAAATGAGATAAAACCTGAAAAAAAATTACTGTATAAATTGCTGCCAACTAATTTCTCTGTACCTGACTTAAGTACAGAAGCCCTTATTTTGGAATGGGGTAAAAACATTATTGATGGTGAGAATGAGCGTATTATGAATGGCGGCGCACCTATCTATAATCCAGCAATAGCAAAAGTCAGAGTAAATTACGAGATATTTAAGGATGAATATCAACTTAAAAAGATAGGTCAGAAAAACTCTGACCGTGCCCTTGGAACAATAAAAAAAATACGTGAGACAGCCGATTCACTTATTTTGGAGTTATGGAACCAAATAGAATCCCATTATAAGGATTTGGGTACCGTAGCAATGCAAGAGGAGGCAAAGAAATTTGGTGTGGTGTATTACCTTCGCAGAAAAGAGAAACAAGCTCTGCAAGGCGGATATGTTGATACCGATGATGATGTGATTATTCCATAGTATTTACATCATACATCATACATCACACATCATACATAAAAATATGAAATAATATGTTATATTATTTCATATTTTTTTTGTATATTTGCATAGTTATAAAACAAGCATTATTATGGCAGAACAAAACAATTACGGAGCCAGCAGTATTACCGTGCTGGAGGGGTTAGAAGCAGTGCGCATGCGTCCTGCAATGTACATTGGTGATATTAGCGTCAGGGGCTTGCACCACTTGGTTTATGAGGTAGTGGATAACTCTATAGATGAAGCACTTGCAGGTTATTGCACCCACGTTGACGTAATAATAAACGAAGACAACTCAATAACGGTTAAAGATAACGGACGTGGTATTCCTGTTGATATTCACAAAAAAGAGGGAAGGTCAGCACTTGAAGTGGTTATGACCGTACTGCACGCAGGTGGTAAGTTTGACAAAGGCAGCTACAAAGTATCAGGCGGTCTGCATGGCGTAGGTGTAAGTTGCGTTAACGCACTTTCAACATATCTTAGGGCAGAAGTTCATAGAGAGGGCAAGATTCACATGCAGGAATACTCTAAGGGCAAACCTACATCTCCTGTTACAGTCATTGGCGATGCCAGCGATACTGGCACTATGGTGACATTCAAACCAGACGGGTCTATCTTTACAGTTACAGAATATAACTACGATACACTTGCAAACCGTTTGCGTGAGTTATCATTCCTTAACGCAGGCATAACACTTACCCTTACAGACAAACGTTTCAAGGATGAGAACGGAAACTTTAAATCAGACTCATTCCACTCAGAAAACGGACTTGAAGAGTTTGTTCTTTATATTGATGAATCAAGAGAGAAACTACTTCCAGATGTAATTCATATTACAACAGACAAGTATGACACCCCTGTTGACATTGCAATGACATACAACACCACATTCAATGAAAACATACACTCATACGTAAATAACATTAACACAATTGAGGGAGGTACACACCTTGCAGGTTTCCGCCGTGGTCTTACACGTACCCTTAAAAAGTATGCAGAAGACAACAAAATGCTTGAGAAACTTGAAAAAGCTAAGATAGAACTTAACGGCGATGACTTCCGTGAGGGACTTACAGCCGTAATATCAATAAAAGTCGCTGAACCACAATTTGAGGGTCAAACCAAGACAAAACTTGGCAATAATGAGGTTATGGGTTCTGTTGATATGGCAGTTAGCGAGGCTCTTTCAAACTACCTTGAGGAGCATCCACGTGAGGCTAAAACCATAGTGGACAAGGTTATACTTGCCGCCACTGCACGTCATGCCGCACGTAAAGCAAGAGAGATTGTTCAACGTCAATCTCCACTTGGAGGCGGTCTTCCAGGCAAACTTGCCGACTGTTCATCTAAAGACCCTACAGAGTGTGAGTTATTCCTTGTGGAGGGAGACTCTGCAGGCGGTACCGCAAAACAGGGCAGAGACCGTAGAACTCAGGCTATTCTACCACTTAGAGGTAAGATTCTAAATGTAGAAAAGGCTATGCAACACAAGGCATTTGAGAGCGAAGAGATTAAAAATATATATACAGCATTGGGCGTATCAATAGGCACTGAAGATGACTCCAAAGCCCTTAATATGGAGAAACTCCGTTACCATAAGGTTATTATCATGACCGATGCCGATGTTGACGGTAGCCACATTGCAACACTTATTCTTACATTCTTCTTCCGCTATATGAAGGAGCTTATTGAAGGTGGTCACGTATATCTTGCCACTCCACCACTGTATAAATGCTCTAAAGGCAAGATAGAGGAATACTGCTGGACTGAGCAGCAACGCCGTGCATTCATAGATAAATACAGCAACGGTAAAGAAGATGCAATACATGTTCAGAGATACAAAGGTCTTGGTGAGATGTCTGACATTCAGCTGCGTGACACCACTATGAGCAAGGAGAACCGTATGCTACGCCAAATAACAATTGAAAATGCAGCTGCGGCAGACCATGTATTCTCAATGCTTATGGGAGATGATGTGGCACCACGCCGTGAGTTTATTGAATCAAACGCTACATACGCACGTATTGATGCATAAAATCAATGATTGAAGCAAGAGAAATAATATCTTATATATTTTGCTTAGTGCCTACAATATTCCTAATAGGCACAAAATTTTGGAAAGAATCTGATATTTATGATAAAGCGGTGGCAGTAATGTTATCCGCTTTTTGTATTTCAAACTGCTTTGATGTTTACGAAAGAGTTCAGGTATTCATTGCATTTTCCTTGATTTCAATCATATTCGCCATCAAAAACCATTACTTTAAAATACCTGTAAAACTATACTATCTGTTTTTTGCATACTTCCTTTGGCATGCCATAAGCCTTTTATGGACAAAAGATATTAGGATGGCTATATTGGAAGGAATGAATATGTATGTTCTGTTTCTGTTTATTCCTTTATCATTCTCTATGATAAAATTACGGAAAAGAGAGAAACAGACAATTCTTACTGCACTGTTCCGTACTATTTCACTATTTGCAATAATTAGTTTTATCAATCTGATATTAGTCAGCATACAACTCAACATTCCACTTCCTGAATGGTTTAAAATTACAAAAAGCTATTTTGCAGGACAAAGTCCTTACAGATGGATTTATAACTGGTCTAATTATGACAGCCCTACATATTTAAGCGTGATGTTGGTTATCGGGTTAATAATAGGAGCCACAAAGGCTACAAAAGAATTCAGTTTTGATAAAATCCATTATGTAGAAGTGGGGTTATTCGCAATACTGTCATTGCTGCTCATTTTAGCATCGCAAAGCAGATTAGGATTGCTGAATTTCTTAATTATTTGCACCATATTTGTTGCTATAAAAATCTATAAAAATAAGATAGCACTATCATCGCTCATCGCAATAATTATAGTGGGAATTACACTATTATGTCTGTTTAAATCAGATAAAATGCAAAATTTTTTCTATGACCCGATAAGAGTTCAGAACTTTAAGACTGCCCAATATTACATAAAACAGCACCCAATCCTTGGATGCGGTGTCAGAGGTATGAAAGAAGAGATGGACTCTGATGAAGTGGCACAAGAGTTGGGATTCCAGTATGCCCATAAAGACTTTAGAAACCCTCATTACCAATTTTTAGGAGATTGGATGCAGACGGGCATAATAGGGTTAGCCTTATGCATTTCCATTTACTGCTATATATTTATATATGCAATAAAAAGAAAAGACACTATAATGTGCCTGTTCTTTATAAATTTTCTGACACTTTCATTTACAGAAATGCCATTAAACGCCCATTGGGGCATTATGCTATTATTATCTTTTATTGGGCTGTTTACTGCATATTGTCCCGATAAGAAGAGACAACCCCAGCAATAATTTTCTCCCAACGGGAGATTATTCCGTCTATTGCAAATTTTGAAGAGTGTTCTATGGCGGTTTTAGAGAATTGTTCTCTTAAATTCTTGTTTTCTATCAAAGTTTGCAAACACTCTGCAAATCTGTCTGTGTCAAAAGGTTCTACCAGATAGCCGGTAATACCATCCTCCACAATATCACTTGGACCTCTTTCACAATTAAAACTTACTATTGGAAGTCCTAAAGACATAGCCTCTATCAGCACTAACGGCAACCCCTCGTATCGGGAACTCATAGCATAGATAGAAGAATTTAGATATTCTGAAATCATATCTTTTGTAGGCGGAATAACCTCTATAGAATCTTTTAGCCCCAATTCCTCTATTTGATTCTTAATGATTCTCTCATGCTTTCCGGCTCCTATAATCCTTAAGTTCCATCCGTCTTTGTTTTTTACTTTAGACCACGCTTCAATAAGCAAATCAAAACCTTTCTGCTTGTTATCCAATCTGCCAACTGCCAGAACCCGCTTCTCTGTTAAAGCACACTTGACACTATTGTCAATAGTTATAGGATTTGGCATACATAGTGATTTTGACCTTTCCGCCCCGAACATAGATACATAATCATCTGCATCACCGTTTGTAAGGCTGACTATACAATCCGTGTATTTTACTGCCAAAATCCTTGATAATCGGCGTTTAGGCCCATTACAAGCCCTTATGTTAAGATGTTCCCATGTTATTGACGGTATCCCTTTTGAAGCAGGTATATTGACAAAAGAACGACCTGAATCCACAAAAATAACGCAATCGGGTCTCTCCTTTGTTAAAACCGCCTTCATTTTTCTGATTCTGCGCAAATCTCTGAAAGGGAATATATGATGGTCCTTTGGAGCAGACAAATAAAACAATCTTACCCGATTATCAAATGCAAAAAACGGCTTCTGACCCTCTCCAACCAAACTTATAATGCCCACCTCATATCCTCTATCAACAAGTTCATTTGCCAACAGTGCCGTCACTCTTTCAGTACCTGCAAAAAAATTTATATTTTTTATGGTAAAAAATACTTTCATAATTAAAGTATGGTTTTGAATCTATCGGGTATTTTAATTATAAGTTTCCACAATCCCATTGAAGGCTTGTTCCAAGAGTATATGTGGCGTATATGGGACTGATGCCAACGAGCCATCTTCAAATAAAAATCTCCTGTTTTAGCCTTTTTCTCCGATACCATATATATGGTTTTTGCACGGCGTGCAATGTGCTTACCCCACCCCGCACTCATACGGTCGGCATCCTTAAACCTGTCTTCTATCATCTTCATATCAAAACTGCCAAAATGAAGCAGGTACAAGTTCTTGTCAATATGGAAATTATGACCCTTAACCCTATGGAATCCTGCACCCCACTGACAAGGTTTGTTTACTATTACAGGCTTAGTGTAGCGTGAGCATACAAGAGCATAACTGCGTTGCTGTAGGAATGGCTTATCCCAATCTATTACAGTCTCCTCTTGCAAATGTTGCCCCATATCAATGCCTAAGGCACTCAAGCAAGTATCAAACTCCACATTACTGAGATACTCTTTAAGACTTACCCCTGCTTTGGGGTCAATAATTAGGAACTCATCTGCATCACAGCCTATAACAACATCATATCCGTTTGTAAGCAACTCTGCGGCTCGCTGTGACAAATATAGCAGCCTTGCCTTTTCTGCCTTAACAACCTTGCCTCCTATTTTTGGAACCTTGGTCACATGTGAGTCTCCCGCCTTAGCAGGTACATTCTGGTCTTCTCCATCGAGGTATATATATAAATTATCCTCTCCAAACTCTCTGCCATAATATGAGACCCACTTGTTTAAGAAGTTCTCATCATTACGTGCCATTGTAATTACTGCAACTCTTTTCATACGCATTTATTAAATTTGTTAGGAATACGGACAACAACTTGTTGCCCAAACATTGACGGACGGTTCCAATGATAAGGGGCACGGAATATACGTTGTATAAAACGTGCCAGTGGTATGAATTTATCACCGTCTTTTGGTTTTTTAGCATTAGAAACTATATCTATTGTCTTTCTTCTAAACTTAAGATGTTTTTCAAGTTTAAGAGCATCTGTATCTTTAGACTTAAATTTATCCTCAAGCATACGCAAATCAAAGCAACCAAAATGGAATAGATATAAATTATTGTCTATATGGTAGTTATGACCTCTTATTCTATGGAATCCCACACCCCATCGTACTGGTTTGTTAATAACCAATGGCTTTGAGTAATCTGGCTCCATAATGCCATAATGCCTCTGCTCCAGAAAACCTTTTGACGGGTCATACTCCTTCTCTTCCCCCAGTCTCTGTCCCATATCAAAACCAAGACCAGAGACAGTAGTGTTTATTTTTATTTCAGACAAATATTGTAGTAATGTCTTATTTAGTGTAGGGTCCACCACCAAAAATTCATCTGCATCGCAGCCTATAACTATATCGTAAGTCTTAAGGTGTTCAGCGGCCTTGTCAGAAAGCAATGATAGGCGTGCACGCTCCATTTCTGCCACCAGACCAGGCAACTTATCACAAAATATTATATTGACTTTGCCCGTAGGGTCCTTTGGCGGATCCTGGTCTTTTCCATCTAAATATATATACAGATGCTCATAACCCACCTGTACTCCATAATACGCAATCCATTTCTCAAGAAAGAAATTGTCATTGCGAGCCATTGTAATTACCGCAATTTTTTTCATTTTAATTTTTGAACATCTTGTAATTTCTTATATACACCATTTAAGGCAATCAGTTCTTTATGCGTGCCTCGCTCTACAATCTTTCCGCCATCAAGAACGCAAATCTCATCTGCATTCTGTATAGTTGATAAACGGTGTGCTATAACTATTGTAGTACGATTTTTCATAAGATTCTCAAGAGCCTCCTGCACTAATTTTTCGGACTCTGTGTCAAGTGCTGATGTGGCCTCATCAAGAATTAAGATAGGCGGATTTTTAAGTATTGCACGAGCAATGCTGACACGCTGACGCTGACCTCCTGAAAGTTTGCAACCACGGTCTCCTATATTACTTTGATAGCCATCTTCTGTAGCGGAAATAAAGTCATGGGCATTTGCTATTTTAGCGGCTGCAACAACCTCTTCCATTGTGGCATTCTCAACACCAAAGGCTATATTGTTAAAAAATGTGTCATTAAACAAAATAGCCTCTTGGTTAACATTTCCCATTAACTCCCTTATCTCTTCACGCGGCACATTTTTAATATTTATACCATCTATAAGTATCTCACCTTCATTTACATCCCAAAAACGTGGCAATAAATCCACAATTGTTGATTTGCCGCTACCAGACGCCCCAACTAACGCTACTGTCTTTCCCTTTTTAATAGTAAGGTTAATGTTACGCAACACCCAATCTGTCTGATACCTGAAACTTACATTCTTATACTCAATCTTATCGTTAAATTCTGGAATATGCTCTGGTATTTCAGGACATGTAATCGGGTTTTCAGCCGACATAATTTTATCTATACGTTCAAGAGAACCCATACCCTTACGTACACCGTAAATACATCTTGAAAGTTCCTTTATCGGGTTTATAAGAGAATAGAATATGAGCAGGTAATAGATAAACACAGATGCCTCCAAACCTGTCTTAGCCCCTATAATAAGCCACCCTCCAAAACATACTACAATTGAAATAATAAATGTGCCAAGAAACTCACTCATAGGATGAGCAAGATATTGACGGCGAATAACTTTAAGCAAAGCATCTCTTATGGCCTCCGTTTGACGATGGAAACGTGCTTGTATCTTGTTTTCAGCGTTGAATGCCTTGATAATACGCATACCGCCAAGCATCTCTTCTATTTGAGAGGTTAAAACACCTTGTTGAGCCCCCGCTTCTACAGAGTCTTTTTTTAGATTTTTACCTACAACACCCAATAACAAACCTGCCAAAGGCAGCATTACAAGCACAAATAAACTCATCTGCCAACTTACTGCTATAAGTACAGTAAGGTATATTACTATAGCTATCGGGTTTTTAGTTAAAAGTTCAAGCGACATCATAATAGATGCCTCAATATCCGCTACATCAACACTCATTCTTGACATAATGTCTCCCTTACGCTCTTCTGAGAAAAAACCAATAGGAAGTGTCAGTACCTTATCCAATATACAGTTTCTAAGGTCTCTTGTAACACCTGTGTGCATATAAGCAAGAAACATTGTGCTTATATAGTATGTTATTACTTTAAGGAATGTCATACACAAAAACACAAATGAAAGAATAACCAATGTAGATACTTGCCCATATTCAACCATAAATCCTGTCACATAATAGTATAGATAGTTTTTTCCATACACAAACAAATCCTGCCCCATAACAGGCGGCTCTGTAACAGGCTGTGCAATACCAAATAAAATCTCAAGTATGGGCACAATCATAGCAAAAGAGAAGAGACTGAGTACTGTAGATAACAGATTAAAAACAAAAACCCCAACTACAGATTTCTTGTACTTAGGTATAAATCTCTTAAAAAAATCGCCTAATTTTCCCATAGTTTTATTTCATAATTACGCCTATCCCTTTTTTACCATCTACTTTTATAACAAGCGGATGGTCAAAACGGACATGGCAAATGTATTTTGTCTCTTTAATTACAGTTCCTTTTGTAAGAAAATCATAATCACAATAACCCGATTCTCCGTCTATTGTAAAATATGTACTGCCACACGATGTAAGATTCTGGAAAAAGTGTGTTCCCTGACTTGGGTCTATATGATACGATGCCCCTCCAGCTTCAATTATGGCACTTGCGGCCGCTATATTAGGCCACTTTACAGGGATTCCCAGCCAAGTGTCACTGCTACCCCAACGTCCTGGTCCCAATAATATATACTGACGACCTTCTGATGCAATAGACCTGTTAAACGCATCTATATCGTATGCTATTAACTGATTATTTGATGGACCAAACATATCCTTTTTTACATAAACAACATCACATATATCGTTCATTATTCCGTTCCCAAGCACGCTGTCACTACGTAAAAATACATCTTTATCAGGGATTTGTGATAAATCCTCATCTATTGATTTATTAGCATCAACTATAGGCCTTATCTGTAGCAGATAAAATTTATTATCAATATTATGCTCATAATCAAGATTTACGGCAAACTCTATCTCCACAGGTCTGCCCATTTCTCTCTCTCCCACTTTAAGCACTTTCTCCATTATCTCTGCAAGTGGAAATACCTCATGCTCAAGTATATTGGCAAATGTTATAACTTTTCTGCCCCCTTCATAAATTCCGTCTCTGATAATTTGGTCGTATGGGTCAAACGTGGATGCTATATACTTTAATGTTCCATCTGCCTCCGCCTCATTAACCTTAAGTTTAAGCAGATTAGACCCATCGTCCACTTTGGGTGTAAATTGCGTTTTTGAAGTGTCAAGTGCGTTAAAATATGTTTGCGTTTCTGAAAGTGCATACTCTAATGTACTGGTTTGCAATATATTCTTGCTATGTTTTGGAGAGAATCTAAGGGTTTGCCCGCCATCAACTATATATTTTCCAAGACCCAATGCTACATTTACAACACCTTCTTCGCTCTTCTCATCGCCTATCGGGTAATAATTAAGAGAACGTGCCACACCTGAGAACGACGGATAATATCTGCCATTATGTTCTGTTCCGCATACCTCTTGAAGCACCACTGCCATCTTTTCTCTGCTTATAACATTCTTAGTGGCAGTCATGTAAGATTTACTTGCCTGATAATATACTGAAGCATATACCGCTTTAATAGCCTCTCCTATCATTATAAGTGTTGATTTTCTACTACCCTTGGGATTAGGCACCATATACGTAGTATATACTCCTGCAAACGGCTGATAATGAGCATCTTCTAATAGACTTGAAGAACGTACCGCAATAGGATTCCCCTCCTCTACAGCACCCAAATACGCATCTATATCGCCTATTAGTGATTTTGGCAACTTAGCGGCAAGGAAATGATTTAGTATCTCTTCATCTGAAAGATACTCATCCAACGCCACATCATAGAGCTTATTCATCTCCATAAACTCATCAAACTTATCTGTACAAATCACCACTGTTTTAGGGACGATTATTTGCGTGGTTTCAAAATCAAAAAATTCAGGATTACGCTTAGACACCACATCAAGGAAAGCCAATCCACGTCCTTTACCTCCCAACGAGCCATCTCCTATACGTGCAAAATTGGAGTATGTATCATATCTATCGCTCATAAACACAGCCACAACACCCTTATTCTTGATTTTACGATATTGGATTATGGCATCAAATATTATCTGACGCATATCATCTACCTCTTTTATAGACGCTATGCGTAAATCACGTATAAACTCTGCCAATGGAAACATCGCTCTGGAATAGAGCCATCTTGACATGTGATTGTGAGACAAGTGATAGTAAAGAGAATCTGCAGGGATAGTGAAAATCTGGTCCTGCAACTCCTTTAAATTTCTGGCAACAGCAACCAACTGTTTGGTATTAGGCTCTAAAAATTTAAAGTCTCCAAAACCAAAATTATCAGTTACAGCCTCTTTTAACTGCAAATGAAGGGTTTCAGACCCTTTATCCAAGAATCGGGCACGAAGAGAATCTGCCTTTACCTTATTATTCAATTCTGTGGATTCTACTATTATTGGCAAAAATACATCCTTTGACCTTACATATCTACACAATTCTATCCCAGCATTTTCATTTATCTCACCATCTTTAGGAAATCTTACATCGGTCACTATTCCTAAAAGATTCTTTGAGTACATGTTGTATGTTTCTAATGCCTCCTCGTAATTTCTGGCAAGCAGTATCTTAGGTCTGCCACGCATACGTAACATCTGCTCATGGTCATTAAGAGCTTCTGTCATAAATGAACGGGACTGTATAAACACATACTTATACAGATATGGAAGAATAACAGAGTAGAACTGCGGCGAATCCTCCACAAAAAGTATGGCTTGGACCCCTACAGACGCTATATCCTCATCAACATTCATCTTATCCTCCACCAACTTTACAATCGCCAAAAGCAAGTCTGTCTCTCCAAACCAATAAAACACATAATCTATTCCTGAAAAATCCTTACCATTAAACACTTTTCTGAACACCTCTTTCTGAAAAGGTGTCAAAAGTATTATTGGTACATGACTATTCTGAACCTTGCACTCTTTTGCCCACTCAAAAACCTCACTGCTGTCACCTGTAGGCATAACAATTATCATTTCAAATATGCGGGTTTCAAAAAACTCTCTTGCCTCATCTATTGTAGAAGCAAGTGTAAAACGCGGTGGATATCTTAGATTAAGGGCGGTATATTCATTAAAAAGCTGCTCATCAATACGTCCGTCTTCTTCAAGCATAAAAGCATCGTATTTACTTGCAACCAAAAGCACATTATATACGCGACTCTTCATTAGGGACGCAAAAGAGGTATCTTTAAAATAAAGTGTTTTTATGCTTTTATGCTCATTCATAATGCAAATATAAACAAATATGCCATTATTTACAAAAAAACGCCCCTGCTTTTAAGACAGAGGCGTTAAAATGTTATAAACATTACAATTACTCATAGAAGAAGAAGTCACAACGACGATTCTTATCCTCCTTCTTAGGTGGATTATCCATCTTACCTTTACCAGTCATTGATATTCTAGCTGGGTCAATGCCATACTTTTCTACAAGTTCGTTCTTAACTGTCTCTACACGTTTATTACTTAACTTAAGGTTGTAATCAGCCTTACCAGGGAAATCGCAATAACCGCGAAGTTCAACCTTGTAGTTTGGATTCTCCTGAAGTTTCTTAGCGGCAAGCTCAACATTCTTCTTAGCCTTAGATGTCAGGTAATACTTGTCAAAGTCAAAGTAAACCGACAAATCGTAATCAGCACCTAAGCCAAGCTCGCTCTTAAGCTTATTGATCTCATCCATACAATTGTTCTCTGGTAATTTTATGCTCTCACCCCAATAGTTTACAAAAGAACCCTTAGGTGTGTTAGGCTCACGGTCACGGAAGTTTGGAACACTATCCTCGTCATCATCAGGAGTAGTGGCATGATAATGCTCAAGTGTGTCAAGACGTACAAAAACATTATGTTCAAGAGTATCCTCTATAAGCTTAACTCTACGTTTAAGAGAATCAATCTGGTCTTGATAATCTTTAGACTTGCCACTTTGCATATTGTTAAACTCATACATAGTTATATTACGCATGTGACCGCCTTCTCTGCTCTTCTCCAAGAATTTTACACGGGCACTTATGGTGGCATAGAACTCACCGTCATTCATTGTTCCCTTTGTGTAATGCTCTCCTTCGTAGTTATCCTTATTACTGAATCTATAATAAGCATTGATACCAAGTGCAAAGCATTTTGTAATGTTGTACTCAATCTGTGTACCCAATGGGAAAGACATAGCACGTCCTGATTTAACATCCTGAGGCTGATACTGTGTAACCTGTGTGTCGTCACCATCACGTTGTGTCTTGCTGTCATAGAATGTAAAACCAAGACCTCCGTTAATGTACCATCCCCAACGCCAAGATTTTCTATACTGTCCAAAAAGGTTTAACACATTTATAGAACCCATCAGCTGAATGGTGTACATGTTACCACGGAAATAGTTTTTACCATAATCTGTGGTACTGGTGTAACCCTGATATGGCATATATTGGAACCCTAAAATAAGACCCCAAGCCGGGTTAAAAGAGTATTCAGCCTCTATACCTACTGTCCACATGATGTGTGAACTTGAAAGCAACTGATTATACCTTTGTTTAGCATCACCATCAAACTGAGAAAGACCGCCATTTACAGCCAATGACCAATGAGAGTAATCCTTAAAGGGATGCAACTGCTTGCCTTCAGCATCAGCAGCCTCATTAACAGCAACATCTGTTGCCGCAAATGCAGAAAGAGCCAGTAGAGACGCTGTGAGCAGAGTAAATAACTTTTTCATATATTAAATTGTTTTAAATTTTGCATATTTATACATTCAACCGCCAAAGTTATGCAATTTTTTTTTATTACACAATTTTTTATCAACAATTTTAATTTTTTTATAGTTTTTTTCCAAATAGGGTAGCTGGTGTGGCATCAAAAATCTTAACATTCACTATATCACCCACATTAACACCACATCTGTCAAAAAGCACAACCTTGTTTTGGGAAGTGCGGCCATACATCTGCTCTGCGGACCGTTTGGAGCGACCCTCAACCAACACCTCAAATTCTTTACCTATATCCTTCTTATTGCTTTCTAACGATAACTCCAACTGTAAGTCAATGGCTTCCTGCAATCTACGTAATTTTACCTCTTCTGGCACATCATCTTTAAGATTGCGGCTCGCATAAGTACCCTCACGCTCTGAATACTTAAACATAAACGCATTATCAAACCCAACCTCACGCATAAGACTCAAAGTTTGCTGATGGTCCTCCTCCGTCTCACTATGAAACCCTGTAAACATATCGGTGGTTATTCCACAATCGGGAATATATTTGCGTATTAAAGCAATTTTATCCAAATACCATTCACGAGTATATTTGCGGTTCATAAGAGAGAGAATCCTATTGCTGCCACTCTGAACAGGCAGGTGTATATGCTTGCATAAATTGTGATGTTTTGCTATAACCTTAATGGTTTCCTCACTCATATCCTTTGGGTGGGAAGTGGTAAAACGGATACGGATATCTTTTACATCAATAGCCAATTTATCAAGCAGCATCGGGAAAGTAAGCCCTTCAAAATTATAAGAATTTACGTTTTGCCCTAAAAGCGTAACCTCTTTATAGCCACGGTTTTTAAGGTCACAAATTTCATTAAGTATGCTGGAGTATTCACGACTACGTTCCCTGCCCCTGGTATATGGAACAATACAATAACTACAAAAATTATTGCACCCTCGCATGATGGATACAAAACCTGAAATCCCTGATGCTATGCGTTTAGGAATTACATCCTTGTATGTTTCAGTTAAAGAAGGCTCTACGTTTATGGCCTTATGCCCTCCCGATGCCTGTGCCACCAAGTTTGGCAAATCAAGATAGCAGTCAGGACCAACAACTATGTCCACCACCCTATTATATAGAAGCTCATCCTTCATGCGTTGTGCCATACAGCCAATAACGCCCACAACAAGCCCTTTATGTCTCTTTTTTAGTGATTGGAAATACTCAAGGCGGTTCATCGCCTTCTTTTCTGCATGGTCACGTATTGAGCATGTGTTTATGAGAATGCAGTCCGCTTCATCTATGTTCTCCGTAAGGTCATAGTCAGCAGTTTGCATAACGGCAGCCACAACTTCGCTATCAGCAAAGTTCATTTGGCATCCGTATGTCTCAATGAATAATTTCATTCAAGAATCTTTTTATTACTGTTTGAGCGGAAACCACACGATTTGCAGCCTCTGGAATCACAATACTGCGCTCGCTCTCTATAACATCATCAGTTACAATCATATTACGTCTTACAGGCAGACAATGCATAAAGAAGGCGTTGTTTGTCAGTTTCATTTTCTCAGTATCTACTGTCCAGTCCATGTCCTTGCTCAAGATTTGACCATAAACACCATCATTATAAGCAGACCAGTTTTTTGCGTAAATGAAATCAGCTCCCTCAAATGCTTTGCGTTGGTCATACTCTATTTTTGCACCACGTACAAAATCGGGGCATAATTCATAACCTTTAGGGTGGGTTATTACAAAATCAACGTCAGCCTCATTCATAAAGTCAGCAAATGAGTTTGGGACAGCCTGTGGAAGCGCCTTTGGATGCGGAGCCCAAGTCATAACAACTTTAGGACGTTTCTTCTCCTTATATTGCTCTATGGTAATAAGGTCTGCAAAAGCTTGTAGCGGATGGCAGGTGGCAGACTCCATGCTAAATACAGGCTTGCCGGAATATTTTATGAATTGATTAAGAATAACCTCATTATAATCAAACTCCTTGTTCTCAAAACGTGCAAAAGAGCGAACTCCTATCAAGTCACAATAACATCCCATAACTGGAATTGCCTCCAATAGGTGCTCTGGCTTGTCTCCGTCCATAATCACACCACGCTCTGTTTCAAGTTTCCATGCACCGGCATTTACATCAAGCACAATGGTGTTCATTCCCAAGTTCATACCAGCCTTTTGTGTACTCAAACGTGTACGCAGACTTGAATTAAAAAAAACCATAAGCAAGGTTTTGTTCTTGCCAATGGTATCCCATTTGTATGGATTATTCTTAACCTCAAATGCCTCTTTTAAAGCAACATTCAAATCCCCAAGGTCCTTTGCATATTTAAATGTTTTCATACATCATACATTTATACATCATACATAATATATACCTCTCCTTAACTTTTCAACTCTTTCCGTATCCTCGCCGCTATCTCTTCAAACTCCTCCTTAGAGAGTTGTAACTTCTCTTTTTCAAAGTTCACATCTTTCTCACACTGCATAGGAATAAGGTGAATATGAGCGTGAGGAACCTCAAGCCCAAGCACCACTTGTGCCACTTTCCTACAAGGGAAAGCACGCTTTATGGCTCTGGCAACAATTTTTGCAAAAATCTGCAATCCAGCCAAATCCTCATCACTAAGGTCAAAGATATAATCAACCTCCTGCTTTGGAATTACAAGAGTGTGTCCCTTTTGAAGAGGATTAATGTCAAGAAATGCAAAGAACTTATCTGTCTCTGCAATTTTATAGCAAGGTATCTCACCAGCTACAATCTTTGAAAATATAGTCATATTACCAATATTTTAGAAACTAATCTCTACTATTTCAAATTCAATAGTACCCGATGGTGCGGAAACCTGAACCTTATCACCTTTATGCTTACCAATCAGTGCTTTAGCAATAGGTGTGCCCACACTCATCTTGCCCTCTCGTAAGTTTGCCTCAGCCTCAGAAACCAATGTATATGTCATCTGCTGACCATTCTTGATGTTCTTTATTGTCACCTTACTTAGTATCTGAACCTCATCCGCCTTAAGCTGTGATTCATCAATAATACGGACATTTGATACAGTAGCCTTTAACTGAGATATTTTAAGCTCAAGCAAACCTTGAGCCTCACGAGCGGCATCATATTCCGCATTCTCAGACAAATCCCCTTTATCACGTGCCTCTGCAATCTGACGTGATATTTTTGGACGTTCAACACTCTCTAACTGAGTAATTTCATCCATCAGTTTCTTGTAACCCGCTTGGGTCATATAAACAACTTCTGCCATAATAAGAAAATAAATTTATAACAAAAAATAATAGAATCCTTGTAAGGACCCTACAATTCAAGAAGTATATTACCTCCTGTTTGTCATAGACAAAACATCTACAACGCTGCAAAGATATGGATTATTTTTTAATTTGCAAAACGGTACACAATTTATTTTTTACCACTACAAAAGTGTAGCGAATTTGGCAACACTTAATTCTTTAGGCATTCACTCAAATAGGCAAAAAAATCAACTTTCAACACTTCTGATACCTTCATTAAAAGTTTAGTATCAATACTCTCTTTTGAGAAAATCTTGTAAGCGTTAGTACGATCACAACTAAGTTGAGCGGCAAACCATTTTACCGTTCTCCCTTGTGCTTTGAGGGTAGATTGTATCACATGACCAATATGTGGTGTTTTTTCCATAAATACGGCTTCAAAACCCACTCCATAAAGGTTCTACCACAAACCCGCAATGTTAAGGAAATGAAGCCGCACGATGACGGCAATCATCTTACTTCTAACATTGCTCTTCATAAACGTGGTAGATTTATATAGAGTCAGAGTAAAATAAATGCTCTAAATGCAATCTAAACTACATCTCGCCTTGTAGTATTTTCAGATTGCTTTCGGGTACAAATATAATAAAATTTAAAAACAAAAAAAAGTAATATCTTTTTTTTTCGCCTAACTAAAGGTAGCAATATGCTATCTGATTGTGCAAATACCGAAAGATGTATTAGCCTGAATCGATTGTTCATACATAGCTTCACATTTTACAGCAGGCAATAAATATTTTCCCACGTATGAAGCATTTAACCTTACAGTAATAATAATTTGTTTCCCGATAGGTAAAAAATCTATATAAGATAATATTCTGTCGTCCCTAATATCATAGTGTGATAAACCATCTCCCGATACCCCGATAATCTCCCATCCTGCAGGCAGTATCTGAGTAACCGCAATATTAGACACATCAGAAGCAGAAATATTTTTAACTGTAACTGTGGCTATGAAATTTTTACCTTGAGCCATCTCTTTAACATCAATAGGTCTGAAATCACTGTCAGTATAACTGACAACCAGACCCAATCCGTTTGAATTAGGTTTTATATCATTTTCATTAACCACACCTTTATTATATATAGTAACAAATAACGGGCCTTTACCTGCATTGTTAATTGACATCTCTCCAAACTCGTCAGAATTACTATACAATTTTTTAGAGACTGTAACAGAAGAATTGAACTCAAAACTCTTTCCATCGTAATTTATAGTTCCGTTAACAGGAACCGGCTTACCGTACTTATCTTGAAATTTAGCCACCGATGTAAGAGCAACCGCTATTTCTTGGGTATTGAGCCAATTATCGGACGACAACTCTGATGCAATCAAATTATACAATCTGATTGCTTCACTCTGTTGGTCAAGAATACACAGTATCTGAAGACGTAAAGCATTATCACGCATCTCCGAACCAAAATTAAGAGTGGAATAATAACTGTCTTGCTCTATATTATCTGCAGATAAAATCAACCCTACCGCATCACGTTTGCCAGCCAACGCATACGCCCCTGCCATCAAATATTGTGAAAGTGATGTCCCAGACTCCTCTTTAAGTCTGTTAAGTGTCCCTAATTCATATTTGCCCGCAAGTGCAAGTACGTATAAACGATATGCTTGTACCGTTACATCTACACCCTTTGTAACATTAGGTGCATTTTGCACAGGTTTCCATCCCTTTGCAGCACTTGAAATATACTTAATCAGATTCTCCTTGACAGAATAAGGTACGTTATACCCTGCATTCTCTGCCTCAATCATAAAATGAAGTGCATAAGCAGACCCCCAAACGCTAGAAGTGGAAGCACCTTGCCAATATGCAAGACTACCGTCATACATTTGGTATGCTGACAACCTTGAAAGGGCATAAGAAACCGCATCTGAAGCGTTTTTAATTTCATAATCATCCATTGAAACCAGTTTTGAAAGGTATATCTGTGGGAATGCTTTTGATACAAGTTGTTCCAGGCATCCGTGAGGATATCCAGTCAAATAATTCATACGTTCCCTTATATTTATAGGTGTAACACCAGATAATTCAACCTCAAGAGAATTAGTGCCGTTTATCCCTATGGACTTTATCTGTCCTTTCCACTCTTTTCCTGCCCCTACTGTTAATCTTTGAACTTCAACCTTCTCATCAGATATGGAACGTACCTCAAGTTCAGCTTTGTATATAGATTCACAATTACCTGATTTAGCGGTAATTGTAACTGTACCTATTCCAGATATATCTCCTGCCTTTATAGAGAATTTAACCGTTTTATCCTCTATTTTCTTGAAATCAAGTGTAGCGTCTGCATTTCCAATTACAGAGAATTTATTAGAACATGAAATTTTTACATTAACCTTGCCAACCCCGTCTTTAGTAGCAAAAACAGTTGCCGGCACAGAAATCTCATCTCCCTGACTTATCACTCTTGGTAATGTACCAAGCACCATAACAGGCTGACGCACAGATATGCTCTTCTCAGCATTACCGTATGCATTCCCATTACCTGCAACCACCATAACTCTTACTCTACCATTATAATTAGGCATAAAGAACTTATGCGTATTGGAACCGCCCTTTTTCAGATGGAATGGTCCTGCAAATTTTACTACAGGCGTGAATCTGTTTATTAGAGACTTAGAACCGGCAGCGGCATCCAATTCATCATCTCCACCAATACTGAATAATTGCTCAATTTTTCCTCCGTACGCTCCAATTACAAAATTATACGCGTCCCAAGTACGCACTCCCAAGGCTTCATGAGCATTAAATTGCTTCCAAGGGTCAGGTGTCTTAAAATGGGTTAGGTCTAACAGACCCTCGTCCACTATGGCAACGGTGTATGCCATCTCATTTCCACCTTTTTCACTTACTTTTACAGAAAACTCTTTATTTGGCAAAACCTCAGATTTTGCCTCTATAACAGGACTGATATGACTATCCGGATTATTGACCGCTACTGGTGCTACCCCATATAGTCTTATTGGCATATCATTAGCTATAGATGAATAAGGCTGAATAAGTGTGATATTAATATATGCATTAGGAGACATTTCTGCAGAGACTGGAATCTGGATATTTGTGTGTGTCTCCTTACAATCATAAATATATGTGGTTAATACTTTACTGCCATTCTCAACTGACACCAAAGCTTTAGCCCCTTCTGTAGATGGAATAGAGATTTTAATTATATCACCAACATTATACTCACGTTTATCAGGTTTGAAATTTAACCTGGTGGCGGCATTTGTTTTTCCGTTTTGTTCAGGATTACCTTCCCAATCAAAATAAGCCATTTTTGTAGCGGAATGACCCGATGTCCTGTCATGTGCATATATGTAGTACGCACCCCAATCCACTTTACTACAAGTATAGTCAAACGATGCGTTACCATTTTTGTCTGTTGTAACACTCTTAGTCAAAACAGGCTTATAATAAGAGTCGGAAGTAAAGTCGGCAAGATATGAGTCATCCGCACTCCACCACCAATACCAATCCACCTTGTATATTTTTACCTCTACACTCTTGTTTGCCAATGGCTTGCCCTCAGGAGACACCACTACAAACTTTATTGTATGTGGCTTGTCTGTCTCTAAGAAATCCTTACCTTTTTGTGGTGTATTTATACCTACGTAAGAGTTATACGGAGAGTATTGCTTCCTCTCCACATCGGTGCTAAACTGACCTGAAGGTTCGTAAACCTTAGTTGTTATAGTTGCAGTAAGCATACACGGTGCAACTGAGACCCCTTCAAAAGAGAGCTTGAATTCTGAATCTCCTTTTTCGTCAGTTGTTCCTGTAATAAGTCTGTTATCCTCTTTCTGGAACATCACACTTTTGTTTTCAAAAGAATAATCCTTGTATCCGTTAAACTCTGCCGCAGATTTGGTAAATGTAGTTTGAACATCATATTTAAGGTTACGTGCCATCGCTCCGTTCAACCATTCAGTATGTAATTTCCCATTGCTGGTAATACCTTTTTTTAGTATTCCGCTTCCCAAATCCAAAGATATTTTTAAACGGTTAGGCATTATGGTCTCAACCCTTAGAATCTTAGTAAATGAAGCACCTCCAATATTGACCTTTGCACTCCACGCTCCAGTAGGAGCATCTGGCGATAAAGGAATATTAAATGCATAAATACCCATTTCGCCACTGGAAACCATACGTCTTGCAACTACTTGCCCCAACGGATTCTTTATCTCTAATGATATAGGGTGGTTTTTTGGCAAAGTTTCCGCCCTATCACTCAACATAAAACCTAAATGTAAGGTATCTCCTGGTCTCCATACACCTCTATCTCCATAAATAAATCCACCTAACCCTTTTTGAAGTTTCTGACCTTCGGTTTCAAAATCACTCATTGACAAACTGCTGCCGTCATCTAATCTTAAATAAGATATATCATCGCCGTCAATAGCTACTGCATAATATGGCAAACCCTCTTTATATGTGAGTTCCGCATATCCGTCTCCATTGGTTCTGCCCTCTGCAATAAGATAGTGCCTATAATCATATACGCTGATTTTAACACCTGACCTACCTTTAGTATCAACGATGTCATTTACCCAAAACATAATGTTATTATCCGCACCATTTTTAGCGATAATCCCCAAATTAGTGGCAACCACATTCTTTGAAACCTTCATCTCTTCATAATAGGCCTCTTTAGTAGGGTCTGCGTAATCTTCCCACCTATAATTATCGCCGTTGCTAAAATAGTAGTAATAACCACTACCGTCAAGGCTTAGTTTCTCCTCTGCAAAATGTTGTGAAAAATAGGCTTTTATCTCAGACTTTGATGCCATAAGCGATTCTGCACCGGGATATGCCGTAAGTTTTGAGTATCCACTTAACTCTATCCTGTACATACTTCCCTTGTTTGCCTTGAATAATTTACTAAGGTCTAACGAGAATATATGCGGTACGGTAAGGTCCAACATCGGGTCATCATCTAAGAATATCACCTTCTGAATTATCAATTTGCCTACCCTGCGTATCTCTCCGTCTGAATCCAAGTCAGAGACCTGTAGAAACTGCCCCATATTCATTGCGGGAACCTCTATTATTCTCACTACCACACCACGCATGAAGACACTGCGGAACTGTAATGTAAGTTCTGACGACAATGGGATTATTGAACCCTGTGATACAAAACTGATTTTAGGCTTGGTTACATTGCCAATAACTTTTTGGAACACAGCACTTGTATCAAACACAAGTCCCTTGGAACTTTTTATTCCTTTGTTGACAAAAATGTTGACCTCACCCTTTATTTTCTCATCATAAAAAATCTTTATGCAGTTACCCTCTATCTGCATGCGTTCATTTGAATTACCGTCAATGTAAGCAAGACCCGTAATATCCTGATTCATATCAAGCTTTTTTGTGAAGAAGATTGAGACACAATGTTCACTGCCGTCTCTCACTACCACATCATAAACTTCAAAATCATTGATATTTGGAATATTTTTGCTAAGTTTTGATTTTTCATTCTCAGCATTTTTAAGTTTGCAAGTCAAATTACGCTCTTCTATCCCCGGCTTAATACCTTTTATAATAGCGGTATGAGCACAACCATTGGCACTATGGCTCCACACAATATCAGGAGCCTCAGAAAAGCGTACCAAAGCCTCAGCATCGGAGTCACTCTCCCTATCTGCGGTAAGCAATGTAAATGATACATCATAAGTCTCATCACTATCCTCATTTATGGTCAAGTCACCAAAAGTTCCTCTACAGAGTAGTGGCAACGTCTTGAACTTAAATACAAAATCCTCCAAATCTCCGCTAAGTCCATCTATGAAAGCAGCCATATTTACCTTGACTTTATACTCCGTATCACGCTTAAACTCGCCTTTTGGCTGAATAGTGACAATATAATTGTCTGTTACAGTAAATGACACATCACATCTTGGGCTTATCTTTATATTATCATCAAGGTAATCCTTAGTTTGCTTATCTAACGGAATCTCTTCTGTAAAAGAGAGGGATATAGGTGCAAATCTGGATACATTACCCGATGTAAACGATTGAACGTTAGGATGAAATTTCTGCTCCTCATTATTACTACACGATGCTAAAACCAATAATGATAACAAAAAAAACAGGGAATAGAGAGTTGTTTTCTTCATAAAATTTTATAAATTTGTATTTTGCAAAGTTATACATTTCTTTTGGAAAATAAAGTCAAATATATTAAAATTTGTGGATACATTGTAGGCTTATTTGTATTTTGGGTATTCATAATGTGGATTTCCACACCCAAAATGCTGTTCAACAATAACTACAGCACACTTCTTTATGCTTCTGACGGAACCCTGTTGAACGCCCATATTGCCTCAGACGGGCAATGGAGATTTCCGCCATCTGACTCCATATCAGAAAAATTCAAAGAAGCAATAATAAATTATGAAGACAGATGGTTCCGCTATCACCCTGGCATAAACCCCATATCTCTTATAAAGGCCGCTATTACAAACATTACAAAAGGTTATATAGTAAGGGGCGGCAGTACCATCACTATGCAAATTTCCCGCATTTCATCGGGGAAAAGAGAACGTACATATTGGCGTAAATTTATTGAGCTTAATCGTGCCTTGTTTATAGAATTACTATATTCAAAAGATGATATATTGAATCTATACGCCTCACATGCTCCATTTGGAGGTAATGTGGTGGGCATAGAAGCGGCATCATGGAGATATTTTGGTAGGTCGTCTGAAACACTTACGTGGGCTGAGGCATCTATGCTTGCAGTATTGCCTAATTCTCCATCTCTGATTCATATTTCTAAAAACAGAGATTTGTTACTACACAAAAGAAATACACTGCTCAATAAGTTATATGAACGTGGCATCATTGATAAGGATGATTACTCTTTGGCATTAGCGGAGCCTTTACCAGAAAAACCTGAGCCACTACCTTCTATGGCACCTCATCTTGCATCCACCATGTTAAAAACACATAGAGGAGAGGCTATCCAAACAACATTGAACCAAAACTTACAAAACCTACTGCAAAACCTTGCAAACCACTATGCTTTAGAATATACTGCAAAAAACAACGTACATAACATAGCCATACTGGTACAGGAAGTTAAAAGTGGTGATATTAAGGCATACATAGGGAACGCCTCCTATAAAGCAGATAAACGTTTCTGCAACGATGTTGACATTATCAATTCTCCACGCAGTACAGGAAGCATACTTAAACCTATTCTCTACGCAGCTATGCTATCAGACGGCATAATTCTGCCTAAAACACTAATAACAGACACTCCACTATATTTGAACGGATTTTCACCACAGAATTTTAACAAGAGTTTCAGCGGTGTGGTACCTGCAGACGAAGCCATAATTCGTTCATTGAATGTTCCTCTTGTGCGTATGCTCACGGAGTATGGCATTGAGCGTTTTCTCACACTTTTGCGTTCTCTTGGCATAACTACAATGAACAAAAATGCCGACCATTACGGAGCTTCGCTCATTCTGGGCGGTGCCGAAGCTAAATTATTGGAGATTTGCGAGTTATACAGAAAATTGAGTTTAGGAGTACGGAGCGAAGGAGTATCAGGAATTTCAAGGTCTGGCATATACTGGATGTTTGAGGCTATGAGCAATCTTAACCGCCCTGAAGAGGAGGCGGATTGGCAACAATTTGACAGTATGAAACGTATTGCTTGGAAAACAGGCACCAGCTATGGAGGTAAAGACGCTTGGGCGGTAGGGGTTACTCCTGATTATGTTGTAGGGGTATGGGTAGGGAATGCCACAGGAGAGGGGCGTGCCGGTATTACAGGTGTAGGGTATGCCGCACCCATATTGTTTCAGGTTTTCTCTTGGCTACCCTCAGAAACATGGTTTGAGATTCCGTACTCAGATATGACTGACGATGCTGTATGCAGAACATCGGGGTACAAAGCGGGAATATATTGCACTGAAATTGACACCATTCCTATTCCACGTAATGGTATTAACTCAAAAATTTGCCCTTACCATAAACAAGTGCATCTGTCAGCCGACAGAGCTTTCCGTGTAAACAGCTCCTGTTATAATGTTAAAGACATGGTCAGCGAATCATGGTTTGTACTCTCACCTGCTCAAGAGTACTATTATAATAAAATCCATACTAACTACAGACCTTTGCCGCCCTTTATGCCTGGTTGTGCAGATTATGAAAGCAAACCATTAGATATAATCTATCCAGTAGATGGCACCATAATTTATTTGCCTAAAAACTTTAAGGGTGAGGTTCAGTCTGTTATATGCCAAGCCACTCATACTAACCCCGATGCAACCCTTTATTGGCACCTTGATGATGAATTCTTAGGTTCAACGCAAAACATTCACAATATGGCAGTAAAACCTTCAAAGGGGAAACATAAAATAACTGTAGTGGATGATGAGGGAAGAACCAAAGTTATCTCCATAAATTGCATTGACTCAACTCTTTCTGAGCCTGGCAGTGGGGAACCTTAATGCCTCTCTGTATTTGGCTACGGTACGGCGTGCTATTCTATAACCGTTCTCATTCAGTTTCTCGCATAGAGCATCATCTGTAAGTGGTGATGACTTATCCTCGTTTTCTATCAGTGAGCGTATTATGGATTTTATCTCTTTACTTGAAATCTCTTCTCCTGTATCGGTGGCTATACCCTCAGAAAAGAAATGACGAAGACTGAATATGCCAAAATCAGTCTGTATATATTTTTTATTAGCCGCCCTTGATACAGTAGAGACATCACAGTTAGCCAAATCAGCAATATTCTGCATAGTTAACGGCTTTAAATAAGCATCATCTCCATGCATAAAGAACTCTTTCTGTGCCTTGATAATAGAGGTCATAACACGACTCAAAATCTGACTTCTCTGCTCTATTGCCTCTATTAACTGATTGGCACTGTCAATTTTCTGTTTTACAAAAGCGGAGGTCTCCCTATCATTATATGTCTTGAGCATCTTGTCATACTCTTTGCTGACACTCAATTTTGGGATATTCCCGTTGTTAATAGTTAGCACGTCTGACTCGCTGTCATAATAAAAATCAGGAGTTACTGCATCATGTGCCTTCATATACTTTGCCTCCGTGAATGCATTACAAGGATAGGGATTCAGTTTTTTTATAAAATCCACTGCCTCATTAAAAAGATTATCATCAACTCGTAACCTTTTCTGGATATATGAGTATTTTTTAGCGGTAAAATCGTCAAAAAACTCATCCAACACATCTACAGCAACCTGTGCAATCTCATTATCACCATCATTCTCTGTCATTGCCCTCTCCGCCTGCAGTCTTAGGCACTCCCTTAATGTTCTGGCTCCAACACCTGCCGGCTCCAACTTCTGAACCAAAAGCAGTGCATCATACATATCAGCCTCTGTTATTCCTAACGAGTAATGTATGTTAATGGAATCTGTTAGTTTTGCGATATCGGCTTTAAGATATCCGTCATCATCAAGCGAACCTATTATAAAATCTCCTAATTGACGCTGAAGTCTGTTTTGTGCCAGAGGTGCAAGTTGTGAAGAGAGATACTCCGTAAAACTCTGGTCCTCTGCGTATGCCTGATTATAGTCATTAGGTATATCTGCACTGCCCCCGAAACTGAACGATGTATCAAAATCTTCCATTTCATCGTAAGATTCAAAGTCATTAGCACCTTCGTTGGATTGTTCATTGCCATCATCTTCATCTTTGTAAAAATCTTCAGTACGCTCATTCTCTTCTTCCACCGTGTTATTTTGAGGCAAAAACTCTTCAAGTGCAGGATTTTCCTCCACCTCAGTCTTGATTTTATCCTCAAGTTCAAGAAGTGGAGATTCCAAAAGATTTGCCACCAATATCTGCGATGGAGACAATTTTTGCTGCTGTTTTAGTGTAGTTTGCTCCTTTAATGACATATTACAAGCAATATTATTGCAAAAATAAATAAAAAATCACTAAATTTGTACTTTCTAATGTAAGAAAATGAATCCATTCATTAAAATATTATGGTTTGCCTACCTTATATTCTTCCTTATACCGGTTGGCATTTTTACTACAATTATCTGTGCAACTACAACTATAATTGGGTGTGCAATAGGCAATAACAATATATGGGGCTATTATCCGGGAATGTTTTGGTCAAAACTTATCTGCTTCCTATCATTCTGTCCTGTAACGGTTGAAGGCAAGGAGAATATTAAAAAGGGACAATCCTATATTTTTGCTTCAAACCATACAAGTATATACGACGTATTTGTAATATACGGTTATATAGGGGTGAACTTTAAATGGATAATGAAAAAGGAGTTGGAGAATATACCTTTTATCGGATGGGCTTGCAAGTCAGCCGGGTTCCTTTTCATTAACCGCAAAAAGGGAAGAGAAGCGTTTAAAACGCTACAGGAGGCTAAAGAGATTTTTAGCGGAGGCACTAGTCTTGTCATTTTTCCAGAAGGCACAAGAACTCCCGATGGAATGGTAGGAAAATTTAAAAGAGGTGCATTTGAGATAGCTCAATCAATGGAACTGCCAATAATTCCGGTATGCCTGCAAGGTGGCTTCAACGTAATGCCTAAAACAAGATTCTATCCAACTCCAGGACCACTGAAAATATCTTTTCTGCCCTCACTTGAATTTTACTCATCAGACCACGATGATTTCATTGTTCAAGTTGAAAAAATCCGCGAACAAATAGTTGAAGTAACAAATAACAGTTTGTAATGAGAAACAGCATCGTTATAGTAGTTATGCTGCTTGTGCCTCTTTATCTGATGGCGGCATCAGATATGGCAGGAGATACAGAAGCAATGAGAGCGATGCTTGAAAAAAAAGTGGCAAAAGAGAAAAAACACAGCGTATGGTATGAGCAACTGGATTTCTATTACAATGATTTTGACCTGACAGACAAGAGGATTGAACTACTGAAAAAGGGTATGTCGGTAAAGAATATGGACAATCCTGATTTAATCAAATATCGTCTTGCCATTGCACTGTTTGACGCAGGACGCTATGACGAAAGTCTTGAACTGCTTAACGGTATGAAACAGACAAAACCTATAAGGAAAGCCCTTGAAAACTGCAAAGCTGCAAAATATCTGAAGCAACACCCTGTAAACGCAACTATTGAGTATATGGGAGATAGCATAAACACCCCATACGACAATATTTGGCCTTTTATTGACAACGATAAAAAAAGATTCTACACCACTGTAGTTGTGGGGAAAAGCACTTTCCACCCAAAAAGCATGGATATACAGGAAGATATTTTCTATAGCGTCAATTCAGATAAAGGATGGATTCCTGTACGCCCTTTACTGGGTGAAATCCGCAGCAATGAGAACGAAGGTGCATGTTGCATAACCTCAGACGGAAAATATATGTTTTTTACCTCATGTAACCAACATGGAAGTGGGGGTTGTGAGATTGATTACTCTATAAATAGAAATGGTAAATGGAGCAAACCTATACGTGGTGGCGGTGAACTTAATAGATTCAGTTGGCAAAGTACACCAAGTATCAGTGCAGACGGCTCTACTCTCTATTTCTCTGCTGTTGATGATAACAAACCTAAAAATTCACGTTCTGGTGCAACAGACAAGGATATATACTCATGCTCTGTCTCCTACAACAAAGACGGCAGCCTTGATTTCAGTAATGTAAAACGTCTGGGGTCTGAGATTAACACTGAATATGATGAGATATCTCCATTCATCAATCCGTATAACAATATTCTATATTTCTCATCTGACGGAAGGGGTGGTATGGGAGGCCTTGATATATTTTTCAGCAAACGTTCATCAGACGGAACTTGGCAAAAGGCTCAAAATATAGGATACCCCATTAACACTTACAGAGATGAGTTTGGTTTTATTGTTGATGTAAATGGAGAGAATGGCTACATGTCTTGTAACCGTTTGGCTGACGGTAAATTTTGGGAAAACAAGCGTATTGTACGTATAGCCCTGACACCTGAGCATAGAAGTGGTTCTGGTCTTGAAGAGAAAGGCTCTGATTTTGTTTTGGATAATATCTATTTTGATATAGACAAAAGTGAAGTTACCGCTGCCTCTTACTCATATTTAGACTTATTTGTAGAATACCTTAAAGTTCACGCCCGCTACTCTGTAACAATAAGCGGACATACCGATGAAACCGGTACTTTTGAACATAATATGAAACTGTCAAAAGCTCGTGCAGATAGTGTGGCTGCATATCTTATTGCACATGGTATAGACTCATCACGTATCACCACCGTAGGATATGGGTCATCTAAGCCTATCTCTAGTACCGATAACGAACTTAACAGAAGAATTCAAATTGAGCTGAAATAGCATTTGACTATTTCTCCACCACCATTATATAAAGCCTGATTATTTCAAAGTTCTGTTTCAAGTCAGGAAGGTTTCTTAACTCCTCTATTGAGTCTATGTGGTGTGTCTTCTTGGAATTTCGGTAATCCACTATGGCTTTAGCCTCATAATATGATATATACGGATGCCTCTTAAGATACCCGATGTCGTAGGCATTAACATCAATCTTTTTTATTAGTGCCGGATTAACCTTTATTTGGTTTTTTACCTTTTCATAAAGTTCTGCAGTGAATCCATACACCTCCATCAACTGCTCTTTTGCATAATAGCCTCCTAATTTATCCCTGTATGCCACAATACGTCGTGCAAATG